>APFI01000001.1 GCA_000403945.1 Desulfovibrio sp. Dsv1
CGACAGGGAGCCTTGCAGGGCCCGGCACCCGATGGAGAACGCGTTCCCTCATTTGAAGCGATGGCGCGGCATTGCGACCAGGCACGCGAAAATTACGACGTCATTCCTGGCCACTGTCCGGATCGGATGCATCTTTTCATGGGTTTCAGTCTCGTGACTACACTATCTAGGCCGCGAAGCGCTGCTGTTTGCTCTGGCCGGCAAAGATGTGCCCGTGGGCAACACTGTGCTGACTGTGGTGGGCACGAACATCCCCTTGAACAAGGTCTAGGCGAACTGTCTTGCCCGCATGGCCGCCACATGCCCTGCCCCGCGCGCCATTCGGCCCGCGCATCTGCTTTACGATGGGGATATCGTCTTCGTTCTGGCCGCAAGGACTCCGCCGCCGACAGTCACCGGCCCTGGACGGAAAGCCTGTTGGGCTGTCTGGGGGCCGCGGCTGTGGTCCGCGCCGCCGCGGACGCGGTGACGCATGCGGATGCATCCTGAATCCGTCCCGGCGCAGGCTCCACACTGGACGGACAGGCGGGAAGCGGGTATGTAATCTCTTTACAGTCCAAAATCCTACCGTGCCCCAGGGGGCGCGCACGAGCGAGACACAGCCCATGAGCATCATTCACCAGCCGGGCGGCAACCGCGTTCTGGGCCTTCAGGATCCGGAAAAGCCCCAGCTCTACCGTGAACTTTTCCCCTATACGAGCATTTGCCGCACGTCTTTCGACGAGGTGCTGCTGGCTCCGCGTCCGGCGGAGCAGATGCGCATCACCGACACCACCTTCCGCGACGGCCAGCAGGCCAGGCCGCCCTACACGGTCAAGCAGGTGGCCAAGATGTTCGACTTTCTGCACCGTCTGGGCGGCAAAACCGGGCTGATCACGGCGTCGGAATTTTTCCTTTACTCGGCCAAAGACCGCAAGTGCATCGACGTCTGCCGGGCGCGCGGCTACCGCTTCCCCCGGGTCACGGCATGGATCCGCGCCGCCAAGGAAGACCTCAAGCTGGTGCGGGACATGGAATTTGACGAAACCGGCATGCTCACCAGCGTGTCCGACTACCATATTTTCCTCAAGCTGGGCAAAACCCGCCAGCAGGCCATGAAGATGTACCTGGAGCTGGCCACCCAGGCCCTGGAATGGGGCATCATTCCACGCTGCCACTTTGAGGACGTGACCAGGGCCGACATTTATGGTTTCTGCCTGCCCCTGGCCCAGCGCCTTATGGAACTCTCGCGCCAAAGCGGCATGCCGGTGAAAATCCGCCTCTGCGACACCATGGGCTACGGCGTGCCCTGGCCCGGCGCGGCTCTGCCCCGCTCGGTGCAGCGCATCGTGCGAGCCTTCACCGACGAGGCCGGAGTGCCCGGCCAGTGGCTGGAATGGCACGGCCACAACGACTTCCACAAAGTACTGACCAACGGCGTCACAGCCTGGCTGTACGGCTGCGGCGCAGTCAACGGAACACTGTTCGGCTTTGGCGAGCGCACGGGCAACACACCTCTGGAAGCCCTGCTGGTGGAGTATATCTCCCTCACCGGCGAAGACGCGGCGGCGGACACCACCATTCTGAGTGAAGTGGCCCAGTTCTTTGAAAAAGAACTCCACTATCACATCCCGTACAATTATCCCTTTGTGGGGCGCGACTTCAACGCCACCAGCGCGGGCGTGCACGCCGACGGTCTGGCCAAGAACGAGGAAATCTACAACATCTTCGACACCAGGCATCTGCTGGGCCGTCCGGTGCCCATCATCATCACCGACAAGACCGGGCGCGCGGGCGTGGCCTACTGGATCAACAACAACCTGAACCTGTCGGGCGACAAGCAGGTGTCCAAAAAACACCCGGCCGTGGGCCAGATCTACGACGCCATCATGGCCGTGTACGAGGAAACCGGGCGCACCACCAGTTTCTCCCATGACGAAATGGAAGCCTTGGTCCAGCGCTTCATGCCCGAGCTCTTCGCCACCGAATTCGACCAGATCAAGCATCTGGCTGGGGATTTGGCCGCGCACATCATCGTGCGCCTGTCCCGCAGCGCCGGGTTGGCCGGCCTCAGCGAGCAGGCCTGCGCCCGGCTGGACGAATTCGTGCGCGAATACCCCTTCATCCAGTTCTGCTGCCTTGCGGACGCCCAGGGCAAGATGCGCTGCTCGGCCGTCACGGACCCGGAATACAAGGAAGTCTACGAGGCTCTGCCTGTGGGCTACGACTTTTCGCAGCGCGAATGGTTCAAGATGCCCATGAAAACCGGCGACCTGCATATCATGGATGTTTATCAGTCGCACTTCACCGGCAAGCTGGTCATCACGGTGTCTTGCGCCGTGACCGACGAAAATGACCGCATCGTGGGAGTGGTCAGCGGCGACATTCAGCTGGAGGAACTGCTCAGGCGTGCTCGTGCCCTGCAACAGGAAGTGGGTTCGCAGGAAGAGTCAGACGGCGACAACGATTAGTCCGGAAGGCCGTCCCGCCGTGCCCGGCGGGGCGGCCTTTCCTTTTCCACGGAACACGCAACGCGGGACAAGCATCATGCGCAAAAAAATCTACTGGATCGAAGGCGACGGCATCGGGCCGGAAATCTGGCGGGCCGCGCGGCCGGTCATTGACGCGGCCCTGGCCAAGGAATCGGACCTGCGCCTGGACTGGCAGGAACTGCTCGCCGGGGAAAAGGCCGTGGCCGAAACCGGATCCCCTCTGCCCGAAGCCACTCTGGATGCCCTGCGCGGCGCGGACATCGCCATGAAAGGCCCCTTGGGCACGCCTGTGGGCACGGGCATCCGTAGTCTGAACGTGGCTCTGCGCCAAGGCTTGGATCTCTATGCCTGCATTCGGCCCGTGCGCCATTTTGAAGGCTTGGAGACTCCGGTCAAGCATCCCGAGCGGGTGGACATGGTCATCTTTCGCGAAAATACGGAAGACGTTTACGCAGGTATTGAATTCGCCGCCGAAACTCCCGAGGCCCGCAAGCTCATCACCTTTCTGCGCGACGGACTGGGCGTGACCAATGTGGACGAGGCCGCCGCCGTAGGCATCAAACCCATGACCGAGGCGGGTTCCAAGCGTCTGGTGCGCCGCGCCCTGCGCTACGCCCTGGACAACGGCCGCGAAAGCCTGACTCTGGTCCACAAGGGCAATATCATGAAGTTCACCGAGGGCGCATTCCGCCAGTGGGGCTACGACATGGCCGCGCAGGAATTCGGCGACAGGACCTGTACGGAAAAGGAACCCTCGCCCGGCCGCCTGGTGGTCAAGGATCGCATTGCCGACGCCATGTTCCAGGAAGCCCTGTTGCGGCCCGAGCAGTATCAGGTGCTGGCCACGCCCAACCTCAACGGCGACTATCTTTCCGACGCCCTGGCCGCCCAGGTGGGCGGACTGGGCCTCGCGCCGGGCGTGAACATGTCCGACAGCCTGGCCTTTTTCGAGGCCACCCACGGCACCGCGCCCACCATCGCCGGGCAAGACAGGGCCAACCCCGGCAGCGTGATCCTCTGCGGCGCGCTGCTCATGGAACATTTGGGCCTGCCCAGGGCCGCGGAGCGCATCCGCGCAGCTGTGGGCAAGGCCATTGCCGCCAGATCCGTCACTGTGGATCTGGCCGCCCAGGTCAGCGGCGCACGGGTGGTGGGCTGCGCCGAGTTCGGTAATATCATCGGGGCGAATTTGTAAGGCGGGCATTTCCGGGGGAGGGGCGCTTTTTGCAAAAAGCGTCCCTCCCCCGGGCATCTACCGCAAAAACTTATATTCTTTTGCCGGATGTAGGGGTTCTCGGAGGGCCGCGCCCTCTGAACCGCCGGTGGCGCTTTTGTCCTCCCCATGAAGGCCCTGCCATGATCTCACTGGAAAACCTGCTGCTCTTTGTGCCTCTGGCCGCCATTCTGGTGGTGCTGCCCGGGCCGGATTTCGCCCTCATCACCAAGATTTCGCTGCTGGACGGCAGGCCGCAGGGTCAGGCGGCGGCCTGCGGCGTGGCCCTGGGCATCGTCATCCACACCAGCGCGGCCATGCTGGGCATCTCCGCCATCATCGCGCAGTCGGTCTTTCTGTTCAGCGTCCTGAAATACATCGGCGCGGCCTATCTGTTCTGGCTGGGCGTTCAGACGCTGCGCCAGGGCCGGGCCGTCGGCCAAGCCGTGGTCAGTACCGCGCCCCTTCCCGGCCGGGACGCGGAAGAAAGCCCGGAGGAAGCGGCGCGCCCCGTGTCGAGGGCAACCAGGATCATGCTCTGGCGGGCCTTCAAGCAGGGTCTGCTGACCAATATCCTCAACCCCAAGGCCGTGCTGATCTTTCTGACCTTTTTGCCGCAGTTCATGAACCCGCACATGCCCCTGGCTCCGCAGTTTCTGGAACTGGGCGGCATCATGTCGGCGCTCTGCCTGTGCTGGTACGTGCCCTTGGCCTACATGCTGGGCCATGTGCGCAAGGCCTTTGAAAGCTCCCGCTTCCAACAGTGGCTGCAACGCTGCACCGGCGTCGTCTTCATCGCCTTCGGCCTCAAGCTGGTCGCGGCGCGCAACGACTGACGCCAGCGCTTCCACGTCAACACTATTGAAGAAGGTTTCTTATGATCCAGCTTTTCGATCAGACCACCGTTCTTGACGGCGCGCAGATTCTGTTCGCCGATGAGGCCAAAGCCCGCGGCATGGACCTGGACGCCGCGCGCGCGAACACCCTGGCCAGCCGCATTCTGGGCGCGCACAACAACGCCCCGGCCACGGACGCGACCCTGCGTCTGCGCTTCGACGCCCTGGCCTCCCACGACATCACCTACGTGGGCATCATCCAGACCGCCAGGGCCAGCGGCCTCACGGAATTTCCCGTGCCCTACGCCCTGACCAACTGCCACAACAGCCTCTGCGCCGTGGGCGGCACCATCAACGAGGACGACCATCTCTTCGGCCTTTCGGCGGCGCAGAAATACGGCGGCATCTTCGTGCCCCCGCATCTGGCGGTCATCCATCAGTACGTGCGCGAAATGATGACCAAATGCGGCGGCATGATTCTGGGGTCGGACAGCCACACCCGCTACGGCGCGCTGGGTGCCATGGGCGTGGGCGAAGGCGGCCCGGAACTGGTCAAGCAGCTTCTGGGCAAGACCTATGACGTGCCCGCGCCCCAGACGGTGGCCGTGTGGCTGGAGGGAACGCCCGCGCCCGGCGTGGGACCGCAGGACGTGGCCCTGGCCATTATCGGCGCGGTGTTCAAGAACGGCTTTGTGAAGAACAAGGTTCTGGAATTCATGGGTCCCGGCATTGACGGGCTTTCGGTGGAATACCGCTGCGGCATCGACGTGATGACCACGGAAACCGCATGTCTGTCCTCCATCTGGCGCACGGACGGCAAGGTCCGCCAATACCTAGCCCTGCACGGGCGCGAACAGGATTTCGTGGAGCTGGCCCTTCAGGGCCCGGCCTGTTACGATGGCCTGATCCGAGTGGAGCTGGGCAAAATCGAGCCCATGATCGCCCTGCCCTTTCATCCCAGCAACGTCTTCCCGGTGGCCGAAGTGGCCCGCCGCGCGAACGAGATTCTGGCCGCCGTGGACGCGGATGCCGTGCAGCATTTCGGTGAGGCGGGCAAGAGCCTCAACCTGCGCGGCAAGATCCGCAAAGGCGGCGTGTGGGTGGACCAGGGCATCATCGCGGGCTGCGCGGGCGGATCCTTTGAGAACATCAGTCTGGCCGCCGCCATTCTGGACGACAAGAGCACGGGCAACCAGGCCTTCAGTCTCTCGGTCTACCCGGCCAGCGAGCCGCAGGCCTTGGCCTTGGTGCGCAACGGCTCCGCAGCTAGGCTGATGACCGCCGGGGCCGTGCTCAAAAACGCCTTCTGCGGACCCTGCTTCGGCGCGGGCGACACCCCGGCCAACGGGGCGCTGTCCATCCGCCACTCCACCCGCAACTTCCCCAATCGCGAAGGCTCCAAGCCCTCGGGTGGCCAGCTTTCCGCCGTGGCGCTCATGGACGCCCGCTCCATCGCGGCCACTGCCGCGCGTGGCGGCCGCCTTACCCCGGCCACGGATCTGGACTGGAAATCCCCGGAACTGAACGCGGACCTCGACTACCGCTTTGAGCCCGTGATCTACCGGCGTCGCATATACAACGGCTTTGGCGCACCCAAGCCGGAAACGCCGCTGAGCTTCGGCCCGAATATCGCGGACTGGCCGGAAATGAGCCCCTTGCCCCAGCATCTGCTGCTCCAGGTGGCCAGCGTGATCACCGACCCGGTGACCACCACGGACGAACTGATTCCCTCGGGCGAGACCTCCTCCCTGCGTTCCAACCCGCTCAAGCTGGCGGAGCACACCCTATCCCGCAAGGACCCCGGCTACGTGGGTCGGGCCAAGGCCTTTCAAACCCTGGAAAAGGCCCGCCTGAAAAATCCCGCCGATCCGGGACTGCTGGCCCGCGTGCGCGAAATCTGCGCGCCCTGCGGCGGCCAGTCCGAAATGGAAGACCTTTTCGCCGGGCAGCGGCCACTGGAAAACATCGGCCTAGGCACCACCATCTTCGCGGTCAAGCCGGGCGACGGATCGGCGCGCGAACAGGCGGCCTCCTGCCAGAAGGTGCTGGGCGGCTGGGCCAACCTGGCCGTGGAATACGCCACCAAGCGCTACCGTTCCAACCTGATCAACTGGGGCATGCTGCCCTTTGTGATCAACGCGGATCTGGCCAAAGACCTGCGCGTGGGCGACTATCTGGTGATCCCGAACATCCGCAAGGCCGTGGAAGAGTCGTACCCCACCATTCTGGCATGCCTGATGCATGAAAGTGAAGAAGGCGGACAGCGCAAGGTCCGGGCCGAGATCGGCCTGAGCCTCAGGGAACTGACCGACGACGAGCGCCGGATCATCTTGGACGGATGCCTGATCAATTTTTACAACAGCAAGCGGCCACTGTAAACGTCGCCGCGTCGACAAACAGAATGGACCGGGACCTGTCCGCAAGCATAGCGGGGCGTCCCGGCCCTGAAAACGATGTCATGAAACTCTTTATCCAGTCGCGACGGCGAGTTACCTACCGGCCGCCTTGGCGGCCATGACGTCGACCCTCTTGCCGGGATCCGGATGCGAGGAAAGCAGCTTGTCCATGCCGCCGGACTTGCCGGAAAGGCTCTGGAGCTTGCGCAGGTCGCTCACGGCTAATGATTGCGCTTCATGAATTCCAGGCTGCGGGCGTCGGCATTGGGCTCCTGCGACTGTGAGAACTGGGCGTTGATCACAGCTTCCAGAAGATCGCCGAGCGCGGAATCGGAGAGCGCGTCCACGCCTTTGTGGGTCGCTGAAGCGGCGTAGGTCGTGCGCATGGCCTTGAGCTAATCCTGATTTTGACCACATGTCGGTCATCATGTCTCCATCAGGCCGGAATAGACGCGCGGATGGAACCGTCCGCCGCGGCGTTGGCGTTCATGTCGCTGGTAATGTACTCCTTGAAGTTAGATCCCCCCGGCAAAGCCGTGGGCTTGAGATAGCGTGAACCGCTCAAGGCGGTCTGGAAACGCATGAGCCGCCTAAAGGCGGCAACTCTCAGACCAGGCTTAACTGGTCTATCCGTTTATCTTCCTCTTCCTGATGTCTTGTGCGGTTTCGGATTGTTTCCTCATCCAGTCCTGCGGGTGAAACATAAAACCCTCTTGTCCAGAAATTTTTTCCTCCAAAATTTCGTTTCCTGCCATTGTATTGACGGGCTATATATAAGGCACTTTTCCCTTTTATGTACACGATCGCTGAAGATACATAACATTTTTGAGGAATGGACATGAGCATATGCACATGCTCGGCAGGCAAACAGCATTCAAATATATTGATTTCACGGTGTTCAGCCAACTTATGCGGAACAGCTCCAAAATCCACTCGTATCGCCTTGGAGATTTTCCTCTTCCTGTATTTATGTATCCATACTTCATGATAATTGCATGTCAATGTTGAATGGTTTAGAGTTTGAATTTCCACTACTGACCTCCTTTCCTGAAACCCTGAACGGTTCAAGAATGGAGGTCTTTTTCATTGCCCGAAATGAGTTTTGACATGTGATTGTCCCGGTATGACAAAGCGGGCGCTTGTAGACTTTCCCGTTCCGCAGCCGGGGCGATTCGCAAGCGGACCGTCCGGGCCGTTGCCGACTAGGGCATGAGCCGGAAAAAGGCGGCGCGGGTTTTGGCGTTACCCCGGAGTTTGTATGCCTGCGGATGAAAGCGTGCCGTTCCGGAGGCGGGAAACCCTTATGCGACAAGCCGTTGGGAAGACCAGAAGGACAAAAGCCGGCTGGAAGCCAGGCCGCCGGGATACGCGGAAGCATTGTGGGCCGGTGTCCCGGCCAGTTGCGTTTGCCGGGTTTTCTCTGAACCCGTGAGCTTGCGGGGGAAATGATGGAACGCCGCCGCGGCATCTTCTTGTCACGCTGGACTGTTGGCCGGCATGTGAAATCCTGGGGACCTGCGGTGCAAAAAACCATGCGCCGCGCCTTGGGACGCAATCCGGCGCGGGCGGAGTTTTTGGAGCGCATGATAAAAACCGGGGCAGGACACAAAGCCTGCCTCACCGCGGACCGGCATTCCATGCGCAAGCCGGCTGGCGAACAGGCGGATGGAAAAGCGCCCGGACAGGCTCGCGCTGTTTCTTTTGCCGCCGTATAATCCGGAGCTGAATCCGGATGGATTGTTGATTCAGGATTTGAAAAACAACGTCCGGGGCAAACAACGGGCCGCCACACGCTCCGGAATGGCCAGGGCGGTCCGTTCTTTCCTGCGCGGCCGTCAACGCGTCCCGGCAATAGTCAAACTGTACTTCACGCTGCGGGCCGCGGCCCGTGCGGCATGACTGAAAACATTTAATGCTCCAAGTAATGACTTACGGAGGATTTCGCCCATCGCCCGTCTTTTCTCACTGTGGAAAACCTGACGGCGGACGATATTTGGGCGCAAGGACTATATGGTATTTGCGGGTCCATTTTGTGCGCGCCTGGCTTTTAGCGTCGCCCATGACGACCTCCTTTTGATCTGTCCGCTTGCGGTTGCCAATCCGCCAGTGGATGCGCTTTCTCTAAAAAAAGTCTTGAATCTCAAGCCAAGCTGGGCCAGAATACTTCAAATGTCCTTCGAACTCTTCGTGGCCCTGCGCTACCTTTTTTCGCGGCGCAAGCAGACCTTTATCTATATTATATCCCTGATGTCCATTCTGGGGGTAGCCATCGGCGTAGGCGCTCTGGTGGTGGTGCTGGGCGTCTACAACGGCCTGACCACTGACATGCGCGACAAGATTTTGGGGGCCAATGCTCACGGCATCGTCATGTCGTATGTGCCCTCGGCCTTTGAGCACAACCCGGATCTGTCACGGCGCATCCGCTCTGTGGAGGGCGTCACCGGCGCCACACCCTTCATCTATACGGAAGTGATGCTTTCCGCAGGCGGCGGTGTCAAGGGCGTGGTGCTGCGCGGCATCGACCCGTCCAGCGCGCCCGAAGTGCTCTCCCTCTTGCGCCAGATGCGCTCCGGTTCTGTTCAAGACCTGCAAAAGGACGGTACGCCGGGCATCATTATCGGCGAAGAGCTGGCCCGCCGTCTGGGCCTCGCCGCGGGCAGCCGGGTCAATCTGCTCTCGCCCTCGGGACAGAAAACCGCCTCGGGCTATTCCCCTCGCATCCGGGCTTTCGATGTGGTCGGCGTCTTCAAGACCGGCATGTTCGAATACGATTCCTCCTTGGCTTTCGTCACCTTGGCCGCCGCGCGCGACGTGCTGGGGCTGTTTGCGGGCTTCCTGTCGGGCATTGAAATCACGGTCAAGGATGTTTTCAAGGCTGACGATGTCGCCGCGCGTCTGACCGCCGAGTTGGGTTCGCCTTTTTACGTGCGCACCTGGATGGAGATGAACGCCAATCTTTTCGCGGCCCTCAAACTGGAAAAGGTGGGCATGTTCATTCTTCTGGCCATGGTGGTGCTGATCGGGTCCTTCTCCATCGTCACCACTCTAGTTATGCTGGTCATGGAAAAAACCCGCGACATCGCCATCATGCTGTCCATGGGGGCCACGCGCGGCATGATCCGCCGTATTTTCATGCTGCAGGGCACCATCATCGGCGTCATCGGCACCCTGCTGGGCTACACCTTCGGCCTGAGTCTGGGCTGGCTGCTCAAGCGCTACCAGTTCATCAAGCTGCCGGAGAACGTCTACACGCTTGACCATCTGCCCATCATCATCACGGTTTCCGACGTGTTCATTGTAGGGGCCAGCGCCATGCTGCTCTGCTTTTTGGCCACTCTTTATCCGGCGCGCCAGGCCGCCCGTCTGGAACCAGCCGAAGCCCTGCGCTACGAATAATTATGTCCGAGCTCTATAAATTTTCTGACGTGGGAAAAAAGTTTTGTGGGCTTGGAGAAAATCTTGAAATTTTCAAGAATATCAACCTGATTGTGGAAGAGGGAGAAGCCTTGGCCATCGTAGGGGCTTCCGGTTCCGGCAAGTCCACCCTCTTGCATCTTATGGGTGCTCTTGATACTCCAAGCAGTGGCATTGTGACCTTTGACGGCTGGGATATGGCTCTGATGGGCCCGAATCAGAAAGCCGCTTTCCGCAATAAAACCTTGGGCTTCGTTTTTCAGTTTCACCATCTTCTGCCGGAATTTTCGGCTCTGGAAAACGTGGCCATGCCGGCCGTCATCGGCGGGGCGTGCCGTGCCTCCGTGCTGCCCGAGGCCAGCGCCATGCTGGAACGGGTCGGCTTGGCCGACCGTGCGGACAGAAAAATAGCCACTCTGTCCGGTGGCGAACGCCAGCGGGTGGCCATAGCCCGCGCGGTCCTGTTGCGACCGCGCGTCCTTCTGGCCGACGAACCCACCGGCAATCTGGATGAAATTACCGGCGCGCAGGTGGGGGATATGCTGAATGAACTCAACCGTGAACTGGGCATGACCCTGGTGGTGGTGACGCACAATTTGGAGTTGGCCGCCAGAATGGACCGCGGCTTGGAACTTAGAGCGGGGGCTCTGTATGAGAAGTCTTTTGCATAGTGTGCTGTTCAGGGCCGTGTGCCTTGCGGTCCTGGCCTGCGCCTTCCAGGCGCTGTCCGCCCAGAACGTCATGGCGGCCAAGGCCGGCCAGCCGCTGGTGCTGGTCCTGCCCTTTCAGGTCAATGCCGGGCCGGACATGCCCAATGCTTCCCGCGAC
Source organism: Desulfovibrio sp. Dsv1 (assembly GCA_000403945.1). Classification (GTDB taxonomy): domain Bacteria; phylum Desulfobacterota; class Desulfovibrionia; order Desulfovibrionales; family Desulfovibrionaceae; genus Desulfovibrio. Next base: position 11,159 of record APFI01000001.1, read on the forward strand.
GTGCCGCAGCTCATCGCCAGCCAGCTGGAGCAGAACGGACTCAAGGCCGTACCCATGAACCGAGCCCGCGCCCTGTTCAAAGGTAGCGGCGACAATATCATCGATCTGGCTGCGGCCCGTCGCCTGGGGCGTCAGGCCAGCGCCAAGCTGGTCATCTACGGCAGCTTCAATCAACTGGGCGACGGTTTCACCATGGACACCCGCTTGGTGCCTGTGGAGAAAGGCGAGGCCGTCCCCGCCGGTTTTGAACGCAACTCTCTGGTGGCGCTGAACGAATGCGCTGCGGCTGTTGCCGGACGTGCTTCAATAATGCTGGGTTCCACCGCGCAGATCTCCGCCCCTCAGGCCGACAACGGTCCCGGTTTTGTTCCCATTCATTCGCCGTCCGCCGCCGGAGGCGGTCTGACCGACGTACAGGTACGCGGCATGAAAATCATGGATCCGGACACCGTGCTTATGCGCCTGACCATCCGCAAGGGTGATAAGCCCGATGCCAACGCTATCAACGAAGAAGTCAAGCGCATCTGGGATATGGGCTATTTCAACGACGTGCAGGCATCCCTGGAAGGCGGCGTTCTGGTCTTCACCGTGGTGGAAAAACCGCGTATCGACAATATCGTGGTGGAAGGCTCCAAGGACATTGACCAGGAAGACGCGCTGGCCGCCATGGGCACCAAATCCGGCAGCGTGCTCAACGAGCAGATGCTTTCCGACGACCTGCAGAAAATCACCGAACTCTACCGCAAGGAAGGCTATTATCTGGCCAAGGCTGACTATCGCCTAGAAGACCGCCAAGGCGGACGGGGTGCTGTGCTGGTCATTTCCGTGGACGAGGGCAACAAGCTCTACATCAAGGAAGTGAAGATCGAAGGCCTCAAGGAGCTCAGCCAGGGCGACATGGACAAGTACCTGGCGCTCAAGCCCCGCAACATTTTCTCCTGGTTTACGGGCAGCGGCGTGCTCAAGGACGAATACTTGGAGCGCGACACCAACGCCATCGCCGCCTTTGGCCTGAACGAGGGTTTTGTGGACATACAGGTTTCCGCGCCGCAGGTGGAGTACAAGCCCGACGGCATCTACATCACCTTTACCGTGCACGAGGGGCCGCGCTATGCCGTGCGCGACGTGAAATTCGCCGGCGACGTCATCGACAGCGAAGAAAACATGCTTCAGGTCGTGCAGATGGACGACTGGAAGAAGTCCAACAAATACTTTTCCCTGACGGTCATGCAGGAAGACTCCAAGCGCATGACGGATTTTTATGCTGACTACGGCTATGCCTTTGCCGAAGTGGACACCAAGCTGATGAAGGCCGACGACGGCAGCGCGCAGGTGGATGTGGGCTACTTGGTCAACAAAAAACAGAAGGTCTTCATCCGTCGCCTCACGGTGGAAGGCAACACCAAAACCCGCGACAACGTCATCCTGCGTGAAATGCGCTTGGGTGACGGCGACGTGTACGAGGGCGCCAAACTGCGCCGTTCCACCGAGCGCCTGAACCGTCTGCGCTACTTCTCCGCCGTGGATACGGAGCTGATCCCCACCGGCAACGAGGACGAGGTGGACCTCAAGGTCAAGGTCAAGGAAGCCAATACCGGCGCCATCATGGGCGGCATCGGTTACTCCACCTACTACGATGTGGGCGTCACGGCCTCCATCATGGAGCGCAACCTCTTCGGCCGGGGCTACTGGCTCCAGTTGCAGGGCTTCTTCTCCTGGCGGCGCACCACCGGCATGCTTTCGTTTACAAACCCCCGCGTCTATGACACGGATCTTTCCATAGGCAACGATCTTTATTACACCCATGACTACTGGGAGGACTTTACCAAGGATACCATTGGCGACACCATCCGCGCTTCCTATCCCATCGGCGAATACACCTCCGCGGGTCTGGCCTACCGCCTGGAACGCTACGAGCTCTATGACGTGAAACACAACGCCTCGCCGTACATCAGCGACTACAAGGGCGTGAATTGGACCAGCGCCGTCTCCGGACGCATTCTGCGCGACACCACCGACGCCAAGGACCGCCCCACCTCGGGCACCATCACCCGCCTCTGGGCGGAATACGGCGGCGGCGGCCTAGGCGGCACGGACAACTTCGTCAAGGCCGTGGCCGACTGGCAGGGCTTCTGGTCCTTTAATCCCCAGAACACCTTCCACGTGCGCACCCGTCTAGGCGGCGTCTTCCAGAACACCGATGACCCCGTGCCCGTTTTCGAACGCTTCTGGCTGGGCGGCATGGATACCATCCGCGGCTATTCCTACTCTGATCTTTCGCCCCGCGACTACAAGTATGCCGGCGAACAGATCGGCGGCGATCGCATGGGCGTGCTCAACGTGGAATACGTCTGGACCTTCCAGAAAGATATGGGGCTGGCGCTGGTGCCTTTCTTCGACGGTGGCTTCAACATTGACCATAAAACCATGGGCAATGATCTGGATAAATACTTGGTGGCCTCGGCCGGTCTGGAACTGCGCTGGCGTTCGCCCATGGGCGATCTGCGCATTGCCTACGGCATCCCACTGGTTCAGGACTATGACAAGGAAATGGAATCCGGAAGGCTGGAGTTCAGCATGGGCCAGTTCTTCTAGGATTGGCGCGTAACAACGCCTTTAGTCTGGGAGCGCCAGCCGTTGTCCGTCAGGATTGCGGCTGGCGCTTTTGCCTTGCCGACAAACAAACTTCCCGTGTTTCGCGGACCACGCCTTCAAACGTTTTCAGAAAAGCCTGTATCCCGCATATCTCGCCCCGAATTTCACGGCAGGCTTTTTTATGGCACAAAATCTGCAAAAATTCGTAACTGGGCGCCCGCAGCATGTTTTTCCCATGCCGCTTGCCTCTCGTCCCTTAAGGGTGATGCCGGACAGCCGATACGATATATACTTGGACAGAAACTTGTGTCAGAAAACTGACGAAAGCGTGCCGGGATACCGGACAGGAAAGCGCAGTGGCCAGAAAAAGCAAACGACAGAAACAGGCGGATAAAGCCGTTCTCAAGCGCCTCGCGCCGCCGCTGGCTTTTTTGCTGGCACTCTGCCTGCTGATCATCTGCTGCTATGACGCCGGATACAGCGCCCTGCCGCCCACGGAAAAGCGCTATGCCGCCGCCAAGGCGGACATCGCCAGCCTCAAGCTGGACGACAAAAAAGGCAATCTGCGCGGCCCTTGGGAAAAACTGGCTGCGGAATTCCGGGCCATTTACGACGCGGACCCGTCCTGGCCCAATCGCCCGGCGGCCTTGTTCCGTGCCGCCGAAAGTCTGGAGGAACTTGCCAGACGTTCCTTCGCCAAAGCGGACGCCCGCAAGGGCATAGAATGCTATGAATCCCTGTCCCTGCGCCATGCGGACAGCCGTCTGGCCGACGACGCGCTGTTCCGGGCGGCGAAGATGCGCGCGGCATGGCTCAAGGACGACAAGGGCGCGCTGGCCCTGCTGACCCGGCTCAAGAGCCAGTACCCTAAAGGCGATATGCTGCCTGAAGCTCTGGCCCTGGAAAAGGCCCTCAAGGCATCGGCCAGCGGCCGCACCGCGCCGGAGACCCGTCAGGTGGCGGCGGCGGACAAAAAAGAAGCTGTAGAAGATCAACCCGCTGCCGCGACCACGTCGGCGGCGTCCGCCGTTCCGGAAGGCCCGTTGCTGCCCCGCTATCGCGCGGGCAAGGTTCGCATGAACACCCTCAAGGCGGACAAGGTCCGATCGTGCTGGCGGCAGCCGTGGGAAGAATTGCAGGCGGAATTCCAGCGAATCTATGAAAGCCGCAAGAACGGGGCTGTGGCTCCCGGTGCGCTGTTCCGCTCCGCCGCGAGCCAGGAAGCCCTAGCCGACTGCTCCCATTTAGCGGACGATTACCGGCGCGCTCTGGAACTCTATCTGGCCCTGCCCCGCGAATTTCCCCAGAGCGCCCTGGCCGACGACGCCCTGTTGCGCGCGGCCCGGATCCAGACCGGGCATCTGGGCAGACCAGACGAAGGCTTGGTCCTGCTGGACGAAATCGCCGCCAGCTATCCGCGCGGCGACATGGCAGCCGAGGCCCGCGCCCTGCGGACGCGGTGGAGCGGCGGTCTGGCGGACGCCGGCGACGGCGCGGCCG
>APFI01000002.1 GCA_000403945.1 Desulfovibrio sp. Dsv1
TTTGGCATTTTCCATGATTTTACTCGGAAGAGTCATCAGGGAATCATGAAATGACTTCTAGTGGTTATCTTGTTTTACCCAATAAGTTAGCTTGGTTGGAAGCTGTTTATGGTTGCCTCCATTGGAGCGCCATTCGCACTCCTTGAGGAACCAGTAAAAGTGTTCAGGCTTGATACCGTTAAAGCGGCGTGTCTTTGGGCATGATTCCAGAAATTTTCTATTCCATTGATATGATTATAGTGTTTCGCAAACTTCTGGGAATGATTGATGCGATGATGGAATCCGTTGATATCCAGGGCGTTGCAAGCTGAAAACGTGTCCGTAACAGACCATACTGTCAGGCTCCACCCGCTCTCTGATGATAGGGAGAAGTGTTTCCGTACCGGCATCGGAATGATTGCCGTACAGACTCTACCGTTTCTCTTCAGCAGACCAAAAACGGTTATTTTGCCGACAGCTCCCCGTCCTCGTTTACCTTTCCTGATTCCTCCAAAGTAACTCTCATCAGCTTCTATCTCACCGGACAACCGATAACCGGGGAGAGGGGAAGCAATAAGACGACGCAAGCACATGAAACAGGATGCGGCTGTGTTGCGGGTTACTCCTGCCATCTCTCCGGCAGCCCTTGCCGTAGCGCCTGCCACAAAAAATGTTATGAGTTCGGTCTGTTGCCGATTATTTAGCCTGCCGCGCCTTTCATACATGTCGTTATCCCGGCTCTTTTTTCTTAGCCAGGACAGCCCTTTTATTTTTCAGGCTTCAACGGTCCATAGAAGTAGGATGCCGTAGCCCCGCCGTCGATCAGAAAATCCGCGCCGGTGATGAACGCGCCTCTGTTGCTCATGAGCAACTCTGCGACGTTGGCGATTTCATCAGCAGTTCCGGGGCGTCCGGCAGGGCATTTCGCAAACATGTTTCTGTAGAAATCCCCTCGCGGCCCGTTAAATTCATCGAGTGCCAGCGGCGTCACAATGATGCCGGGGGAAATGGAATTGATTCTTGCCCCCCTGTTTCCCCATTTGACCGCTTCCGCCATAACTCTTTTCACGTTGCAACGCTTTGCCATCTGATAGGCATGCAGCGTATCTCTGATATTTTTGGGCTGAAGGACTTCCAGGGCGAGCAGTTCTTCCGCGGGAGCCATCGCAAGCTGTTCGTCAAGTTCCATACCGAGGGCAGGCATTCTGTGTCCGGACTGGCTGGAAACAGTCACGCCGACACCGTCTTTGCCGATGACCTTGCCGATTTCCTCCAAGAGAACGGCGGTGCCATATAAATCCACTTTCAAAATGGTTTCAATGGAGGCTTGGCTGGGAGAAACGCCTGCCGCATTGACGAGCATGGAAATCTCCCCGTACTGCTGCGCCGTATCTATCAATGCAAGGATTGACGTACGGGAAGACAAGTCCATTTCAACAGGGGTGGCAGTAAACCCCGCCCTGTTCATTGTGTCGGCTATTGCTTCCGCATTCTCCCTGCGCTTGTCGCCAATGACTATCTTCATTCCGTATCCCATCCGGCGGGCTATGGCCATACCGATCTGCCCTGCGCCGGTCAAAAGCATCACATTTTTCATAGAAGCCCTCTTGATAATTCTCGAATGAATTAAAAATATCGCCTTTTCATGAAAGGCGGTTAAAAATATGTTTCATCCACGCTAAGTTGAGTCAGTGCGGCATTGATATCCGCGAGTTCTTCCCTGGAGAGCTCAACGAGCGCAGCCCCCAGGTTTTCTTCCAGGCGCTGCGGGTTTGTCGTACCGGGGATGGGGATGATGAAAGGCCGCTGTGCCAGTTCCCAGACAAGGACGATCTGGGCGGGCGTGGCATGTCTGCTTCCGGCCATGTCCCGGATAAGGTCCAGCAGGGCCTGATTGCGTTCCATAACCTCCGGCCTAAATCTCCCCATGAAACCTCGAAAATCGCCTTCTCCGTATATGGTATCACGAGTGAAGCGCCCGCTCAGAAAACCGTTGCCCAGAGGACTGTAGGCGACAAAGGCGATATTCATGGCCGCGCACAGGTCGAACAATCCCTGTTCGGGTTCGCGCCACATCATGGAATACTGGTTTTCCACTGCGGCTAGTGGGCAGACGGCATGGGCGCGTTTCATATATTCCACAGGAGCGTTGGACAGCCCCCACCCCAGAATCTTGCCTTCCCGGATCAAGGTGTTTATGTTGTCCGCGACAACCTCCGGTTCCACATGAGGGTCTACCCTGTGCTGGTAATACAGGTCGATATGGTCGGTTCCAAGACGGCGCAGCGAACCTTCCACCTGTTGACGAATGGACGCGGGCTTGCTGTCCAGCAGATTGACCGGCTTTCCATCCTCGATGCGCTGCCCCACGATGCCAAATTTTGTTGCCAGCACAACCTGATCACGCATGGAAGAAAAAGCTTCGCCCAGTAGTTCTTCATTGGCTTCACCATAAACAACAGCGGTATCAAAGAAGGTACACCCCAAGTCCACGGCATGGTGGAGCAGTTTGACCATGGCTTCCCTGGGAGCAGGTTTGCCATAGGCGTGATTCATGCCCATACAGCCAAGTCCTATGGCGGAAACGGTCTGCCCGTTGCCTAATGTACGTTTTTTCATGTTTCCTCCCTGCCGTTATGCCTTGCGCCCCATGTCGTAGGCTTCCCGCATGGCAGGTTTGGATTCTATTTCTCCCGGCCCATATACACCTTTCCCATAGATGACGCCGCGCTCGATGGAGCCCTCAAGGCATCTGGCCAGACCGCGAAAGCATTCAAGTGTACAATCCATGACGGTATCGCTTTCCTCTGCGGCGGTCATGATGTAGTAGAATTCCTTGTTTTTGATTGTCAGCCATTGCGCTACGGTGCGGTCGATGAGCGCCTTCATCTGCGCGTCGATGGAATAGAAATAGACGGGACTTGCCATAACAATCACATCTGTGGTGTTCATTTTGTCAAGAATATCGGCCATTTCATCCTTGAGGATGCAGATGCCGCCGCTTTTTTTGCAGTGATAGCAGGCCAGGCAATAACCGATTTTCCTGTCACGCAGAAAAACCGTTTCCACCTGATGGCCGCTTTCCTCCGCGCCGCGCGCAAAGGCGCGGCACAGTGCGGCGGAATTGCCGTTCTTGCGCGGGCTGCCCGCCAGAATGAGAATATGTTTGCTCATGGTTTCCTCCTTATTTTTTCAGTCCGATTTCCTTCAGCCATTCCGCCACGCCGGACGGCGCGCGTTCCATACGGATCCGGGAAAGGGAGTAGCCGTCGCGTATCACGGTCGCGCCGGCTTGTTTGTCCTGTATAGTCTGGATGGTACGGGAAAAGCCGCTGCCCCCGTGGGTGCAGAAGGGAATAAGTGTCTTGCCGGAGAAATCGTACTGTTCCAGAAACGTGTACAGAATCATCGGCATGTCGCCCCACCAGTTGGGATACCCGATAAAGATGGTATCGTAGGCCCCGGGGTTTTCGATCTTTCCTTCAATGGCCGGGCGGGCGTCCTGTTCCTGTTCTTCCTTGGCCAAATCGACAAGGGAACGATGGTCTGTGGGATACGGTTTCTGCGGCAGGATGCGGAATAGGTCGCCGCCTGTCATTTCCTGTATCAACTGCGCCACATACTGCGTATTCCCCAGCACTTTTCCGTTGATGACCACGGCGCTGTTGTCTTCCTCGCGTGTCATGTTGTTGGGATTGTCCGTTTCCGGCATGGAAAAATAGATGATGAGGGGCTTTTTCCCCGCTGCTTCCGCAGCATAAGCGGAAGCAGCCGCCAGCCTCGGCGCGAGTACGCTGAACGAAAGGCCAAAGGCGATCAGTTTCATGACTCCGCGCCTAGATATATTTGCGGACGGTAGATTGCCTGATTCATAATGACGGGATTTCATAATGCCTCCATAAGCGCTGAAGCGCTGTTCTGTGCTGTTCCTGATAGGGGACCTCCTCTGCTGTGGCAGTCTCCTTGGGGTTTTATCAGTCGTGTATCCTGTATTTTTCCAGCAGCATCTCTCCCAGTCCCGGAGTTTCCGGATCGTGGGTTCCCCTGCCGGTGTCCAGTCCACGCAGTTCCTGCATTTCCCCTTCTGTCAGAGCAAAGTCAAAGATATCAATATTTCCTGCAATTCTGACCGGATTGGCTGATTTCGGCAGGACGATGATTCCGTCCTGAACCTCGAAGCGCAAAATAATCTGCCCGGCGTTTTTATGGTATTTTTGTGCTAGGGCACTGATGAGCGGATGCTCAAGCAGCTTTCTGTCTCCGTGGCCGAGAGGATACCATGCCTCCAGCACCACACCGCCCGCAGCAAGCAGATTTCGCAGTTCCCGCTGCTGGAAAAAAGGATTGCATTCCACCTGGTTGACGGCGGGCAATGTGGAGAACTGCGGAACAAACTTTTCCCACAGCCCCGGAGTCATGTTGCTGACGCCGATGGACCTCAGCTTTCCTTCCTTTTGCGCCTCCTCCAGCGCTTTCCATGCGCCCGGCACGTCACCGTAGGGCTGGTGGAGCAGGTAAAGGTCGATATAGTCCATGTTCAGCTTGCGGAGCGACGCCTCAATACCGGATCTGGCCACTTCATAGCCATAGTCCTGAATCCAGAGCTTGCTGGTCACGAAAATGTCTTTTCGGGAAATGCCGCTATCCCGGACGGCGTTGCCCACTTCGGCTTCATTGAAGTAGGCGGCAGCTGTGTCAATGTGGCGGTATCCCGCGCACAGGGCTTCTTTGACGGCGTTATAGGTGGAACCGTCATTTGGAATCATGAATACCCCGAAACCAACAGTAGGGATAAGGTTGCCGTCGTTCAACAGAATGTTTTTCATCGTTGTCGCCCCCGATGACTGTATGGTGCGTGTGCCTGTTTGTCCGTATGCCGATCCGGAGTTGAACATGCTCAGCGTGGGCACGGTCCTGAAACGCTTGTCGGATTTGGCGGCGTTCAGCGTATAGCCGCCACCGCTGAGAACGCAGTTGAGCTTCAGCCGGAAGGCTGCCAATGCGGAAAGCGTGGTCAGTTCTCTCTCCCGGGGACTGAGAACATCACGACTGAAGATGTCGCCGAAAAGATATTCTTTCAAAAAGGTGTCGATGACGGGCATAAATTCGTAGATTCGTCCGCTGGCGGGCCTGCCAATGACGGCAGTCTGATTTGCCGTGCCGATGTCGCGGATGTTCGCCTTATCGGGCAAGGGGGCGGCATCGCGGCCCACGTCATTGCGAATACCCTGAGCCTTGCGCGTATCAAGCAGGGCAATGAAGGTGTTCAGGCTCGTCAGACTGCGGGGGAACCCCCTGTAGGCGTACTTCTGGACACGGGCTTCCTTGCTCTCGTTGACCGTCATGCCGTTTTGCAGACCTTCCGCAAGAATGCCTTTCAGTTTTCTCGTATCGCCCGCCTTTCGCGGTAAAAGCAGCTATGAGGATGATGTTTTGATGTTTGTCGCTCAATGCCGATATGGAGTGCGCATTTTCGGCATGTGTCATCGCCTGAAAATCTATTGTTACAGTACAACATACGTCAAAAATAACCATGAATATCTTGTAAAATACTTAAATATTATTGCTGATGTGCATCAAAGCGTTTTCCTTTTGTTGATGACAAAATAAGATTTCTTCGGTCGTGAAACTATACATAATCTGAGCTATTCTTTGCCTATTTCGCTCTGGAGTGCTTGCTTTTTGAAAAAACTGAAAATAGATAAGAGGGAGACCCGCCAAATGGGGCTTCCCGCCTATCTTTATAAAATGAGTCAACAGGTTATGAACGTTTTTTTGCTACATCCTTACGGGGAGGGGCTCCGAATTGGCGCTTATACTCTCTATTGAACTGCGAGCCGCTTTCATAGCCGACCATAAGCGCCGCTGTGCTGGCATCTTTTCCTTCAAGCAACATAAGTCGTTCAGCCTCGTAAAGCCTTAGTCGTTTTTGGAATTGGAGCGGGCTGAGGTTGGTTACTTCCTTAAAATGCCGATTGAATGTTGAGGGAGCCATGTTGACATACCGAGCCAGTTCTTCCATGCGAAGCTGTGACGTGTAATTTTTCCGTAACTAGGAAATTGCTTGAGCGATATGGTTTGTTTGTATCCCGTTCGTATTGAAAAGTCGTAGGCATTTTCCATGGCTGCCACAGAGCAGATAGTAATGGATTTCACGAAGAATCATGGGAGCCAAGACCGGGATTCGTGATGGTGTATCCAATAGTTCAACAAGACGGGAAAATGCCTGCAAAATATCCTTACCCGCATCATCAACTACGACAGGAGTCATTTCTCCTTCTTGTGCTGTAACTATGGAAGGGGATTCTGTAATCAACTGAGTAATAATGCGCCTGTCCAGCTTTACGGAGAGCGAAATGAAAGGATCTTGAGGCGAAGCATCCGTAATATGGAAGACGCCGGGCATATCAATGCCGACCGTTACACAATGGAGTTCGCCATAATTTGCTTCATGGTCGCCAATCATGGAGCGTTTGAATCCCTGAACGACCAAGGCAACCATAGGGGTGTAAAAACACTCTATTGCGGAAATGTTTTCATCATAACGACTTAATACCAAACCAGGAATAAGTGTTTCCAGCCTGGATTGTTCAGGAAGCCATTTCAACAATTTCTCTTTGAGAGAATCATTAAGTTCAGGTATGTGTATTAATTCACTCATCTTACTTACTCCATTTTAGTCAAATGGCGATCAGTCCATAGGCGCGGTCTATATCAAAACAGCTTTTAATTCTAGATGTAGGACAACTATGGCGTTTTTTGGTGGGAACTTGTATGTCTAATTCGCTAATAAGATTGTTTGAACCGATCATTTTTATTCAGATTTATTCCGATTGATGTTGATGGGAATGCGGCCGCAACTAGTGTAATATAAGACTAATAATATAAGAATATTCTTATGCCGTTTTGTATTTCTTCCAGAGAAACTCTTCGTCGTCAGTATGCCGCAAAAAAGACAATAGAGGAAATTTTGTGCTCTGACAATGGTGCATATCAGCATTTTCAGCAATAACCAATTTGTCCGCAGCCACGGAAAGCTCTTTGAAAATATCCGCCGTTGTCCGAGCTATTTCTCCCGGCAGGATATCGTAGAAGTTTTTCTGGCATTCTAGATAAAATAGTCACGAGACTGAAGCCCATGAAAAGATACATCCGATCCGGATAGCGGCCAGGAATGACGCCGCATTTTTCGCGTGCCGGGTCGCAATGCCGCGCCATCGCTTCAAACGAGGGAACGCGTTCTCCATAATGACAGGCAGCAATGTCCCGGTTTGGGCATTGGGAATCACTGCGGCATAAACCTTGCCGCGGCGTTTTGGCGGACCAGATACGGCGATTTTTTCATCCGCTCCTCTTGTAAAGCCCCCTCAGTTAGTGCAAAGCCAAACTGGAGCCCCCAGCATGCTTGAAGGCAAAC
>APFI01000003.1 GCA_000403945.1 Desulfovibrio sp. Dsv1
CCGCGCGCGTCTCTCCGCGGACCTCTGGCCGCCGGAGCACCGGGCCTGCGCGCTGCGGAGCCTGCTCCGGGACGGGGCCGGGCCGCGCGAGTGCGTGGAGATTCTGCGCGACGCCTGGACCAGGAGTCGCGCGGACGCGGAACTGGCGCCCCTGCTGGAAGTGCTGGTGGCCTTTCTGATGCGCTGGTGCGCGCGGCGCGGCGCTGATCCGGCCGCTCTGGACGGCGACTTTCTGAATCTGCTTTTCGCTCTGCAGGGCTTTCCGCTGGGTTCCCCGTCCCTGCTGCGCAATATCCCGCGCCTCGCGGCTCGCGCCCACCGCATGGCGCGCAACAGCGGCAACGAGCGCTTCACGGCCATGCTCCTGCTTTCGCGTTTTTATCTGCACGTTTTTGTCGGCAACAATTCCAGCCGGCTGGCCGACAGGCTGGAAAGCGCCCTGAACACGGTCAGAGGCTTTCTGGGGCCGGAAGACGACAGCCTTCTGTCGCTGTTTGAAGGGCAACTGGCCTATATGCGCGGAGAGCTCGAAAGGATCATTGCCTGTTTCAACCGCTGCTCCGATGACATGGCCTGGTGTTACCGGCGTTTTTACGGCGTGCTGGGGATCGGCGCCCTGTTCAGCGCGGGCTATCTGCATCAGTTTCATTTCGCCCTGGGCAGCGTGGAGCATTTTCAGCGCAAGGCCCTGCTGGCGGGCGACAAGCTCGCGGCAGCCATGTTCCGGAGCAATTCCTGCTTCCTGCTGCTGCGCAAGGGCGACAGGAAGCGCATGCGCGCCGCGCTGCGCGACCTGGAGGCCACGCCGCTCTGTGAGGAGCATGCCATCGTGCATTCCCACGTCACGCGGGCGCACGCCCTGCTGCTCTTCGTGGAGGGTGACGCGCGCGGCGCGCACGCCCTGCTGGACGCGCGGACCCGGCGGCTGCTGGCGCGGGGCGGCAGGCCCGTGACCTTCAAGGACCCCCTGGTGCTGGATATGCTGCATGTCTTTTCATGCTGCGGCTTTCCGGCGGTCCCGGGCTATGAGGTCGCGCCTCTGCTGCGGAGCCTTCTGCGGGGGGGCCAATCGGCATCTGAAGGCCGCGGCGTTGCGCATCCGGGCGCTGCGGGAGCTTGAGGCGGGCGCGCCGCCGCGCGAGGCCGCGGCCCTGCTGCGGCAGAGCCTGGAAATCTGCCAGGCTCTGGGCGATCCGCAGACCCTGGCGCTCACGGTCCACGCTCTGGCCCAGGTCTGCGAGCGCGACGGCGATGCCGGAGAAGCCCGCCTGCTGCGCGGCATGGTGCGCGAGGCCACGGGGCGGGATCTGCGCGGCGTCAGCTACCATGAAGCCTGCCGGGCCTGCATGGAGGCGCGCCCGGCGGCCTTTGAGCTTTTCGGCGCGGCCCTGACGGAAGGGCGCATGGCGGCCAGGAGCGTGGCCGAGCGCTGCCACGCCGTTTTCAGCGGGCTCGACATGCCGGGCACGCGCGAGGAAGCCCTGCGTCTCTTCGTGCGGGCGGCCATGGACGCCTTCCGTCAGGAACGGGGCGGCCTTTTTCACCCTGGCGACGGGGGGGAACCGCGTTTCACGCACATCGTCAATGTGTCCGGCCCGGAACTGCGCTCGCCGGCCATGCGGCCCTGCCTGAACTGGCTGGCCGCGGCCGCGCGGGAAAGCCGCCGGCCGGCGCTGCGGCACGAGCGCCACGGCCTTGCGCTGCGTCTGGCCGGAACCGGCGCCGAGGCCTGGCTGTTGTGGCTGGACAGCGTCCACGCGCCCCGGGCCCTTTCCGGCATCCCGGCGGAGGATCTGCTGCAGGGCGCGCGCCTGCTGGCGGCGGAACTGCGCGCCATCCTGCGCATGGAAAGCTTCAGGGAAAGGGAAATCACCCTCCAGCATGACAGATTGCGCGACATTTTCCTGCGGGAGGAGCGCGACGACTGCCTGGTGCCGCGCGAAGGCCTGCGGGATCTGCTGTCCCAGGTCGCCTGCGCGGCCGTCACGGATGTGCCCATCCTCATCTGCGGCGAAACGGGCGTGGGCAAGGAAATCATGGCCCGGCACATCCACGCCGCCAGCGGGCGGAGCGGACCCTTTATTCCGGCGCACCCGGCGGGCATGGTGGAGACCCTTTTCGAAAGCGAGTTTTTCGGGCATGAGCGCGGCGCGTTCACCGGCGCGATCAGGCGGAAGATCGGCCTGTTTGAAATGGCCGACCAGGGCACGCTGTTCATTGACGAGATCGGGGAGATGTCGCCCCTGGTGCAGACCAAGCTGTTGCGCGTCCTGCAGGATCGGCGTTTCATGCGCGTGGGCGGCACCAGGGAACTGCATTCCCGTTTCCGGCTCATCGCGGCCACCAACCGTGATCTCTGGCGGGAGGCGCGCGAGCGGCGCTTCCGGCAGGATCTTTTCTACCGCATCGCCGCCTTTCCGCTGACCATGCCGCCCCTGCGCCGGCGCAGAGAGGATATCCTGCCCCTGGCCAACGCCTTCATACGGCATTTTGCCCGCCGCTACGGCAAGACCGTGGCGCCGCTGCGCGAGGAACAGGCCGGGGAGCTGCTGGCCTATGACTGGCCCGGCAATATCCGTGAATTGCGCAGTCTGGTGGAACGGGCCGTGATTCTGTACCGGGGCGGCGATCTGCGGCTGTTTTTCGGCCTCGGCGGCGACCCGGCATTCGCCGGCGTCAGGGGAAAGGAGGGCGGGGACCCGGCCCCGGTTTTGCCGGAAGGCCCGTTCGGGCCGGAAAGCCTGCCGACCCTGGAAGAGGCGGAGGCGCGCTATCTGCGCGGGGTCATGCGCCTGACCGGCGGCAGGGTGCGGGGCGAGGGCGGGGCCGCGGCGCTGCTGCGCATGAAGATACCCACCCTGTATGCCAAGCTGCGGCGGCACGGCATAGCCTGCGGGCGGGGTGGGTAGCCCTCGGCGTTCCCCGTCCGGCTTCGGGGGCGGGCGGCAATGCGCCGGCCTGGCCGGGGCGCGGCCCCGGTCAGGCCAATGGAGGGGGAGAGGCGGCCCCTTTCTTTTGCGGCCGGACTGTCAGCGCCCCCGCGCAACGAGGGATCGCCTGACCTCGCGCCACAGGGGCGCGGCGGCGTCCTTGCCGGAGAGCGCGGGATCGGCGCACGGCCAGGTGATGGCGATATCGGGATCATTCCAGCGCAGGGAGCCCTCATCCCCGGGGCGGTAAAAGTCCGTGCACTTGTAATGCAGGTGCACCGCGTCGCTCAGGGCGAGAAAGCCGTGCGCCATGCCGGGGGGAACCCAGAGCTGGTGCTGTCGCGCCGCGTCCAGCGTTACGCCGGTCCACCGCCCGAAGGTGGGCGATTGGGGCCGGATATCCACGACCACGTCAAAGATCGTCCCCAGGGAAACGTAAACAAGCTTGCCCTGCGGATGCTCGCGCTGAAAGTGCATGCCCCGCAGGATGCCTCTGGCGGAACGGGAATGATTGTCCTGTACAAAGGGCAGGTCAATGCCCGCGGCGGCATAGCGCTCCCGCTGCCAGGTTTCCACAAAAAAGCCGCGCGCGTCGCCGTGCACCCGCGGCTTTATGATGATGACGCCGTCAATGTCCGTGCGTTCGATTTCCATGTCGTTTTCCCCTCCTGTCCCCGTTCCGGGAAGTTAGAATCCGTCCCTTTTCCGGGCTCCCCTGAGAAGCCTCCTCAGGCGGCGCAACGGCGCCATGACACGCCAGGACCGCGAGGCGAGGATGGAGGCATAGGCCGCTTCCATGGTCTCAAGGCGCGCTTGCGCCGCGTCATGGGCGCTCCGCAGGGCGTCATGGCGTCCTTGCAGATCGGCGAGGCTCTCCCGCAGCCGCGCCACGGGATCGCTTTTTTCCAGGGGGTAATCGAAAAAGGAACCGCCCGCGGGCGGCAGAGGCCCATTGCCGGCAAGGGCGATGAAATACATGGCATGCTCCGCAAAAGGCAGGTTCTCCGCCGCGCCGTCTTCCCCCCGCTGGCGAAGCAGCGACATTCCGCCGCCCGCGCCGCTCAGCAGGGAACCGTACATAACCCTCTGCCCCAGCAGGGAAACATGGGCGAAACGTCTTTTGAGCAGGCTGAGGAATTCCTCCCGAAACAGTTCCCTGACATGAAAGCGGTCATTGTCGCGCCTGTACAGGCTCTTGTTGGGGGTGGAGATGACCAGCAGGCCGTCATCCCGCAGAACGCGTCTGATTTCGCCGATCATGGCTTCCTGCTCATGCAGGTGCTCCAGCGTTTCAAAGCTGACCGTCACGTCCACGCTGGCGTCGGGCAGGGGAATGGCGGCGGCGCCGCCTTCCAGGAACGAGATGTTTTCCCCGGCGTACCGTTGCGTGGCATTGGCCACCGCCTCGGGGGAGATATCCACCCCGGTGACGCGCGCGGCGGATTGCGCCAGAATGCGCGCGCCGTAGCCCTCGCCGGAGGCGATGTCCAGCACATGCTTGCCGGAAACAAGACCCGCGGCGAAGAAATAGCGGTGATAATGCTCGGCCGCGATTTCTCCCTGACATGAAGGGACAAAGCGTTCTCCCGTGAATTCCATAAGGGCTCCTAAATGACGTTGAGGCTGATGTGCCGCATGGGGATGCCCACCATGCCCGTATGGCAGCTGGTGGCCGTTGACCGCAAAATCAGGGCGTCGTGCTTCCAGTCGTGCTGGACGTGCTCCTCCTGCGTGCCCTCGGCCACGGCGACGGAAAGGCTGTAATCCCCCGCTTCGAGAATGGGCATGGCAAAGGAAAAGCTCGCCCTGATCTTCCGCCCCGCGCGCAGAAATACGGGTTTATCCCTGTACACCAGAAAGGTGTTGTCCCCGAAGATGTGCTGCCCCATGCGGTTGCTGCAGAAAAAACCGATGATGGGGCCGAAAATATCCTTGTGGGCCTGCGCCGTGATGCGCAGCGACACGGGCTCGCCGCCCACAATCCAGCTCAGCGGGCGGTTTTCGGCGTCAAGAAGAACCGCGTCCACGATGGTGGCTCCCCCTTTGCCGAAAGCCCCGCTGCTTTCGTTGAAGGCGAAGACCCGGATATCGTTGCGCAGGTTGCTGGCATTGATGAAGTCCGCGCGCATGTCGCGGAATTCCCCGGGCGCCGCGGCGCTTTTCCCGTCCCCCGGGGGGGCGCAGGAGGGGGCGCTGGAGCCCTGACGGGCCTCGTACATGTCTTTCAGGTAGGTTTCCGTCACGTCCTTGGGGCTGCCGATCTGCTTTATCCGTCCGTGTTCCATGAGGATGGCCCTGTTGCACAGGCTGGTTACGGCGGCGATGTCATGGCTGACGAAAAGCGCGGTACGCTCGGCAATGAAGCGGCGCAGGAAGCGCATGCATTTCTGCGTGAAAAAGGCGTCGCCCACGGACAGGGCCTCGTCGATGATCAGCACGTCCGCGTCCACATGGGCCACCACGGCGAATGCCAGGCGTACCGCCATGCCGCTGGAATAGCTCTTGACCGGCCGCTCGATGAAGTCGCCGATGTCCGCGAAGGCCGCGATATCGTCAAAACGGGCGTCGATCTCCCCGCGCGTCAGGCCGAGGATGGAGGCGTTCAGGTAGACGTTCTCGCGGCCTGTGAATTCGGGGTTGAAGCCGCTGCCCAGCTCCAGCAGGGCGGCCGTCCGGCCCTTCACGCCGACATTGCCCGACGAGGGGGCGAGCGTGCCGGCGATGAGCTGAAGCAGCGTGCTCTTGCCCGCGCCGTTGCGGCCGACAATCCCCACGCATTCCCCGCGCCGCACATCGAAGGAAACATCCCGCAGGGCCCAGAACGGCTCGTAAAAGCGGCGTCTGCCCCTGAAGATCATTTGCCAGAGGCGGCGCGAAGGCCTGGAGTATATTTCGAAGAACTTGGAAACGCCGTCGACGCTGATGACGGCCCCGGCGTCAGAGCACATCCGCAAACCCCTTCTTCATTTTGCCGAAGCAGGCAAGGCCGATCTGAAACACGGCCAGGGAAAAGAGAAACAGCCACAGGCAGACCATATAGTCAGGCTCCTGCCCGTACAGAAACAGCTTGCGGGTTTCTTCCACCACGGGCGTCAACGGATTCAGATGCAGCAGCCAGCGCAGGCGCTCGGGTACCAGCGACACGGGATAGAAAATGGGGGTCATGAAAAAGAGAATCTGCGTCACCACGCCCACAAGCTGGGGAACATCCCGCAGGTAGACGCCAAGGGCGGCGATGATGAGGGACGCTCCCGCGGTGAACAGCAGCAGGGGCGCCAGCGTCAGTGGCAGAAGGCACATGGTCCATGACAGGGATTGCAGGAAAACGCAGGCCCCCAGCAAGAGCAGGCTGAACCAGGCCGCCCCGAAGAAAAAGGCTGTGGCCACCGTGCACAGGGGCAGCAGTTCCAGGGGAAAAACGACCTTCTTGACGAAACCGGCGTGATTCACAATGAGACTGCCGCTGCTGTTGAGGCTTTCGGAAAAGACGCTGAAGACCGCCAGGCCGCAGAACATGATCAGGGGAAAGGCGGCCCGGTTCTCGTCCAGGGTTTCCACTCCCCAGCGCGCCCTGAAAACAATGCCGAAGACAAAGGTATAGACCGCCAGCATCATCAGGGGATGGGCGAAGCTCCAGACGAGCCCCAGCACAGACCCCCGGTAACGGGCGCTGATGTTCCTTTGCAGCATCTGCCTGAAGAGTCCCTTGTGGCGGTACAGCAGGCACGGCGCGGCGAGGATGTTGAACAATTGCGGCGGGAAGGCGTTATTTCCGTAATGTCGGCTGGTCATGCATGCACCGTGGGTTATGGGTAGAGTGTCAGGCTTTTGGTCGTATAGCCGTTACGCCCGGCAATGATGGCGGGCATCCGTTCCATGGCGTGGGCCAGGGTGCCGCCCACGCCGACAGGCTCCGCGGCGAATTCGTCAAGCCGCAGCTCGCAGGTGAAAAGCTGCCGCAGGGCATGGGGGCGGTACCACAGCATGGTTCCTCCGGAGAAAAAGAGATCCGAACGGCAAAATTCACCGCCCAGGCCCATCCTCCGCAACATCTCGCAGATAAGGTCATGTTCGTGCCCGGAGCCGTGCAGCGGATCCCCCACGCTGGTCATGACCTGGCGCAGCTTGGCGTAAATGGAGGGGAAAATGCAGCCGATATCCGGATGCTCCGCAAACGCGTTGATAATCTCCGCGGCTGAGTCCGGCCGGATCAGATTGTCGAAAAGGTAGCGCCTCCACTCGTCCCTGAAATCGAAGTGCGCCGAATTTTTGGTGTGGATATGGCAAAAGAGGTCATACGCCGCCTGATAGGGACGCATGCCAAGCACCCACGGCGCCACGTCCCTGCCCCTGTTGGGCACGTTGAGGACGAGCAGTTTTTCCAGATTGGGGAGAAACGCCCGGCTGAACAGGTTGCGCGCCGTGTGTGCGAAGGACGCGTCCACAATTGTGATGTAAAGGTCGAAGGGAGCGGGAAAATCCTGCAGGTAGCGCACGATTTCATGAGCCATTGAGCGGTGATACAGATGCAGATGCATGCCGATGTCGCGGCGGGCGCCATGAAGGCGGGGCGCGCGGGTGTGGACGTTCTCCGGATTTTCAAAGCCCGTGCCGGAAAAAACCGTGGCGGCGGGCATGCCGTTTTCCAGTTTCTTTTCCAGTGAGTCCGCGCGGGTCCTGTAAAGCGGATCCGGAAAGGCGATGTTTTTGAGCAGGCGCAAATTGCAGAAGGGAGTATCCCACAACGCCCGGCAGATGTCCGCCACGGCATCGGGTTCGCGCAGCGAGGCGTACGGCGCGTATTCTCCCAGCAGGGCGCAGAATTCCGTTGCGTATTCGAGACAGGCGGCATGCGCGCCGGCGAGGTCTTTTTCATGCGATTCCGTGACGGGCATGCTTTCAAGGACGGGCCGCCCGCTTTCGTCATAGCCGATAACGCCGCCCTCGCACGGTGAAAAGAGTTCTTCCAGCAACAGGTGATATGGCGGGCGGATCTGGCCCTTCATGAAAAGGCGGGTCAGGGAGCCGGAGGCCCTGTCAAGTTCCCTGTTGGGAGGCTCCTCCCAGAAATAAATCTTGTCCGTGGGCCTGCCGGTCACGGCGGTCATGGCCTTGCCGATGCTGCCGGAGTATCCCAGGTCGAAGACAACGTGCCGTTTTTCCGCGGGATCGAACACCTTTTCATAATAGGCTCTCGCCCTGGCGCGCTTTTCCCGCATGCAGTCCGCGATTTCCCTGTCGAAACGGCGCAGGATCCGCAGGCATCTGTCCTTGTGGCGGAAGAAGGGCAGACGCTTGTCCGCCTCGCTTATGTTTGCCTCCATGAGGGAAAGCAGGGCCGTGTCCGCGAAGCAGGCCCCCAGAAGATCGCGCAGGGTGTACGCATCCAGATTGTCGGCCCGGAACAGCGTCTGGGCGAAAGTGAAAAAGGAATCGTACAGGAAGGGATAATAGGCGCGGCGGCCCGCATAAAAGTATACCCCCTCGATTCCCCCCAGATGTTCCCGGACGATGGAATACACCTTGTGGGGCAGCCAGCCGTCGCGGGAAGCGAAGTGGATTTTCCTGTATGACGCCTGAATATCCCTGTCCGAGACGAGAAAAAGGCAGAAAGCCGTGACCAGGGGCGCAAGGGTTACCTCGGCAAAGCGCCGCAGGCTCTTCGGGGACGCGATATTGTCCGGCGTCCGGGACGCGTCGCCGCAGAGCCTGTTCAGGCTGAGGCCCAGGAAAATGCTCCAGATCGGGTCGCGCCGCAGGGCTTCGCCAAAAAGTCTCTCGCAGACCGATTCGTTGTGAAAGCTCCTTTACCCGCGCCCGGACGTCAGGATGCTGTATGACGAGGCGGTGCGCCTGGGCAAGCGGGTCATAGCCATTTCCGACATGTACCTGCCCGGAGACATTCTGGGGCCCATACTGAAAAGGAAGGGTTATGACCTGGCGGCCGTGTATGTTTCCTGCGATTATGGCGCCCGCAAGAGCGACGGCTCGCTGTATGAATCCGTACTGGCCGCCGAGGATGCGCGCCCCTCGGAAATCCTGCATGTGGGCGACAATTACCAGTCCGATTATGTGGAGGCCGTCAGGCGCAATATCACAGCGGTATGGAATCCCTCCGTCTTTGACCGGAGCTTTCACAACGAATCGGTCTGCGAGAGACTTTTTGGCGAAGCCCTGCGGCGCGACCCG
>APFI01000004.1 GCA_000403945.1 Desulfovibrio sp. Dsv1
TTGTACCACATCCTGTTGAGATTTTGGACTTTTTTATTCGGCCTTAGCCGGACAGCAATGAAATGTAGTAGTTCAGACTTGATCTGACGCAGAGCTCCGTTTTGATGGTGCCTGTTGTTTTGGTTAGGCTCAGCACTCATTACTCCGCCCGCTGTAACGCCGCCTTTTTTCAGACAGCAAGGCGCAAAGCAAAACTTGACCTTACAGTGCGCTAGCCGTTGGGCAGCGGATCTGCCGCCTTACGGATAGTGCACCTCAGCGCTATGCCAATACAGCTTCAGCCAATTTCCGCTTTGCGCCTTGCTGTCTGAAAAAGTTCAGCTTTTCGCGGCTGGCGGTTTAATAAGGGCCGATCCTAGGAAGTGTAATCACAAGATTGTCTGGCATTTTATTTTGTGGCATAATTCGCTTGTCAGCAACCGCAAGCGAGGAACACATGTCCATAATGGCCTGCGGGCGGCGCGACATTTCTGATTCGGTTTGGGAAAAACCGATCCCCGTTTGCCCGGACGTGAAGGAAACTGGGGCGGCGGAGCTCGCGACAACCGGCGTTTTGTCAATGCGGTCTTTGAGTTATGCGCGCGGGTGCTCCGTGGCGGGATCCGCCCCCCCCCCCGGCGTCTGGAGCGACACCCGCCGATGCTTCACCCGTTGACGTGATAATGGTGTGGGAGCGGCCGCTTGAAATTCCGATTGATGATCCGGACCCTGCATGGCTTATGAGCGATGCCAGTCATTGCGGGGTTCACCCACATGCGGCGGGCGCGAGAGGATGCGACCGGGACATGATCCGCGCAAAAGGGGGCTCAACACAAAATCGCATCTGGCTGCGGATGGGCATGGCATGCCGGTTAGGGCTTTTGCCACACAGGACGCGACAGCGGATTGCGCTCGGGCAATCGCTCTCTAATTGACGGATTTGCAGCAGAAAAACTTTTGACGGGCAAGGGCCACGACACGGACAAGATTCTCGCCCAGGCCGAAAGGTGCCGCTATCCAGTTTCAGATGCATCTTTTTGTGGGCTTCAATCTCGTGACGCACTCCCCAATCGCTTCAGGGCAAAACTCGTTTACCCCTGTACGCAGAAAGCCGCCTGATGTCAGGCGGCTTTCTGCGCTGCAAAGCGGGGTTCATGCATCAGGCCAGAAAAAAGCGTAACCCGGCGTAGCCCACAGTATGCGACGCGTCGCCCGAGGCTGTGGCCGAAGTGTCGTGGGCGATGAATT
Source organism: Desulfovibrio sp. Dsv1 (assembly GCA_000403945.1). Taxonomy (GTDB): domain Bacteria; phylum Desulfobacterota; class Desulfovibrionia; order Desulfovibrionales; family Desulfovibrionaceae; genus Desulfovibrio. The sequence goes on from APFI01000004.1 coordinate 1,228, forward strand.
CCGCCTTGGGTTCGCCCAGCAGACGGGCGGCAAACAAGGCCAAAGCCAGCGGTCCAGCCCCGCACATGCTGATGCGCTCACGTGCCACCGTGTCCAGCAGGCCTTCGGGGTCGCAGGCCAGAGCCCGTTCCAAGGCCAGAGCGTCCTTTTCCACAGTGCGGCGCTCGTCTTCATAGTGGTTCATATCCGAACTGACAATGACGCCCACCGATTCTCCACGCGCGTGGCGCTCCGCCAGCGCTGCAGCCAGAGCCTGCCCGGCGGCGCTCAGGGCCGCCGCCTGTTGCGTGCCAACGCAGACCGGCACGATGCGCAGGGGTCGCCCCGCGTCCGACGCTACCTGCAGGAAAGGCAGTATCACCTCAATGGCGTGTTCTCCCAGATGGGGCCGGGTGTCCGCGACAAATCCGCCGATACCTCCATTCGTTTCGATCAGAGCGGCGGCCAGATCCGCATTCACGGTCAGCGGTGCCAGAGGCGTGAGCCACGCGCCCTCGGGCCAGACGCCCAAGGCCTGCCCCTGCCCCGTGTGGTTGGGACAAAGGAGAACCAGGGTGCGCGGCAGGTCCACGCCCGCCAAAGTTGCGCCCAGCACCCGTCCGCAATAGACATAGCCCGCGTGGGGCAGCATCAGGCCCCAAGGAGAGGCTGCCCCGCTCCGTTCAACCAAGGTGGCCCCGCCTTTGAGATACGCGCGCGCCTCCCGCTCCAGAGCCTCAGGCGCGGCGGGGTAAAAACGCCCGGCGGCTATGGGCTGACGGATCAACATAACGCCGCCCGCCTACGCCAAGCCGCCCAACAGCAGATAGTGCGTCTCCATGTATTCCAGCAAGCCTTCGCTGCTGCCTTCACGTCCCAGACCGCTGTATTTCACACCGCCGAAGGGCGTCTCGGCCGAAGCTAGGGTGACGTCGTTGACGCCCATCATGCCGTATTGCAGCGCCCCAAACAGACGCCAAGCGCGGGCCAGATCGCGGGTGCAAACGTAGGAGGCCAGACCGTAGCTGGTATCATTGGCCAAGGCCACGGCTTCCTCTTCTGAGGCGAAAGGCATGACGGCGGCCACGGGTCCGAAGATCTCGCCCTGAAATATCAGCATGTCCCGTTTCAGGCCGGCAATCAGGGTGGGTTCGTAAAAACTGCCGCCCAGCGCGTGACGGTGCCCGCCAGCCAGCAGGCGCGCTCCCTTGACCTCGGCATCGCGGACCAAGCCGTCCACACGCTCCACGGCGCAGGCGTTGATCAGTGGACCCATATCCGTGGCCGGGTCAAGGCCGTCGCCCACGCGCAGGGCACTGATCCGCGCGGCCAGCCCTTCCACGAAACGCTCGTGGATGCCGTCCTGAACCAGAAAACGGTTGGCGCAGATGCAGGTCTGCCCGGCATTGCGGAATTTGCAGGCCATAGCCAGATCAAGGGCCGTGTTGAGGTCTGCGTCGTCAAAAACCAGAAAAGGCGCGTTGCCGCCCAGTTCCAGGGACATGCGCTTGAGGGTGGGCGCGCAGTCGGCGGCCAGTCGCTTGCCCACCTTGGTGGAACCGGTGAAGCTGACCTTGCGCACTGCGGGATTGGCCGCGATTTCGCCGCCAATCTCCGACGCCGTGCCGGTCAGGACATTAATGACCCCGGCGGGAATGCCCACGCGCACACCCAGTTCGGCCAGCGCCAAAGCGCTGTACGGCGTACGGCCCGCCGGTTTTATCACGATGGTGCAACCCGCAGCCAGGGCGGGCGCGGTCTTGCGCGGGAGCATGGAGAAAGGGAAATTCCAGGGAGTGATGGCCGCCGCCACGCCCACGGGCTCATGTCGGGTGAGTCCCTGTGTGCCTAGCCTAAACGAAGGTGTGACGTCGCCGCAGACACGGCGGCATTCCTCGGCGAACCAAGGGAAATAGGACGCGCCCTGCAGAATCTCGCCCTTGGCTTCGGCCAGGGGCTTTCCCTCCTCCAGGGTCAGAATCCTGGCCAGATCCTCCAGATTGTCCCGGATGGCCTGTTCCCAGGTCCGCAGGTACGCGCCTCGCTGCAGGGGCGTGAGCGCACGCCAAGCCGGAAAGGCGGCCGAGGCGGCTTCAATGGCCCGCCGGGTTTCGGCAGCTCCGCATTTGGGCACCGTGCCCAACCGCTTTTCATTGGCCGGGTTGGTCACGGCCAGCACGCTTTTGTCGTCCGCGTCGCACCATTGGCCGTTGAGCAGGCACTGCTGGCGGAACAGGCCTTTGTCTTTCAAAATGGCAAGCATGGATTCAGGCATGGAAAACCTCATTTATATTTCATCCGGCGTCGCGCCGGGTTCAAAACAGCATTCTGCCGCCGAGCCAGTGGTGCTTGACGCGCCCGCGCAGGCTCTGTCCCAGAAAAGGGGTATTGCAGCTTTTGGAGTGCATGGTCTCGGGGCCGGGGGTCCAAACTTCGTCCGGGTCCAAAAGAAAGAAATCCGCCGGGTCGCCGGGCGCGAAGCCGTTCCAGGGCAGGTGGAAAATTTCCGCCGGGGCGCGGCACCAGAGGCGCTGCAGGTCGGCCTCGGACAACACGCCCTCACGCACCAGCCCCCAAGTCAGGCTCACGGCCAAGTCCAGACCGGTGAAACCGCAAGGGGCCTCGTCCAGTGTGTCTTCTTTTTCATGGGCCGCGTGCGGCGCGTGGTCCGTGGCCAGAATGTCGATGGTTCCATCTTTCACGGCCCGGCGCAGGGCCTCGCGGTCTTCGGGACGGCGCAGCGGCGGGCTGACCTTGGCGGCGGTGTTGTAGCCCTCCAGCACGCTCTCATCCAGAAGCAGATAGTGTGGGCAGGTTTCGGCGCTGACCTTGACTCCGCGCGCCTTGCCCCAGACAATGACGTCCACGGTGAGCTTGCTCGAGACATGCGCGATGTGCGCGGGCAGGTGCAGGTATTCGGCCAGCATGATGTCGCGCGCGGCCTGTACGGCCTCGCCCACGTCGGGCTGGCCCCTGACGCCCAGCAGACCGCTCACGGTCCCCTCGTTCATCAGCCAGCCCCGACCCAGCCGGGGGTCTTCGCAGTGGTCGATGAAGGTCAGGTCGAGGTCCGCCGCGTATTCCATGATCCGACGCAGCAGTTCGGCGTTCTCCAGCGGGCGGCCGTCGTTGGACACGGCCGCGCAGCCCGCGTCCTTCAGTTCCGCTAGGGGAGCCATTTCCTCGCCCTTGAGGCCCACACTGGCCGCCGCTATGGGGTGCAGGCGCGGGCCGTGCGGGTGGCTCAGGCGGGCGCGTTCCAGCATGAAACGGGTCACGGGTGCCGCATCGTTGACCGGCTTGGTGTTGGCCATGCACATGACCGCGCCGAAGCCGCCGTGGGCCGCCGCCGCCAAGCCCGAGGCAATGTCTTCCTTGTACTCGAAGCCCGGCTCGCGCAGATGCACGTGTGCGTCGATGAAACTGGGCATCAGCACCAGCCCCCGGGCGTCGAACAGCTCGCTGCCCTCGGGCGCGGCATGATGGCCCGCCGGGGTCATGGTCACTATCTTGTCCCCGTCCACCAGCAGGTCCACCGGAGCTTCCAGATGGCGGGCGTTTGTAATGCAGAGCATCATACGTTCCCTCCGTCATTGCGCGTGGCCACCAGGTAGAGCACGGCCATGCGCATGGCCACGCCCGCAGCCACTTGGTCAAGCACCAAGCTGGCGGGCGCGTCGGCAATCTCATTGGAAATTTCAAGCCCCCGGTTCATGGGACCGGGATGCAGCACCTTGGCCTCGGGCCGGGCCAGTTCTAGATGATCCGCGCCCAAGCAGAAACGGCGCGAATATTCCGCCAAGTCGGGCAGCAGACCGGCCTGCTGGCGCTCCAGTTGCAGGCGCAGGCACATGACCGCGTCCACGTCGCGCACGGCGCGCCCGAGGCCGGAAAAGACCTCCACCGGCCAGTTTTCCACCCCGGCGGGCAGCAGGGTACGCGGTGCGCAAAGCCGGATCTTGACCCCCAACAGGTTCAGCAGATGCACGTTGGAGCGGGCCACTCGGCTGTGGGCGATGTCGCCCAGAATCAGCAGGCTGCGGCCCGCGAAGCTGTCACCCCAGGCTTGGCGCAAGCTGAAGCAGTCCAGCAGGGCTTGGGTGGGATGGGCGTGCCAGCCGTCGCCGCCGTTGACGATGCCGCAGGGCAGCAGGTCGGCCATGAAGGCCGCCGCGCCGCTGCTGGAATGCCGAATGACGATGGCGTCCGGCCCCATGGCCTGCAGGGTCAGGGCCGTGTCCTTCAGGCTTTCGCCCTTGTTCAGGCTGGATCCGGACTTGGCCAAGAAATAGATGTCGGCGGAAAGGCGCTTGCCCGCCACGTCAAATGAGGTCTTGGTGCGTGTGCTGTTCTCCACAAAGAAAAGCACCACGGTCTTGCCCCTGAGCGCGGGCACTTTCCTGACCGGACGGCGGTTGATTTCCTGAAAGCTGGCGGCCAGATCCAGCAGGTGGCGGACGTCTTCGCCGCTCAACTGGGTCACGTCCAGCAGGTCCTTGTGCAACCAGTGATAGCGGTTGTCGGTATTCATGGGCGTGAGGACTGAAAGTTAAAAAAAAACGCTGGAACCAACGGGGAACAGATCGGCGCGGACCCGGGCAGCCGCCCGGGACGGCGCGAGGCATGGGCTTTATACAGTTTCACAACTAGAAATGTTAGGCGCGCGACGGGCCTTTGTAAAGGAAAAAGTCTGCCGCAGACAGGCTGGAGAGGTCTTCAGAAAATCCTCAGCCCGCGCAGTAAAATAACGGCGGCCAGCAGGGGCAGAGCGCCGTTATTGGTCAGGACGGCGGCGAATTCCCGTTCCGGCCAGACATAGCCCGCGAACAGGTTAGACAGCAGACCGCAGACCGGCAAAAGCAGATTAGTGGAGGAGACAAAGTCATAAGCGTCGAAAAAGAGAGGCCGGAGATCTATAGTGGGTTCAAGGCCGAAACTGACACCGCCGGAAACTCGGCCACGCACTTCAGCGGAGAGACCAGCAGATCGCAGACCATCACCCGCTGGGGCAGGCGGGCACGTGGGTATCGGTCGAAAATAGTTGCCGTAGGTGTTCATGCGGCCGAAACCGATGGACATTTTGAAAAAGGACAGGCCTGTGGCCATCAGCACTACGTCGCCGTTGATGCGCGCGACGTCGGGCATAAAGAGAACGTGTGGGCCCGCTTGGGCGTTGGGCAGCGTGAGACTGCGGCTGCAGCCCGCTACCAGAGCAGAAACAGCAGGGGGGATCAGCACTCGCGTGACGCGCTCAATGCCCGCCGGGGCCCCACGCATGATCACGGCCGCGATACAGCCCAGCACCAGCCACCAGAGCAGGCTTTCCTACAGGCCTGCCAGCAGATCTCCAAAAATACGGGCTGCCGCTCACGGCCTTGGGCACACAGGCGAAGACCCAACCCCCACGTCGCTGCAAAAAGCCAGAATAAAGGCGACGGCCAGCACGGACAGGCAGCCCGTGCCCCACCAGATCCGTCCGGACGCCCCGGACATTCCGGACAGACCGGATCGGGGGCAGCATGACGAAGGTTTTATAAGCGTTGGCGGCGGTTGCGCCGCCCCATGATCATCTCCACAATCATCAGCAGGGCCACCATCAGGGTGGAGAGCGCATAGATCAGCAAAAAGGAAGCGCCGCCGTGCTGCCCGGCAAGGGCGAACCTTCCAGATAGGCCGAACCCAGCGTGGCCGCCAGAACCCCGAGGAGGCAAAAGATCTCGCGTTCCCTGTGCTGGACTGCCGCCATAGGTTTTCAGCCGCCACGCGGCTATATGGCCGCGTCCAGCAGCAGATTGTCCCTGTGAATAACTTCAGGATAGTGGGCGTCACCCAGAATAGCCGCCACTTCGTGGCGTTTGAGCCCCATAATTTTTTTGAGGTCCGCCGCGCCGTAGTTGGAAAGGCCCACGCCCAGACTCCGGCCTTCGTGCAGCACGCGCACCAGCGCCCCTTTCTGGAACGCGCCCTCCACTTGGCGCACGCCGCCGGGCAGCAGGCTGCCGCCCTTGCACAGTAGGGCCTGCGCCGCGCCTGCGTCCACTGTTACCCCGCCCACCGGTTCCGACTGATAGGCCAGCCAGAATTTGCGGCGCGGTATGGCGTGCCCAGCCGGGCGCACCCAGGTTCCGAGAACCGGTACCGCGCCGGAATCCGCACCCGCCGCCGCGAAGGCATGGCTCAGCACGTCGGGCGCGCGGCCCGGCAGAATCAGGGTGGGCACGCCAATCTGGGCAACGCGCCGCGCGGCCAGCAGTTTGGAATACATGCCGCCCGTTCCCACCGAAGTTTTGCCGCCGCAGAGCTGGCCGAGATCCAAGGCCGCCACGTCCTCGATGTGCTCCATGACCGGCGCGTCGGGTTCCCGTTGAGGATCGGCGGCCAGCACACCGGGCGAGGACGTCAGGTTGATGAAGAGATCCGCACCCGTGAGGTTAACCAGCAGGCTGGCCAGGCAGTCGTTGTCGCCGAATTTGAGTTCGCTGACCGACACCGTGTCGTTTTCATTAACAATGGGCAGTACGCGCCACTGCAACAATTCCGCAAACGTATTGCGGGCGTTGAGAAAACGCTGGCGCGAACGCAGGTCGTCGCGGGTCAGCAACACCTGGGCCGTGAGTATGCCGTGGACGTGAAAAGCCGTATCCCAAACCTGCATGAGACGGCCCTGCCCCACCGCCGCCGCCGCCTGCCGGGCCGCCAGGCCCGTGGTGTCCACCTGCCGTCCGCGCGCGACCAGAGCTGTGCGCCCGGCGGACACCGCGCCGGAGGACACCAGCACCAGACGCCGTCCGTCGGGCAGGCCCGCTCCCGGCGCAGCCAGCCGGGCCAGCTGCCCGGCCAGACTGTCCAGCACTGCGGCGTTGAGCCCTTGCACGTCGGCCAGCACGGCGCTGCCCACCTTGATCACCACCACGCGGGCCTGCGCCAGCACTTGTTCCCGCTCCCGCCGCCAGTCCTCCGGTCTTTCCATCGCCGCCTCCACTGCAACCACCGCACTTATGGCATGTTAACACTATAAAATTTTTGTTTGCTTGCAAGAAAGATAAGCCTGTTCCGATGGTACTCATCTGGTACTCGACAGAAAAAACAGGTGAAATCCAACGCAGCGGGCGGGGAAAAAGATATAGTGTTAATACACTAGAGCAGATTGCCTTTGAAATGTTACGCTTTTTCAAAGGTTCATTCAGTCGAAAAACACGGTTTTCGGATGAATTCACGCTGCTACCGAGCATCATTCCTTACTCGCGCGTGTAGATCACCTCAATATTCGGAAATTCCTCGGCATCTTCCGTCTCTTCCATCTGGTGGCGCAGCAACGGCTCATGCCGGGCCAGTTCATCACGCAGTCGCCAGAGTTCGGCCACCAGCGGTTCTAAGGCATGCTCCTCCCGGGCGGAAATGAAGAAGATCCCCCGCTCGTCGGCTTCGGCACGGGCTTTAAGAGCCTCCAATCTTTCCGCATCCGCCAGATCGACCTTATTGATCACCTCAACCTGTCCCCGTTCAGCCAATACCGGATCAAAACGCCGCAATTCCTCATTGACCAGATCGAATCCAGCCCAAGGGTCCGCGTCGTCCACATCCTCGATGCTCAGCATATGCACCAGAAAACGGGTGCGCTCCACATGCTTCAGGAAACGATGCCCCAGCCCCTGCCCCGCGTGCGCTCCCTCAATGAGTCCGGGAATGTCGGCAATGACCATGCGCTTGTCCGGGTCCACCTCGTCGATGATCACGCCCAGATTGGGCGTGATCGTGGTGAAGGGATAGGCCGCGATCTTGGGCCGTGCCGCCGAGATCCGCGAAATGAGCGTGGACTTGCCCGCGTTGGGCAGGCCAATAAGTCCGGCGTCGGCCAGGATTTTCAACTCCAGCCGCAGGGTCAGCTCCTCGCCGGGTTCGCCGGGTTGGGCGAAATGCGGCGCACGCATGGTGGAGGACTTGAAATGCTCGTTGCCCTTGCCGCCGCGCCCACCGCGTGCCGCCAGCACAAGGCTGTCCGGATCGCTGAGGTCGGCCAGCAGGCGTTCGCCCTCCGGTCTCTCGGCAAAAATCAAGGTACCCACCGGCAGCCCCAGCACCAGATCCTCGCCCTTTTTGCCGTCACACTGGCTGCCTTGTCCGGGCTGGCCGTTGCGGGCCTCGTAAAGCCGCTTCAGACGGAAGTCGTACAGAGAAAGCAGGCGGCTGTCGGCCCGCAGGTACACGGAGCCGCCGTCGCCGCCGTCGCCGCCGTCCGGGCCGCCGCGCGGCACAAACTTCTCGCGCCGGAAGGACAGGCATCCGTGGCCGCCTTTGCCCGCCCGGACCTGTATTTTCGCTTCATCCACAAAGCGCATAATGTGCCTCCTGATCCGCAACCGCCAGCCGTTCAACGGCAAGCAGCCTCAGTATGTCCGAAAAACACAAAAAGAGGAAGGAACCGCACCCAAGTGCGGATCCTTCCCTCAAACAAATTTCACGCGGCCGCGACGTTATTGAGCGGTCGCTTCCACATGCACGCGCGTCAACACGCGGCGTTTGCGGACATATTTTTCAAAGCGCACCACACCCCCCACCTTGGCGAAGAGGGTGAAGTCCCTGCCCATACCCACGTTGTTGCCGGGATACACAACGGTGCCCAGCTGACGCACGAGGATATTGCCGGCCAGCACACGCTGACCGCCGAAACGCTTGATGCCGCGGCGCTGCCCCGCGCTGTCGCGGCCGTTGCGCGACGAACCGCCTGCTTTCTTATGAGCCATGATAGCCTCCTGAACGCTGAACCATCAAAAAAAAGGGGGGGGGACGGCCCGTTCCCCGCCGGATTCCGGCACGGAAACGCAAGCTCTGATCGTCACCGGACGCGGACCGGAAAGAAAGGACGCTCGCTCCGAAAAGTCAGCCTAACTGTTGATGCTTTTGACGCGAATGGTGGCGCAATCCTGACGGTGCCCACGCAAGGTCTTGGAATCCTTGCGCCGACGGCGCTTGAACACCATGACTTTGGGGCCGCGTCCCTGTTCCACCACTTCCGCCGTCACTGCGGCACCGGCAAGGTAGGGAGCGCCGACTTTGCAGTCCGCGCCGCCGATCATCAGCACCTTATCCAGAGTAACGTCGCTGCCGGTCTGGACCGCGAGTTTTTCCACAACAATTTTGGAACCTTCTTCGACGCGGTACTGTTTTCCGCCGGTTTCAATAATCGCATACATGATCAACCTCCAAAAGGGAAAGTATATTTGCCTGATCGGACGGAAAATGTCAAGAGCTCGCCCGCAATCATTTCAGACAAATCCCGCCCGCGTGACAGCGGACGTGAACGCCGGGCGCGGATTGTCCGCCACAAGACACGCATGCTGGATGTGCTGCGCCCGGCACCGGATGCCGTGCCTCAGCTCTGCCCGCACCAATCCGTCTGCGGCGGATGTCCCCTGCAAATCATGCCCTATCCGGCGCAATTGCACTGGAAGAAAAATCTGGCTCTGGAAGCCCTGATCCGCATCGGGCGTCTGGACCGTAGTCTGCTCAGCACCGTGTGGGAAGCCCCGCGCCCCGGTGGTGGGTCCTGTGTGTCACCAGTCCAGGCGGCGCGACGGGCCGGACGGCGGCGCGCCATGGGCAAACATCTGCTGCAACGCTTCCCGGACCTGGCCGCCTTCATCCATGAAGATCGGCAAAGCCCCGACGCCTTGGCGACCGGAGAGCGCCGTGTGCTCTGCCTGAACGAACAGGGGCGGGAAGAGGCCGAAGCCGCTCTGCTGCATCTGCCCTTGGGCAGCCGCCTGTTCAGCCTAGACGCGGCGTCCTTCTTTCAGGTCAATACCGGGGCCGCACAAAGTCTGGCCCGCCTGGCTACGGAAATGCTGAACGCCGGAGGCGCGGAAAAAGGTTCATCCCTGCTGGACCTGTACCGCGGCGTGGGCGCGCCGGGCCAGTTGCCGGCCCCCGCCTTCGAACGCCTGCTGGGCCTGGAATACGACAGGCGCGCCGTGGCGCTGGCCCGGCGCAATGCAGAACAGGCCGGTCTGACCCATTGCCGTTACGAAGCCGGAGACGCGGCGGCCCTGCTGGAGCGACTGCGGCACGACCGGGCCACCGTCTGGGATACGGCGCTGGCCGATCCTCCGCGCGCCGGACTGGCGCCCAGGGTTCTGGGCAGCCTGCTCAAGCTGCGCCCCCGGCGCATCCTTTATAGATCCTGCAACCCGACCACGCTGGCGCGGAACGCCCAGGCGCTCCAGACGCATTATGAGCCGGCGCGTGACGGGCGTGGATCTTTTTCCGCATACTCCGCACCTGGAATGCCTCAGTCTCTGGCGGCTTCGGGGCTGAACGCGCAGCGGACATATGCGCAGATGCCGAATGTTTCGGCGCAAAGCCGTTGACGCGCCGCCGAGGCTGTGATAATTTACACAGCGTTAGGGGTGTTACAGCGTACGAAAGGTACGCGCCGCTGACATTCGCGGAGGCGGCCCGTGTCATTCAAAGACATTCTCAAACAACAGCAGAGCGGCATGGAAGCCCTGGCCACCACCGGGGTCATCGGTCTGCATCTGGTCAGCGGGCCGCTGGTGGGTTTCGCCATCGGGTACGGCTTGGATTACTGGCTGGACACAGGCCCTTGGTGCAAATTGTGCTTTCTGTTGATGGGCATTGCCGCCGGTTTTTTGAACGTCTACCGCGACACGCAGCATCTTTTGAAAAAAATTGCGGCCGAAGACGCCCGCCGCAAAGGTCTTGTCCCGCCGCCCGATATGCCGCCCACAGATGAGGCTTCCACGGCGCGGCAGACGGCGGAAACGCAACAAAGCGGAGAAACGGATGGCCGTGCAGGCACTGAGAACCATGACGCACGGCCTTGACACTTGGCTTTGGCGGCGGGGCATCAGCCACCCGGTTATCCGGCCGCTGGTGCGGAACGAACTACTGCTGACGGCCCTATCTCTGCTGGGCGGCGGCATCGCCTTCGCCGCGACGCCCTGGTTTTTCTGGTTCGGCGTGGGGCTGGGCATCATGGCCCTGACGTTCTGGAGCTTGGCGCGCTTTTTTCTGCGCGCGGGTCTGGGCGAGTACAGCACGACTTTTCTACGCGTTGTGCTGTTGCGCTGGGGCGGCAGACTGCTGCTTCTGGCCGGGTTGCTCTACCTGGCGCTGGTAGTCTGGAAAGCGCCGGTGACGGCCATCCTGGGCGGCCTGACTGCCGGGACGGTCACAGCCCTGCTCACCTTCGCTGTGGTTTCGCGCAAAGGCCGGGACGCATCCGACCGGGGTTGAGCGCCGCCCTTGGCGGCACGTCAAACGAGGCGATATTATTTGGGGAAAAGGCTGCGGGCATTCGCGCCGCGCGGTCTTGGAAAACACGGTTCAGCTTGTTTCACACAGGAGGCTGGCTCATGGCAGGTGGTTTGCCGCATCCGGTATTGCTCTCCACATTTATGGGCATGGACGAGATCACCCTGGGCGGGCAGGTGATCGAATTCAAACACGTCTTTTATTCCTGGGTCTGCATGGCCATCCTTTTCACGGTGGCCTTCAGCATGCGCCGGCGGCTGACCCTTGTGCCGGGAGGACTGCAGAATTTCTTCGAGGCGCTCATTGATACCATTGAGCGCTTTGTCTGTTCGACCATGGGCGAGGTGGGACGCAAGTACGTCCCCCTCCTGGCCGGCATGTTCATCTATATTTTCGGCATGAACCTCATGGGCCTGATCCCCGGTTTCGACGCGCCCACAGCCAATCTGAACACCACGGTCTGCATGGCGCTCTTCGTGCTGGTCTACTACAACGCCGTGGGCCTGATGCGCTGGAAAAGCCATTACATTCATCAGTTCACCGGGCCGTCCAAGTTTCTCATTCCGCTGATGTTTCCGCTGGAAGTGGTTTCGCATCTCTCCCGGCCGGTTTCTCTCTCCCTTCGTCTTTTCGGCAACATCCGGGGCGAGGAAATCGTCATGGTCCTCTTCTTCGTCATGGCCCCCCTGCTGGGCACCCTGCCTATCTATGCCCTCTTCCTTCTGGGCAAGACCATGCAGGCCTTCGTCTTCTTCATGCTGACCATGTTCTACATCAAGGGCGCTCTGGAAGGCCCTGAGCACTAGAAACACGCATTTTACCGCTCTTTCGCAGCCCGGAAAAGGGGCCGCAGGTGGAGCGCCGTAGCAGCCGCCCGAGCATGCGGCCCGGAAAACGGCATAAAACTGCTCGCATCTTGGGGGAATGGTCGCACGCGACCCAACAATAAACCAGAGGAAGGAGTGCTTTCATGCGTAAATTTCTGATGATCGCCCTGAACACTGTGACGCTGCTGGGCTTGGCCAGCATGGCTTTTGCCGCCAACCAGCTTGACTCTGCCGCCTTGGGCTACACCTGCTTGGCCGCCGCTCTGGGTATCGGCATCGCCGCTTTCGGTTGCGGCATCGGCATGGGCCTAGGGCTCAAGGGCGCCTGCGAAGGCGTCGCCCGCAACCCCGACGTCAGCGGCAAGATCACCGGCACCATGATTCTGGCCTTCGCCTTCATTGAATCTCTGGCCATTTACGCTCTGGTCATCAGCTTCATCCTGCTCTACGCCAACCCTTACGCGTAGTCCGCATTCGACCGCACAACAAAGGGAGGCCTCGGCCTCCTTTTTTATTGCCGGCAAAAAACGGCGTCATAAAGAAACGATTTCCTGTTATATCAAAGCGCGGTACAGCCCGAAAGGGCTTCTCCGGCACACTTCTGACGACAGACGCGACATGGCCCCCTCATTTCCCGCCCCGTCCGCCGAGCACGGCCGCATCCGGACAAACATCGGTCGCCCGCCTTTGCCGGGTTTGCGGGAAAGTCCACTTGCACTGCGGTCTATTTTCAAGTATTCTAAGTAATACTTTATTTCACAAGTCACAGTTACCGAATTCATCCCGAGCAATAAAGGCACCGCACATGGTCACGCAACCCAAAAGCAAGCATATCCCCCGTGCCACCATTCAGCGCCTTGCCACCTATGTGCAGGTGCTCGAAAATTTCGCCCGCGACGATGTGGAAGTCATTTCGTCCAACCCCTTGGCCGGAGCCTGCGGCGTCAACGGTTCACAGGTGCGCAAGGATCTGGCCTACTTCGGGGAGTTCGGCATCCGTGGCGTGGGCTACCATGTGACCTCGCTCATCGCGGCCATCACTTCAGCGTTGGGCGTGGACCGCGAATGGCGCATGGCCCTGATCGGCGTGGGCAACCTAGGCAAGGCCATCCTGAACCATGGCGAATTCCGCGCACGCGGCTTCAACATCGTGGGCATCTTCGACTGTGACCCCTTCAAGATCGGCGAGATCGTGCATGGTCTGGAAGTGCATTGCACCAAGGACCTCAAAAGCATGGTGATCGAACTCGGCATTGAGATCGGCATCATCACCACACCGCCGGAGCGCGCCCAGCGCGCGGCCCAGCACCTGATGGACGCGGGCCTGACCTCCATTCTCAACTTCGCCCCCGCACGGATCAAGGTGCCGGAACGCGTGCATGTGGAATATGTGGACTTCTTCCACCATCTGTACGCGCTGGCCTTCAATCATACCCAGGCCCGTTATTGAGCGGATATGCCTCGCGACTGACTAGGCAGAGTAGTCACAAGATCGTCCGGAGTTTTATTTTGGGCATAATTCGCTTGTCATCAACAGCAAGCGAGGAACACATGTCCATAATGGCCTGCGGACGGCGCGATATTTCTGATTTGGTTTGGGAAAAAACCGATCCCCGTTTGCCCGGCCGTGAAGCAAGCTGGGGCGGCGGGGCTCGCGACAACCTGCGTTTTGTCAATGCGGTCTTCCGGGTTATGCGCGCGGGCGCTCCGTGGCGGGATCGCCCATCGACTTTGGCGACTGGAGCGACACCCGCCGACACTTCATCCGTTGGCGCGATAATGGTATGGGAGCGGCCGCCTGAAATTCCGATTGATGAGCCGGACCCTGCATGGCTTATGATCGATGCCGGTCATTGCTGTGACCGTGCGGGGTTAACCCACATGCGGCGGGCGCGAGAGGACGCGACCGGGACATGATCCGCGCAAAAGGGGGCTCAACACAAAATTGCATCTGGCTGCGGATGCGCATGGTATGCCGGTCAGGGCTTTTGTCACACAGGGCGCGACAGCGGATTACGCTCGGGCAATCGCTCCGATTGACGGATTTGCGGCGGAAAGACTTTTGGCGGACAAGAGCCACGACACGGATGGGATTTTCTCCCAGGCCGAAAGGCGGGGGATGAAAGCGGTCATTCCTCCGAGGAAAAACCGCAGGAAGCGGCGTGATTACGACAGGGAGCCCTTGCAAGGCCCGATGCCTGATGGAGAACGCGTTCCCTCATTTGAAGCGATGGCGCGGCATTGCGACCCGACACACGAAAAATGCGGTGTCATTCCTGGTCGTTATCCAGATCGGATGCATCTTTTTGTGGGCTTCAATCTCGTGACTACACTATCCAGGGCCGGAGGCCGTTTTCTGGACGCTCTGGCTTTTCTGAGCCGTCTTGTGCCGCCCCGTCCCTGCAACGCGCGGTCCTTGGCCGCCTGCGTGCCGTGGTTCGCGCCTGCAGGCCTGACTCTGGGCTGCCTGTACACGCTGGCCACTTGGCCGCTTCTGCTCCTTCTCTCCGCATCACCCGCCGCGACGCTCTTTTCCGGGGCAGTCTGGCCCGCCGCCGCGCTGGCGGCTTGGTTTTGGCTGGCTCTGGAACTGTGGAGTACGCGCGGCCTGCACTGGGACGGACTGGCCGATCTGGGCGACGCCTGCGGCAGCGGCGCGACCGGTGCGCAGTTCTGGGAAATTCTGCGGGACAGCCGTCTGGGAGCCTTCGGTGCGTTGAGCCTGCTGCTGATTTTCAGCGGCCAATGGCTGGCACTGGCCTGGCATCTGGCGACCAGGCAATGGCTGCCGCTCGTTCTGGCCCCGGCTTGGGGCCGGGCTTGCGCAGTCTGGCTGGCTGCAGCCGCGCCGCCTCATGAGCCGGATTCTCTGGGCAGCCTAGCCTGCGCCGGGGCTGGTCCGGTCGTGCGCCGGGTTTACCGGCTGGCGGCCTTTCTGCTGATCTGTCTTTTAATGGCGCTGGGCCTCAGTCTCTGGCAGGGACTGGTCCTGCTTGGGGCGCAATACTGGCTCACGCGCCGCATGGCCGCAACGGCGCGACGCCAAGGCGGACTTTCCGGCGATTTTCTGGGCGCGGCCATCGAACTGGGGCAGTTGTGCTTTTTGCTGGCAACGCTGTAAAATAGGGTCGCCAAAACCAACTGCGGAGTACGGCCATATGAACTTCAAAGAGCTGATGGAGGTGGCCCCGCACCTGCCTTTGAAGAGAACAAATCCCTGAACATGGCCCCTTCGGCCCGCAATGCTCAAAAACTGCGTTTCATTCTGGTGGGACCGGGCGAGACCTGCCAAAGTTCAGCCTGACCCGCAGGGGGGTGCGCTCAAAGACTGGGCCCCGCATCTTGTCGAGCGGCCACGTCCTTCATCGTCGTGCTCATGCCCGCAAGCGGCAAGGAACTGCTCCGCTACTATACGGGCACGCCTACCAAACCATCCAATTGGCGGCCACCAGCCAGGGCTGGGACTGCTGCATCATACAGACTTTCGATCACGATGCCGCACCAGAGTTGCTGGGCGTGCCCGAGGGCATGAAGAACGCTCTTGTGCTCGGCCTTGGCGTGGTCAAGGAAACACAGAAAGAATAAAAGGAATACCTAAAGGGCAAGCCAACTAATCGAAAGAATTCAATTCATTCTGGAAAATCAAAGTTTTTCTGGCTACGGCAAATGAATAGAAGTCATTTCATAATTCCAGAAAAAGTCATGAAAATCGTGTAATCGAATTACATGCGCAAATACCAGGGATTAACAGATGAAC
>APFI01000005.1 GCA_000403945.1 Desulfovibrio sp. Dsv1
GCGGCTCATTAGAGCCGCTACCGATAGGAATCCCCCGACTTTGGGCGGGGGAGGATGTCAACATGAATACACTCGGTGAACGGCTTAAATTATTACGGGGCGAAACGTCACAAGCGGCTTTTGCTGCTTCGTTGGGCATCCCTCAAATGACGTTGAGCAACTACGAGACTGGCAAAAGTGAACCAAAATTAGTTCTACTGAAAACGATATGTGAACGGTTTCGGTTAAACACAGATTGGTTGCTTTTCGGGCGGGAGCCGATGACCATAGATGGGGACTCATCCGGACTGCCAGACGAAACGATATCCCCTCAGTGTGATGTTGAGTTAAAACTCATCCCACTGATCGAAGCACGCATATCCGCAGGCCAAGGAAGCCTTGAGGTAGATGGAAATAGTGAACGAAGCTACGCCTTTCGCATGGATTTTTTACTGCGAAAGGGTAATCCGAATGCTATGGTGCTTATGCGGGTAGCTGGTGACAGCATGCAACCGGAGATATGCCATGGTGACGTGGTACTTATAGACCAAAGCAAGCGCAGTATCATTCCAGGACGCATTTTTGCTGTGGGTTTTGAAGAGGCAATTTACTTGAAAAGAATTGATATGCTTCCGGGCAAAGTTATTCTCAAAAGCGTTAATGAAAAATGCTATCCACCCGTAGAATTAGGCGTGAGCGGCGACTTGGCGGAGCAGTTCCGGGTTATCGGACAGGTGCTTTGGAGCGGTAGAGAATACCGCTAGAAGCAAATATATTAGTGTCAATCTCAGCGCAAAAAACGCGCAAGAAGCAGCCAGAAAGCTGATTTTTTTGCGCGTTTTCATTTTGCCTATGCAACCGCCGCAAACCCACGTCCCACGCGGGCGCGCTGGGAAAATCCCCCTTATTCCGGTAGTGCCATTTCTATCGCTACCCGAGTCCGGGCGCGCGCAGTTCCGGCGGCCAGCGCCAGAGATTTTCACGCAGGGCCAAGGCGTCGGCCTGGGCGGCGCACATGCCCTCCAGCCGGGTTTCCTCCTCCCGTAATTTGTCCAGCAGACGTTCCAGGTTGCGCCCGCGCCGGGTCAGAGGCTGGACCGCTGCCGAGGCTTGGTCCCTGGCCCGCCGCTCCAGCACCAGACTCTGTCCGGCATGTTCCAGCAGGGGAAGAACGTCCGGACCGCTTTCCTCCCGCAGCTCGCCGCGCAGGGCCGGGGGCAGGGGCCATGTTGAGACGGCGCGTACGACGGATACGGTTCGGTATAGAAAAACATTTCCCCCGCCCGCGCGCAGGTCTTCCAGCAAGGTCCATTGTTCGGACTCCTCCAAATGCTCCAGACTGCGCCGTAGGGCGGGCGTGAGCACGGGCCACTGCCGCCAGTCGCGGGAGCGGGCCAGCGCACGTCTTCTGCTTCCGGCTTGGCCTGGGCGTCTAGAAAATGCAAGGACGGTCCCTCGCGCAGGTCCAGCAATAGCCAAGTCAGCATGGCCCCGGCTTCGGCGGGGACCGAGTTGCCCGCCAGCAGCCAGAGCCGCCGGTGCCAGTATTGGGCCACGCAGGCGGCCACCCGGCGGTCCGCCGCGTATTTGCGCAGGCGCATGAGCTGGGCTGCGGGCGCGTGCCCCGCGCTGATCCGGTTTCCGGTCAAAAAGCAGAACGGATCTTTGCGGCCGAAACGCAGGCAGAGCAGGTGCTTGCGGCCCGCGCCGTAGAAGGTCAGAGTCAGCATGCCCGGTGCGGGTTCCTGGAGTTTCTCCAAGAGCGCGCCGGTGAGCAGCGGGAGCAGCGTGTCGCAGAAGCGGCGGAAAAGATGTGCGTCCATACAGGCAAGATTAGCGGGGAACAGACCCGGCGGCAACAGCGGCTGACCTGTTTTCACCATGTCATTGACCATGAAAAATCCCGCCCGTGGGGCGGGAATGGTAGAAAACTTGTATGGTTTCAAAAGAATGCAAAAATTTTTTGTCGCCGCCAAGGGCTAACGGATGTTGGGACAAGGCCGCTTACAGCCTTTGATGCCGAGAGTGCAGACAAGCGGAACGGGGCGGGAGCATGGATCAGCAAGCAGCTAGGCCGGACCGCGTGTTTAACTCCGTCGGCGGCAAAAAGGACCGCATGCCTAGTCGCCGCGCAAATGTTCATCCTCTTCCTGCTTGGCCTTGCAGTTGATGCACAGACGCGTCACCGGACGGGCTTTGAGGCGGGGAATGCTGATCTCGTCGCCGCATTCCTCGCAGATGCCGTAGGCGCCGTCATCAATGCGTTGCAGGGCGGCCTGAATCTTGCGGATCAGGCGGCGTTCGCGGTCGCGGATGCGCAGGGTGAATGCGCGGTCGGATTCCGCCGTGGCCCGGTCGGCCGGGTCGGCGAAGACTTCATTGCTGTCGGTCAGCTCCTCGATGGTGCTGTCGCCCTTCTGCTGGGCTTCCTCCAGCATGGAGGACAGGAGCTTGCGAAAAAATTCAAGATCGTTGTGGTCCATATATCCTCCGGTCGTACCGGGCGTCGCGCATGCGGTGCCGGTTCGACGTGTAGATTTCTCACAAGTTGCAATAGAAATGTATAGCTGTAACAGCCGTATTTGTAAAGAGACTTGGCCTTCGGAGAGGAAAAGTTTCGCAGATCGCGTTTCTGTTATGAGGGCTCAGGCGTCGGGACGGGATTGCGCTTCCCGCCGGGAGCGGGCATCTTCCCGGATTTCGGCCCGCACATCCTCCCAGGAAGGCTCAGGCCAGAGTGTGCCCGCGCGTTGCGGCGGCACGGCCAGAACCAGGACGCCGTCCCGCCATACCGCGCGCAGGGCGGTGAGGCCCCCGGCGGCCACGGCCTTGGGCGCGTAGGAGGCGGTCAGGGCGGCGGCTTCCTCCAGCAGGGGACGCGGCCAGGCCGCGCCCTCGCGGGCCAAGCCCAGAGGGCCGGGCAGGCCGGTCAGACTGAGCAGTGCGTCTTCCGGTCCGGCTGCGGCGGCCAGACGCCTGTTGTCCGCGTTGTTGCGGCCCACGCCGAGCCAGTAATCGCGCCCGTCCAGACGCCGCCAGAACTGCCGTCCCAGATTGGCCAGGGCGAAATCCCGCGCGAGCGCGTCCCCGTTCCCGGCGCGGCGGGTCAGCACGGGCCAGTAGCGCCGGGCGTTTTCCCGCTCGGTCAGGCGGCAGCCGCCGCCGGGCGTAGGAATTTCCTTGAGGCCGAAGCGCGCGGCCAGGGCCAGTTGATCGACGCGCCCGCGACCGGAAATGCCCAGCAGGCGCGAGCGGTCCACCAAGCCGTTTTCCTCGGCCGGAATGGGGGGGAGCAGACGCGCGCAGAGCGGGCGCAACAGCAGGCCGTTCACGTCGGCAGCGCGGGGGATCAGATGCAGGGTGTCGCGCCGCTGGGACATGGGGCGCTGGCCCAGGACATCGCCCGTGGCCAACAGGCGCGCGCCCACTGTTTCCATGTACAGGCGGGCGTGCCGCAGCAGCAGGATTTTGCAGTCCACGCAGGGATTCATGACCTTGCCGAAGCCGTGCGCGGGGCGGCGGCGCAGCAGAGCGGCGAAGTCCGTGCTGACGTCTAGGCTGACGATGCTCAGGCCGTGCAGCCGCCGCCAGCGCGGCAGGGCACCCGAGTCGCCGAAAAAGGGCGAGACGCAGTGCAGGCAGACTACCTTCAGGCCTTGCTCTTCCAGCACCTTGGCGGCCAGAATGCTGTCCAGGCCGCCGGAAAAAAGGACGATCACGTCGGGGGAAGCGGTCATGTCCAGCCTTGTACGCGAAGGACGCGCCCGAGCGCAACACTTTCGCAGGAAAAAGTTTGGTTTTTAACTTTTGATAATTATCTCTGTTAATATGGAGCAGCGTATTGCGGGCGGGCGGGGTATTTGCCTTGCGTTGCACCCTTTGCTAAGATAGCACGCTTGAATATCTCTTACCCGGAGTAATAACAGTTATGGCCAAAAAAACGGCCCTGAGCCCTGAAAATCCCCGTCTTGAAGCCCTGAACATCGCGCTGGGCACCATTGAGCGCAAATACGGCAAGGGCGCGGTGATGAAATTGTCCGACGAGGCCCATGTCAATATCCCCGTGATCCCCACCGGATCCATCGGCCTGGATCTGGCCTTAGGCGTGGGCGGCATCCCACGCGGACGGATCACCGAAATTTTCGGCCCCGAATCCTCGGGCAAGACCACGCTCACCCTGCACATCATCGCCGAGTGCCAGAAACAGGGCGGCACCTGCGCTTTTGTGGACGCCGAGCACGCCCTGGACGTGGCCTATGCCAAGCGTTTGGGCGTGAATACCGACGACCTGCTCATTTCCCAGCCGGACTACGGCGAGCAGGCCCTGGACATCGCGGACATGCTGGTGCGTTCCGGCGCGGTGGATCTGGTGGTCATCGACTCGGTGGCGGCCCTGATTCCCCAGGCCGAGCTGGAGGGCGACATGGGCGAAACCCAGGTAGGCGGTCACGCCCGCCTCATGTCCCACGCCATGCGCCGCCTCACGGGCACCATCCACAAGTCGCGCACCTCGGTCATTTTCATCAACCAGATCCGTATGAAGATCGGCGTGCAGGGCTACGGCAGCCCGGAGACCACCACCGGCGGCAACGCGCTCAAGTTCTACTCCTCGGTGCGCATGGACATCCGCCGCATCCAGACCCTCAAGGACAAAGAAGAGTCTTTCGGCTCGCGCACCAAGGTCAAGGTGGTCAAAAACAAGGTGGCGCCGCCGTTCCGCAGCGCCATCTTCGACATTCTCTACGGCCAGGGCATTTCCCGTTCCGGCGAACTGCTGGATCTGGGCATTGAGGCCAAGATCGTTGAGCAGAGTGGATCCTGGTTCGCCTTCGGTTCTGAAAAACTGGGGCAAGGCCGGGAAAAGGTGCGCGCCCTTCTGGATGAAAATCTGGATCTGCGCAATCAGATCGAGACCAAGGTCATTGATTTTCTGGGCATGCATCCCAAGGAATTCACGCCCGGCCCTGAAGATCTGGACGCCGAAATTCCGGTCGCGCCGGAATACGAGTAGCCGTCCGGGCCGGGTGTTCTCTCCCCCGGCCGTAATTCTTTCCCCGGCCGCCGCAACATTGGCCGGGCAGCCCCGCCACGGAGCCCGCATGCTGACCGCCCAAGAAATCCGCCATCGTTATTTAGACTTTTTTCTGCGCCACCGGCACGAAGTCGTGCCGTCCGGACCGCTGATCCCGCCCAATGATCCCAGCCTACTGTTCACCAACGCGGGCATGGTC
Organism: Desulfovibrio sp. Dsv1; assembly: GCA_000403945.1. Classification (GTDB taxonomy): domain Bacteria; phylum Desulfobacterota; class Desulfovibrionia; order Desulfovibrionales; family Desulfovibrionaceae; genus Desulfovibrio. The sequence goes on from APFI01000005.1 coordinate 5,211, forward strand.
CAGTTCAAAAAGCTCTTTCTGGGCGAGGAGACGCGCGCCTACAGCCGCACGGCCTCCTGCCAGAAATGCCTGCGCGTGTCCGGCAAACACAACGATCTGGAAAACGTGGGCCGCACCGCGCGTCACCACACCTTTTTCGAAATGCTGGGCAATTTCTCCTTTGGCGACTACTTCAAGCGCGAGGCCATCACTTGGGCTTGGCAGTTCGCCACCGAGGAACTGCAACTGCCCAAGGAAAAGCTCTGGGTTACGGTTTTCCGCGAGGACGACGAGGCCGCCGAAATCTGGAAAGAAGTGGCCGGACTCACCGACGCGCGCATCATCCGCATGAGCGAGAAGGACAATTTCTGGACCATGGGCGACACCGGTCCCTGCGGCCCCTGTTCCGAAATCTATATCGACCAGGGCGAGGACATGTCCTGCGGGCCGGACTGCGGCATCGGCAAATGCGACTGCGACCGCTTTCTGGAAATCTGGAATCTGGTCTTCACCCAGTTCAACCAAGCCGCCGACGGCAGCCGCGCCCTGCTGGCCGCGCCCAACATCGACACCGGCATGGGGCTGGAGCGCATCACCGCAGTCTGCCAGGGCAAGCGTTCCAACTTCGACTGCGATCTTTTTCAGAAAATCATCCAGTACGCGGCCGGACTGGCCGGCGTGACCTATAGTTTCAGTGCGCCGGACACCAACGATGTGGACACGGCCCTGCGCGTCATCGCCGACCACAGCCGTTCCGCCGCCTTTCTCATCGCCGAGGGGGTGCTGCCCTCCAACGGAAACCGCGGCTATGTGCTGCGCCGCCTGATTCGCCGGGCACTGCGCTTTGCCACGCTCATGGGCGTGCATGAGCCCTTCATGCACAAGGTGGCCCGCAAGGTCACGGAGGTCATGGGCGAGGCTTACCCCGACCTGTCGGAGAACGCGGACTTCATCGACCGCGCGGTGTTTGAGGAGGAGCAGCGCTTCTCCCTGACTCTGGAGAAGGGTCTGCATCTGCTGGACGAGGAATTGCGGTGCCTGGACGCCGCCGGACAGGCGGTCATCCCCGGAGCGTTCTGCTTCAAGCTCTACGATACCTACGGCTTCCCCCTGGATATCGTCACGGACGTGGCGGGCAAACGCGGCTTCACGGCGGACGGGCCGGGCTTTGAGGCCCACATGCGCGAACAGCGCGAGCGCGCCCGCGAACATCAGAAAAAGGGCGGTCTGCTGGGCCAGGGCACGGGGCAGGGCGACTCGGCCTTCAAAAAGCTGGCCGCCGACGGCCTGCGCAGCGTCTTTGTGGGCTATGAAAGCCTCACGGCCGCAAGCCCGATTACAGCTCTGCTGAACGTCGGGGGCGCGCCTGTGGACCTTCTGGGCGAAGGCGAAATCGGCTTCGCCGTGACGGAAAAAACGCCGTTTTACGGCGAATCCGGCGGTCAGGCGGGCGATGCCGGCATGCTTTCCGCCGCGTCGGGCCAAGCCAGAGTGCTGACCGCCCGCAAACCCGCGCCGGATCTTATTGTGCATGAAATCGAAGTCTTGCGCGGCGAGCTGCACACGGGACAGGAGGCGGCCCTCAGTGTGGACGCGGACATCCGCCATGCCACGGCCCGCAACCATACCAGCACGCATCTGCTGCACGCGGCCCTGCGCCGGACACTGGGCGGCCACGTCAAGCAGGCCGGTTCCCTGGTGGACGGTCAGCGCCTGCGTTTTGACTTTTCACACATCGCGGCCCTGACACCCGAGGAGCTGGCCGCCGTGGAGCGCGACGTGAACCGCGCCATCCTAGCCGATCTGCCGGTGACCGCGCGCGAAATGCCGCGCGAACAGGCTCTGGCCAACGGAACTATGGCCCTGTTCGGCGAGAAGTACGGCGAGACTGTGCGCGTGCTGAGCGTGGGCCGCGAGGACGAAAGCCCCGAGTCTGTGGAACTTTGCGGCGGCACGCATCTTAGCCGCACAGGTCAGGCCGGATCGTTCCTGATCGTGGCAGAAACCGGCGTGGCTGCGGGCGTTCGCCGCATTGAGGCGGTCACCGGATGGAACGCCTACAGTCTGGCCGTGGAGCAGCGCGCCGAGGCGGCGGCTCTGGCCGGAATGCTCAAGTCCAAACCCGGCCAGCTGGCCGAGCGCGTACAGGTTTTGCAGACTGAAGTCAAGAAGATGCGCAAGGCATCGGAAAAGGTCTCCGCAGCGCCCGCTGCGGGCGCGGACCTGCTGCGCCGGGCCGAGGATGTCAACGGCGTGCGCCTGCTGGCCGCACGCATGGACAATGTGCCGGTCAAGACTTTGCGCGGGGTCATGGACGACGTGCGTTCCCGCCTTTCCAGCGCGTGCGTGGCATGTCTGGCCACGGTGGAAGAGGACAAGGTGGGCCTGCTGCTCTATGTTTCCAAAGATTTGCACGGCCGCTTCACGGCTCCGGCCCTGATCAAACAGGTGGCCGCGCCCTGCGGTGGCGCGGGCGGCGGCCGTCCGGATCTGGCCCAAGCCGGAGGCTCCAGGCCCGAAGGTCTGGACAAAGCCTTTGCCGTGCTGAAAAACCTGATAGAAAAATAAGGACTATCCTGATGATAGGCATTTCGAAATTGTACTGCGGGCAGGTGGAACCTTCGGACGCGCTGCGCTACGGCCGGGAATCCGGCAAACTGCCCTCGCATCTGCTGCAATTTTCCAAGGACAAGAAGCCGGTCATTGTCTGGAACATGACCCGGCGCTGCAATCTGAAATGCGTGCACTGCTACGCCCATGCCGTGGAAGTGGACGGCACGGACGACATCAATACCGTACAGGCCAAGGCCATGATCGACGATCTGGCGGGCTTCGGCGTGCCGGTAATGCTCTTTTCCGGCGGCGAGCCACTGGTGCGCAAGGATCTGGTGGAACTGGCCAGCCACGCCACCGGCAAGGGCATGCGCGCTGTGATCTCCACCAACGGCACCCTGATCACGCCGCAGAAAGCGCACGAACTCAAGGAAGTGGGCCTGTCCTATGTGGGCATTTCCCTGGACGGCATGGAAGATGTGCACGACCATTTCCGCTGCGTGCCCGGCGCGTTCAAAAAAGCCCTGCAGGGCATCGCCAACTGCCAAGCCGAGGGCCTCAAGGTGGGCCTGCGCTTCACCATCAACAAGCGTAATGTGGCGGAAATCCCCGGCATCTTCCGGCTGCTCAAAGATCTGGAAGCGCCGCGCGCCTGTTTTTACCATCTGGTCTATTCGGGCCGGGGCTCGGAACTGATCAAGGAAGACCTGGACCACGCCGAAACCCGCGCCGTGCTAGACCTGATCATGGATGAAACCCGCGCCCTGTTTGACGCAGGCCATCCTAAGGAAATCCTCACCGTGGACAACCACGCCGATGGCCCCTATGTCTGGATGCGCCTGAAGCACGAGGAACCCAAACGGGCCGAAGAAGTCTTTGAGCTCTTGCAGTACAACGAGGGCAACAATTCGGGCCGGGGCATCGGCTGTATTTCCTGGGACGGCAAGGTGCACGCCGACCAGTTCTGGCGTGAGCACGTCTTCGGCAATGTGCTGGAGCGGCCCTTCTCGCAGATCTGGGACGACCCGTCCATCGAACTGCTGAACAAACTCAAGAACAAAAAGGCCCATGTGGGCGGCCGTTGCGCCAGATGCCGGTATCTGAACATCTGCGGTGGCAACTTCCGGGCCAGGGCCGAGGCTTTTTACGGTGACGAATGGGCGCAGGATCCGGCCTGTTATCTCACTGACGGGGAAATCGGACTATAGCGGCGCACCGGATGCTGCAAAAATGGCGGCTTGTGAGCAAAAATACTCTGGTCCAGTCCTCAGTATTGGGCGAAGTGTCCTTCGGAAAAGAACAGGTTTAGCGTAAAGACGGTCAATAACAAGAAAGGTTGCCCGGCATACATAATAAGGGAAAAAATCATGACCACACCATTTCGTCGCGGCCGCCGGCTGCGCTGGACCCCGGAGCTCCGCGCCCTGGTGCGCGAAACTCCGCCCCTGCTGGTGGAAGACCTGATCATGCCCTACTTTGTGGTGGAAACCGAAGACCGGTCCTTCCGCAGGGAAGTGGCATCCATGCCCGGCCAGTGCCAGCTTGCGCTGGGTGAACTGGAAAAGCAGGTGGAAGAGGCTGTGGATACGGGCCTGACAGCCGTGCTGCTCTTCGGCGTTCCGGCCAAAAAAGACGAAAAGGCCAGCGGCGCGTATGCCGAGGACGGCATCGTGCAGCATGCCGTACGCCGTCTCAAGGAGCGCTGGCCCAGGCTCATCGTGATTACCGACGTCTGCCTCTGCGAATATATGAGCCACGGCCATTGCGGCGTGCTGATGCCCGACGGGACCGTGCTCAACGACCCCACCCTTCCCCTGCTGGCCAGGACGGCGGTGAGCCACGCGGCGGCCGGCGCGGACATGGTGGCCCCCTCGGACATGATGGACGGGCGGGTGGCGGCCATCCGCGCGGCTTTGGACGAAGGCGGCCTCAAAGAGCTGCCCATCATGTCCTACGCCGTGAAGTATGCCGGACCCTATTACGGGCCGTTTCGCGACGCGGCGGAATCCGCCCCGGCCAGCGGGGACCGCAAATCCTATCAGATGGACCCCAGCAACGCCCGCGAAGCCCTGATCGAAGCCCGTGCGGATCTGGACGAGGGCGCGGACGCGCTCATCATCAAGCCCGCCGGCCCGTGCAGCGACATCATCCGTCTGGTGCGCGAACATGTGGACGTGCCGCTCTGCGCCTATCAGGTCAGCGGCGAATATTCCATGATCCGCGCGGCCGGGCTTAACGGTTGGATCGACGAGCGCGCGGTCATGATGGAAAGCTTGCAGGGCCTCAAACGCGCGGGCGCGGACATGCTCATCACCTATTTCGCCGAGGAAATCCTCCGGCAAAGGCTGGCGCGCTAATGCACGGACAGGACCAGCATTCCGGCGCTCATCCGGGATCCGTGACCGGCCATCCGACAAGGCATCCGGACGGCGCGCCTGGCAAGCCGCGCGTGCTGGAGGACGGCAGCCCTGTCTGCCGCCTCATCGCCTGGGAAGTGACCCGCTCCTGCAATCTGGCCTGCAAGCACTGCCGGGCCGAAGCCCATCCCGAGCCCTATCCCGGCGAATTGTCCACGTTCGAGGCCAAGGCGCTCATCGACACCTTCCCGCAGGTGGGCAATCCCATCATCATTTTTACTGGCGGCGATCCCATGATCCGGCTGGACGTCTATGAACTGGTGGCCTATACCCACGCCAAGGGACTGACCTGCGCCTTCTCGCCCAACGGCACCCTGATCACGCCGGAAAACGCCCGGAGCATCAAGGAAGCCGGGGTGGAGCGCTGTTCCATCTCCATTGACGGGGCCGACGCGAAAAGCCACGACGCCTTCCGATGCGTGCCCGGCGCATTCGAGGCCAGCATGCGCGGTATCAGCCATCTCAGGGACGCGGGCGTGCCCTTCCAGATCAACACCACGGTGATGCGCAACAACCTGGGCAGCTTCAAAAAAATTTTCAAGCTTTGCGAACGCATCGGCGCGGCGGCTTGGCACATCTTTCTGCTGGTACCTATGGGCCGGGCTTCGGGGCTGGAGGATCAGGTCATCACCGCACAGGAATACGAGGACGTGCTGCACTGGCTTTATGATTTTCGCAAGGGCACAAGCATGCACCTCAAGGCTACCTGCGCGCCGCACTATTACCGGATCATGCGCCAGCGCGCGCATGAGGAAGGCCTGCGCGTCACGCCGGAAACCTTCGGCATGGACGCCATGACCAGGGGCTGTCTGGGCGGCACGGGCTTCTGCTTTATCAGCCATACCGGCCAAGTCCAGCCCTGCGGTTACCTGGAACTAAACTGCGGCAATGTGCGCGAAACGCCCTTCCCGGAAATATGGCGCAGGAGCGAATACTTCCGCCAGTTCCGCGACCAGTCCTGTTACAGGGGCAAGTGCGGCTTGTGCGAGTTCCACAGGGTTTGCGGCGGCTGCCGGGCTCGCGCCCGAAGCATGCACGGGGACCACATGGGGCCGGAACCGCTGTGCACCTATCAGCCCGTGAAAATGAAGACACGCTGACTCCGGGGGCGCGGCGACCCGGCAAACAGTGCGCAGGACTGCACTATGGACAAACAGACCCGTAAAGCCGAGGAGAGCGGCGCTCTTCCCCCGGCGGACAACCGCATGGACAGTCTGGACAGGCAGCTTCTGGACATCATCCAGACGGATTTTCCTCTGACACCCCGGCCGTACGCCGAACTGGGCCAACGCCTGGGCATTCCCGAGGAAGAAGCCCTGGAGCGGGTGCGGGTCTTGCGCCGCAGCAAGATCATCCGTCGTCTGGGGGCCAACTTCCAGTCCGCCAAGCTGGGTTTCGTGTCCACTCTCTGCGCGGCCAAGGTGCCCGAGGACAAGTGGGATGCCTTTATAGCCGAAGTCAACGCCCGGCCCGGCGTGACCCACAATTATCTGCGCGAGCACAGCTACAACTTCTGGTTCACCCTGATCAGTCCCTCGCGCGAGGAGGCCCAGGCTGTGCTGGACGACATCAGGGCGCGCACCGGCGTGGACATTCTCAACCTGCCCGCCACAAAACTGTTCAAGATCCGCGTGGACTTCCGCATGGGCAGCGAGGCCTAGCCGCGCCGCGTGCCTTGGGCGCGGGCAGACCCGGTTTGCAGCAATTTCCCCGGCTCCGTGTTTCGGCCCGGCGCGGGGGAGATTCTTCTTTTCCGTGGTCACGGTCTTTACGGTTTTGCCGCTCTGGAGGTATGCTTGCAAACATGGAGAGGCGGCCGCGCTGCCGTCCCGGCGTACCCGCCAACCTTTTTCAGGGAGAGCCCCATGCGCATCTATGCACAGTTCATCAACGGCGAACTGGTTAGCCGCCCCGGCACGGGAATGATTGATGTGGAGAACCCCTCCAGCGGAGAAATCATGGCCCAAGTGCCTGACGGCGGCGCGGAGGACGCGCGGGCCGCGCTGCCGGCGCCCGCGCGCCACGGCGCTGAAAAAGCTGGCCGGGGGCATCCGCGAGCGGCGCACGGAACTGGCCGTCATCCTGGCCGGGGAGCAGGCCAAAACCCTGCCCCTGGCGCAGGTGGAGGTGGATTTCACCGCCGAATATTTCGACTATTACGCCGGTTGGGCGCGGATCTATGAAGGCGAAATCATCCAGAGTGACCACCCGCGTGAAAATATCCTGCTCTACCGTCAGCCTATCGGCGTGGTGGCGGGCATCTGTCCCTGGAATTTCCCGCTCTTTGTCACGGCCCGCAAGGTGGCTCCGGCCCTGCTGGCCGGGTGCGCCGTGGTGATCAAGCCCAGCAGCGTGGCCCCGGTCACGGTCATGGAATTCGCCAAAATTGCCGCCGGGCTGGACCTGCCCAAGGGCGTGCTGAACGTGGTCACCGGCGGCGGGGCGCGCTTGGGCGAAGCCCTGGCCAAAAGCCCGCTCACCGACATGGTTTCCCTCACCGGCAGCGTGGAGGCCGGGCAGCGCATCATCGCGGCCGGCGCGGCCAACATCACCAAGGTTTCTCTCGAACTGGGCGGCAAGGCTCCGGCCATCGTCTGCGCGGACGCGGATCTGGATCTGGCAGCCAAAGCCGTCACGGCCTCGCGCACGATCTTCAGCGGCCAGGTCTGCAACTGCGCGGAGCGGGTCTATGTGCACGAGAGCATTGCCGGCGCCTTCGCGGAAAAGTTGGTCAAAGCTTTTGAAGCCGTGCGTCTGGGCGATCCTTTTGACGAACCCGCGCCGGACATGTGCAGCCAGATCAACGCCGAGCAACTGGCCAAAATCGAAGGCATGGTCCGCCGGGCCAGGGCCGACGGGGCGGAGGCGGTCACGGGCGGCGCGCCTGCGGACAGAAAGAAGGGCTATTTCTACATGCCCACGCTGCTGCGCAATTGCCGCCAGGATATGGAAATCGTGCGCAAGGAAATCTTCGGGCCGGTGCTGCCCATGCTGACCTTCAGCGATTTCGATGAAGCCATCGCTCTGGCCAATGACTGCGAGTACGGCCTGACCTCCTCCATCTACACGCGCAACGTGTCCCTGGCCCTGGATGCCGTCAACCGCCTCAAGTTCGACGAAACCTACGTCAACCGCAAAAATTTCGAGGGCATGCAGGGTTTTCACGCGGGCTGGCGCAAGTCCGGCATCGGCGGCGAGAGCATCAGCTACAGGGTGCCGCAGGGCTATATGGCCGGGGACAAGGAGCCCTATCTCGGCATGCGCAAGTTCTTGGCCGGTATTCCCCCAAAAACATGCAGATTCTGGCCCTCTATGTGGACGAGGAAAGCCACAAAAAATTTATGGATCCGCAGGGCCAACGCCTGGAGAATTTTTTCATTTTGTCCACGTTGCGCTCATTTGCGGACAAAAGCCTGAGCGTCAAGGACTTCGTGGAGGTGAAAAAAAGCGTCACCAAGGCGCAGGAGCAGTTGAAAACGACCCTCAAACAGAAGATCAACCGCCTGCTGGGCAAGGCCGGCGACGGCAGCATGAGCATCGGCGATATCGACACCTTGGGCGTTTTCGACTCCAGCGACACCAGCCTTTCCTTCATGACGGTCGTGGATCTGGTGAGCCGCGCGAGCGGGCGGCGGGAAGTGGATAAGCAGGTTGTGGTTTTCAAACGCTCATTTTACGTCCAAATAGACCTATTTAGACTCATAATATTTTATATTTCAATTTTCCCTCAAGGAACAGTGTGAGGAAGCCTATCCACTACTCCACGCCCTTACAGGCGTGTTTAGTCCCTTTGAGTACTGGTATACGTTATAGCCAACTCAGGAG
>APFI01000006.1 GCA_000403945.1 Desulfovibrio sp. Dsv1
GATTTGGCATTTTCCATGATTTTACTCGGAAGAGTCATCAGGGAATCATGAAATGACGTCTAGCCGAGAACCACGCAAAAGGCTAAAAACGAGTCATGATCCTTATATAATTAATGAGTCCTGAACCTGGTTGTAGAGCGGCAATACGTTGTTCACTCTGTGCTCAGGGATGAAGCTGGAGAATTTCTACCAAGAGCCGAATGTGACCGCACATGGTTATAGCGGTGTGTCCAGATCGGCAGATACGGCGTATAGCTGAAAGCTTTCTGGAAACCCCCGCCAACTGGGAGTTTTTCTTAAACAAAGAGCGCGGGACTGAATCCTCCGTGCGGCCCTGCCTTCCGTCCCCTCTTGCCAGAACGGGCGGCTTGGCGTATGGCCCCGGAATCATCTCCATACTGTGAGGCTGTTCATGTACCGCAATGCGAAAAATGTCGGTTACTATATGATAGGCAGGGGCGCCCTGTCCCAGCTGGGCGATCTGCTGACCCCCCGCCGCAAGGCGCAGGACGGACCGGCGGTGTTCTTTCTGGATCATTACTTTGAAGGCAAAAATCTGGCGGAGCGCCTGCCCGTGGAGCACTGGGACATGGTGGTTTACGTGGACACCATGGAAGAACCCACTACGGACAGCGTGGACGGCTACACCGCCCGGGTCAGGGTATTTCTGGACGGCAAGACGCCCTGCGCCCTGCTGGCCTTCGGCGGCGGCTCCACGCTGGACACCTGCAAATGCGTGGGCAATCTGCTGACCAATCCCGGCAGGGCCGAGGACTATCAGGGCTGGGAGCTGGTCAGGCATCCGGCGCCCTACAAAATCGCCGTGCCCACCCTGTCCGGCACGGGCTCGGAAACCTCGCGCACCGGCATCATCTGCAATGATGCCAAGAACCTCAAACTGGGCATGAACAGCGACTACACCATGTTCGACCAGGTGCTTCTGGACCCGGACCTGACCGCCAGCGTGCCGCGCAACCAGTACTTCTACACGGGCATCGACACCTACATGCATTGCTTCGAAAGCCTTTCCGGATCCTACCGCAATGTGGTGGTGGATTCCCTGGCGGAAAAGGCCATCGACATCTGCAAACGGGTCTTTCTTTCCGACGACATGATGAGCGACGAAAACCGCGAACTGCTGATGATCGCCTCATTCCTGGGCGGCATGGCCGCCGGTTTCGTGGGTGTGGTGCATCCCGTTTCGGCGGGTCTGAGCATGGCGCTGCACATGCACCACGGTCTGGCCAACTGTTACGCACTGTCCGTACAGGAAGACATTTACCCCACGGAGTACCGGGATTTTATGACCATGATCGAACGTCAGGGCATCGACCTGCCCAAGGGCATCTGCCGGGGCCTGACCGACGCGCAGTACACGGCCCTGTACGAGGCCAGCATCGTGCATGAAAAACCCCTGACCAACCGTCTGGGCCCGGACTTCAAGAAAATTCTCACCAAAGAAAACGTGATTGAGCGTTTCAAGCGGATGTAGGTATTTGGCTCCGGCGGGCACGCCCGGCCATGTCGCGGGAGTGACGGCGTGCGCACGCTGATGGTGCTGGGCAATTGCGTCGCGGAACGTCTGGCCGGGCTGCTGGCCGGGTATACCCCGTTGCGCGGGAAATGGAATGTCCTCCCGGTCCCTGTAATCCAGCGGGTGCAGGTCGGGGCGGAAACCGACGTTCTGGCCGCGCGGGCGGCGCGTTGCGATCTGGTGTTCAGCCAGCCCCTGTTCAGCTACGGCGCGTGCAATACCGCAGGCCTGCGACCTCTGCTGGGAGGGCGGCTGGTAACCTTCTCCGCGCCCAACTTCGAGGCCTATTTCCCCGACGTGCTGAACGTGCCCGGCGGAGGCGCTGAAGAACGTTTCCCGCCGCCGCTGGAATGGCACAGCCGTGTCATCGTGCAGTGCCGCGCCGCCGGTCTGCCCTTGGAAGAAGTGACCGAGGTCTACGTCAATCATGGGCTGTTCAGGGCTCCGGCGGTGCGCCGCACCTTGGAGCGCACCTGGGAGAAATATGCCCGGCGGGAACAGGGCGTGGCTTTGGGCACGCTGGATATGGCGCGCCGGGAATATGCGCGCGAAGCGCTGTTTTACACCTGGAATCACCCCGGCGAGAGAATGCTGGCCAGCCTGTTCGCCGGGATGTTGCGCGTTCTGGGGCTGACGGTCACGCGGGAGGCGGCCATGCGGGAAATCCGCAATGGCCCGTGGAGTTTCGGTTTCAACAGCTGGCCCATCATCACCCGCTACCACGACCTGTTCGTTTTTCCCGGACGGGAATGGTTCCGTGTGGGAGGAAAACGGGTGAGTATTGAAGATGCGGCCGCCGGCTATTACACGTATTACGATTTTCACCCGCATGTCTTTGCGGCCGCGCTGAAGCGCATGGCGGAAAAAACAGATTAAAGCAGGTGATTTTCGCCGGACCGGTTCCGCCGTGATACAGGTGAACCGCTTCTTCATCCCCGCCATCATCCGGGAGGATTCGCATATGGACATCAAGGTCAATTTCAGCGGACGCGCCATCCGCTATACGGAAGAGGAAATCGCCGTGGTCGTGGATGCCATGCGCAACGCCGATCCCCTGACCCAGGGCAGTTACATGCGCGAATTTGAAAGCAAGTTCGCGCAATACCAGGGAGTGGCCAAAGGCAGTTGCTTCACTACCATGAACGGCTGCGCGGCCCTGGAAATGTCGGCCCAGCTCTGCCGTTTCAAGCCCGGCGACGAGATGGTCATTCCCTCGCATACCTTTACGGCTTCGGCCTACCCCTATCAGAAAAAGGGCGCGCGTCTGGTCTGGGCCGACGTGGACCCGCTCACCCGCGTGGTCACCGCCGCAAGTATCGAAAAAGTCCTAGCGCCCAAGACCAAAGCCGTGGTGGTGGTCCATCTTTACGGCTATGTGGCAGACATGCCCTCCATCGCGGCCCTCTGCAAGGAACGCGGCCTGATTCTCATTGAGGACGCGGCCCAGGCCATCGGCGCGGAGGTGGAGGGCGGAAAGGCGGGCAGCTTCGGCGACATGGCCGTGTTTTCTTTCCACTCGCACAAGAATCTGACCACTCTGGGCGAGGGCGGCATGCTCTACGTGCGCGACCCGGCCCTGGCCGCCGTGGTGCCCGCCCTGCGCCACAACGGGCACTGCGCCTACGGCTTCGAGCGCCCGGACTACTGGAAACCGGCCATGGGCAACGTGGACGTGCCCATGCTGGACGGCGACATGCTCATGCCCAACAACTACTGCCTGGGCGAGGTGGAATGCGCGCTCGGCGCGAAGCTGCTGGACCGCATCGACCGGATCAACGACGAAAAGCGCGCGCGGGCCCTGCGCTTCATGGACGCCCTGGCCGACTTTCCGGAACTGGAATTCCACCGCGTAGACAACCGCCGCCACAATTATCATCTGCTGGCCGCGCGCATGACCGCCGGGCCGGAGATGCGCGACCGCTTCATGCGCGCCATGTCCCAAGAAAAAGGCGTCAAATGCGTGGTGCAGTACATTCCGCTGGACCGCTACGACTATTACCGGCGTTTGGGCTACGGCACGGCGGACTGCCCCAATGCGGACGCCTTTTTCGACAGCATGATATCCTTCCCCTTCCAGCACTGGCTGAGCGAGGAGGATTTCAACTACATGCTGGCGGCCACGCGCGACGTCCTGACCGCCTTGCGTCGGGGATAGGACGACGGTGAAAGAACGCTGCATCGTAATCCCGGCCGTCAAGAAGAACGCGGTCATCCCCGACCAGCTGGTCAAAAAGCTGGCCGGGGTCACGCTTATGGAGCGGGCCATCCATACGGCGCGCGCCGTGGCGCCGGGCGAGGACATTGTGGCGCTTACGGACAGCCAGGAAATCTCGCTGATCTGCGAGCGCGCGGGTGTGGGCTTTCACTGGAACAGGGATCTGCGCTTCACCAGTCTGGACATTGTAACCGAGATGCGCGACCTGCTGGGCGAGCTGGCCCGGCGCTACGAACATTGCGTCATCCTGCGCGCCTCCTGCCCGCTGCTGACCTGGGTGGACGTGGAGGACGCCTGGAAAAAATACCTGGAGGCCGGGGCCGACAGTCTGGTCACGGTGAAGAGCGTGCGCCAGCGCATCTGGAACGTGCGCGGCGACACTCTGGAAAGCCTGCTGGACAGCGCCGGGGGCACGGACGGCGGCGAGGAACAGTTTCTGGTGGAAAGCCGGGCCCTGATCATTCTGCGTTTGGCCCTGCTGCGGGGGGGCACGGGAGCGGACGCGGATCCGGCGCTGTCGACGGGCCATCCTCCGGTCCGGCATCCGGGCAGGATCATCCCCTATTTTCTCAACGAGCGGTCCATCGAGATCCAGTCCTATCAGGACTGGTGGATCTGCGAGCGCCTGCTACTGCGGCGGCATGTGGTTTTTGTAGTGGCCGGGTACCCGGCCATCGGCATGGGACATGTCTTCCGTGCGCTCATGCTGGCCCACGAAATCACCAGCCACAAGATTACCTTTGTCTGCACCCGCGAAAGCGAACTGGCCGTGGAAAACATCGCCAGCAAAGAGTACCGCATCGTGCGCCAGGGCGGCGAGGAACTGGCCGACGCGGTGCTGGCCCTGAGGCCCGATCTGGTAGTCAACGACTTTCTGAATACCGGCACGGCCTATATGGAGCGTTTGCGCGCGGGCGGCGCGCGCTGCGTCAACTTCGAGGATGAGGGGCCGGGCGCGGAACTGGCCCAGCTGGTGGTCAACGCACTGTACGAAAGCGGCCAGAGCACGGAACGCCTGCGCTGCGGGCCGGACTATTTCTGCCTGCGCGATGAGTTCGTGGGCGCGGCGCGCAATCCCCTGCGGTCCGAAACGCGCACCGTGCTGATCACCTTTGGCGGCACGGACCAGCGGGACTGCTCGCGCCGGGTGCTGGACATCATTGAGCCCATCTGCCGGGCCTACGGCATCGCCATCCGTCTGGTGGCCGGACCGGGCTACGCCCACAAGGAGTCCATGGAAGCCCATCTGCGCGCGCTGAAAAATCCCCTAGTGAGCTTTACCTGGGCCACCAACGTCATGAGCCGCATGATGGAAGGCGCGGATCTGGCCATCTGCTCGGCCGGACGCACGGTCTACGAACTGGCGCACATGCGCGTGCCCGGCATGGTGCTGGCCCACCACGAGCGTGAGGCCCGGCACACCTTCGCCCGGCCGCGCAACGGTTTTGCCTTTATGGGCCTCATGGACCGCGTGGGTGACGTGAAAATCCGCAACATTTTTCTGTCCATGCTCAAGCAGGCCCGGCGGGCGCGCTTCTGGGAGCGCCAGAATCGGCTGGACTTCACGGCCAACAAGGCGCGGGTGGTGGGTCTGATGCTGGATCTGCTGGACAGGGACGAGGCATAAACGCCCCGGCGGAAATGCGGCGCATCAGTCCGCGCGTCACGGTTCATTAGTCTGAATTGATAAAACCTTTTGTTGCGGGAGCCGCGGATCCCGCCGCCGGCGAGCCCGCTGGAGTTCATCGAGATACAGCCGGGGCATCTTTCATGCGGTTG
>APFI01000007.1 GCA_000403945.1 Desulfovibrio sp. Dsv1
AGGGCGGCGTGAGGCCAAGGCCCAGGGCAAAAAGTTCTTCAGCCTGCATGGCAGCCCTCCTGAAAGGGGACTATCCAAACTGGCTGGGGGCGCTGTCAACTCCACATCAAACGACGAAGAACCCTCCGTTCCGATGAAACATAGGAAATGGAAGGGGATATGGCCGCATCCATACAAAAACTGGTGAGCGCTTCCAAGGAGGCTGACTGCCGGGCCGAAATTCCGAATACCTTTTACAGGGTTAATTTGGAGGGCGAATGTTCAGGAACGACGAAAATAATGGAGGCGACACTTCTCTGGCAGAGGATCAGCTCGATGTTGATTGGTGAAATTGCAGCGATCGTCGCACGAAAAAGCCTTGACGGCTTCGTTTTCGAAGCAAAACACCTGTTGTGCACAGGTATTGACGGAAATATATTCTTTTAAATGATCTACAATAATACTTTTGAATCTAAAATTACGTTACATAGATAAATATTTTACAGCTGTATTATTTAAAATATGTCCATATATATCAGCATACTGCAAAGCAGACTTTTTCATGCAACGGCACTGCAAACGACGGTTTCAGCCAATTCTTGCCTTGCTGTCTGAAAATGCAGCTTTTCGTGGTCAGCTGTTTAATAAAGGCTGAGTCAGACAGACCATTTTGCAGCTTCGATCGAACTGTAAAAACATCCGAAACATGCCGCATGCCCTATTCCCGACCCAAAAATATGATAAAAAGAACGACATTTTCAGCATACCATTTCCCAACAGTGCAGTATGGCACCATATATTGTATAGGCTGGGCCATTGACGAGAGCTCCCCATGTCCTGAAGCCTGCTGCCGTTATGTCACGGGCGGAGAACGAACCCAAGCCGCGCGTTTCAGGCACATTGCGGATGCCTTTCGCCACTTGGCGGGCCGGGCGCTTGTACGTCGCGTTTTACAGGCGACCCTGAAGCGGGAGATCGTTGCCGAATTCTCACTTAATCCTTTCGGCAAACCATATTACCCCGGATCGGATGTTCATTTTTCCATCAGCCACTCAGGCGGTATGGTTTTGACAGCATTTTGCCGCGATGCGCCTGTCGGAATTGATGTGGAAAGAAAATGTCAGCTACAGGACGTTCTGAGTCTTTCCGCAGAACTACATCATCACGAATACACCTCCATAAAAAATTTGCCGCAACAAGAACAAAATACGGCGTTTTACCGTTGCTGGACACGAAAAGAGGCAGTTCTCAAAGCCAATGGGAAAGGTCTCAGCGTTCCATTGGACAGTTTTCAGGTGTGTACAGAATCTATTACCGCGGATTGGCTAGTATCGCTGCCCGCAGATTTTTGCCAAGAAAAAATATCGTTGAATTTTTACGAACGATATCAAGAAGAAATAACGCTATCTGCATACTCTCCTGCAATGTGGACAAGCAAGGACATCAATGTTGGAAGTGAATACCAATGCAGTGTTGCTGCGGAAGCTCCACAGCTTGCATTGTCTGTTGCTACACTTGGAGGACTGTGACCACCCCCCCGGCCAGCTGCGAAAACAGACTGTGGTCGTGGGCCAATGTACCACCGACACGCGGGCCTTTTTTGCCGGGAGACAGTCTGTTGCAGGACCAATAATACGTTTGGGGCTGTCCTGTGGCTAAGGAAATATGCCAGGATGTGGCATGTACGAACGACGGAGCAGACTGGGCACTCGGCAGCAATCTGAACCGATACGCTTTTTTGTGGTAGGATCAACGGCTCGCGCGGCAGGAGAAATTGTTGGTGTACGCCGCAATACGGCAGCCTCGTATTTCATGCGCCCGCGACGTCTGATTGCCCGCATTTGCCCAGTTAGCGTTTATCTGGCGAGGTTGAAGTCGATGAAAGCTGTTTCGATGGGGTGCGAAAAGGAAAACGCGGACGTGGAGCTGCCGGGAAGATAGCTGTTTTCGGTTTGCTGAAGCGTAATGACAAAGTTTACACGGCCATAATTCCCAACGCACGCACCGAAACACTGATGCCCATTATTGAGGAGCGCGTTGAGCCGGACAGTATCGTGTATACCGATACTTTCAGAGCGTATAATGCCCTGGATGCGAGTGGTTTCCACCATCACCGGATCAGTCATTCAAGACTGTTCGCAGAAGAAGGTAATCATATTAATGGGATAGAAAACTTCCGGAATCAGGCCAAAAGACACTTGCGACGCTTCAACGGTATCAAGCCTGAACATTTTTACTGGTTCCTGAAGGAGTGCGAATGGCGGTTCAATGGCGGCAATCATCGAGAACTTCTAACACAGCTAATTCATTGGGTTAACGCGGCTAAACATTAACATTAGCCAGGACAGCCCCAAAGGTTTTATCAATTCAGACTGTTGTCGCGAGCTTAATCCGCTTTGTCTTTCGTGCTTAAGCTATCCTGGCCCATTCGGCCTGGCTTGGACAGCCCCTGGATTATATTGCATACCCTCACATTTGACACCCGCGCGCGTTGCGAAATGCGCGACATCACCCTGAAACTGCGCGCCTTCACGGAATACATGGCCCGTGAGCACGGTCTGTCCGCACACCTGTGGCCTGACAGCCAACGAGGGCGCGGACTCGGACGTGCAGCGCAAGACATGCCGGCCTTCTTCATCCGCATCGCGCCGGAACACGGCGACTACCGCCATGCCGAGGGCAACAGCGTCGCGCACATCTGGAGTTCATCGAGATACAGCCGGGGCATCTTTCATGCGGTTGCGGCGATTGATCGCCCCGCATTTGCCCGGCTATCGCCTTTCAGGTGAAACGGGGGCTGGCGGAAGCCATTCCGGTGGAGTCCGGAAAGGCGAACGCGGGAGAGGCGCGACCGGGAAAACCGCCCTATCTGGTCCGCTGAAGCGCCGCAGCAAGGTTTATACCGCGACGCTTCCAGATGCCCAAACAGAAACACTGACGCCTGTCATTAGAAGAGCGGGCTGAGCCGGACGGCCTTGTGCGTACAGAGACATTTGCCGCGCGCAACGCATTGGACGCAAGCGGATTTCGTCATCACCGCATCAGTCGTTCAAAGGCATTTGCATTACAGACAAATCATGTCATGGGACAGAAAACTTTCTTGTCCGCCTTCCCCGAAAACGGCGTCCCTGTGCCGTCGGTATTTGACTTGCCTTGCCATCCGAGGTAAATATCATTCTGATATCACGTGCTATGCCGCCCTTGAGCGGCGCTTTCTCGGGCGGTCCGCCTGTTTAAGGCGGATGCCCCCCGCACGCGAACCCGCATTTTGTTGAACTAAGGCTTATCATACGTTATCAATCCGGAACCGTGAGTGGAACAATGCGATTTCCCGCTCACTGATGACGCCAATGGCGGCGCATCGGTCTCAAGACCGATGCTTACTGATTTGTCCGAAAGTCAGTAAACCAGACCGCCGCGAGAGGACTTCCAAGCAGGTGAAACCATGTCGAATACGGTCATCATCGGCGCGCAGTGGGGCGACGAGGGCAAGGGCAAGATTGTGGACATGCTCAGCGCCCAAAGCCAAGTCATAGTCCGCTTTCAGGGCGGCAACAACGCCGGACACACCATCAAGGTCAAGGGTGAGGAAACCATCCTGCACCTCATCCCTTCCGGCATTCTGCACGACGGCAAAACCTGCCTGATCGGCAACGGCGTGGTGCTGGACCCGGCGGTCTTCCTCAGCGAGGTGGAGCACTTGGCGGCCCGCGGCATTGACGTGTCCCCCGCGCGTCTGGGTATCAGCAAGAAAACCCATCTGATCATGCCCTACCACAAAAGCTTGGATAAAGCCCGCGAAGCCAAGCGCGCTGGGCACAAGATCGGCACCACGGGCCGGGGCATCGGCCCTTGCTATGAAGACAAGGCCGCCCGCGTGGGGCTGCGCGCCGGGGATCTCGCCGATCCCGGCCTGGTGCGCGAAAAGGTGCGCCACGCACTCCTGGAAAAGAATATCCTGCTGCGCGATCTCTACAAATTCGACCCACTGGATGAGGCGGCGGTCTGCGACGAACTGCTGGGCTTGGCACCGCGCCTGCTGCCTTATCTCACGGACGTGGACGCCCGCATCCATGATGCCATACTGGCGGATCAGGACGTGCTCTTCGAGGGCGCGCAAGGCATCCATCTGGATATCGACCACGGCACCTATCCCTTTGTGACCTCCTCCAATACCGTGGCGGGCAACGCGGCGGCGGGCAGCGGCGTGGCACCCGCGACACTGAACCGCATTGTGGGCATCGTCAAGGCCTACACCACCCGCGTGGGCTCCGGTCCCTTCCCCACCGAACTGCTGGACGACACGGGCAGCTATCTGCGCACCAAGGGGCACGAATTCGGGGCCACCACGGGCCGCCCCCGCCGCTGCGGCTGGCTGGACGCCGTGGTGCTGCGCGAAACCGTGCGTCTCAACGGCCTCACGGACATTGCCCTGACAAAACTGGACGTGCTCCAGAACCTTCCGGCGCTGCAAATCTGCGTGGCCTACGAATACGAAGGCCACCGACTGGAATATCTGCCGCAGGAGGAAGGCGCACTGGGGAAGGTGACGCCCGTTTACGAAGAATTGCCCGGCTTTGAAGACGACATTTCCGAATGCGCCTCTTTTGGGGAACTGCCGGACACGGTGCAGGGTTACATTCACCGCATTGAGGAACTCGCCGGCGTGAAGGTCTCCATGATTTCCGTGGGCGCGGACCGCCGCCAGACCATCGTCCTCTGAACCCGCGCCAAGCGGCAGCCATGAACCCAAATCTGCTTCCCGCCGTGGCCAATCCTGCCTTTGGCCGGCTCAAGGCCGTGCTGGACCGGCTGGGTGCGGCCCCGCCCCAAGTGCTGTTACTGGAAGGCGGCAGCGAAGAACAGCGCCTAGATCTGGCCCGCTACTGGGCCGCGCGCTGCAACTGTCCCCAAGCCGCAAGTCGGGAGGATGGCGCGCCCTGCCTAGCCTGCCCGGTCTGCCTTCAGATCGCCTCGGGCGAATACTTGGATCTGGCCGCCTATGACGGGCGCATCAGCAATCGCGAAGATGAGGAAAATCCCGGTCTGGTGCGCTCCTTCAACATGCAGCGGGTGCGTGAGCTGAAAAGCCGCCTGCGCGACACACCGCACGGCCAGGGCCGCCGGGTGGTGCTGCTCATGGGCCTGAGCCTGAACCGCGAGGAAGCGGCCAACGCCCTGCTCAAAGTCCTAGAAGACCCCTCGCCCACCACGGTTTTCGTACTTCTGGCTCCGCAACGGGAGCAGCTTCTGCCCACCTTGGTGTCGCGCTCTTTCTGCCTGACCTTGCCTTGGCCGGACAGCCGGACGCGAGACGCGGCCCTAGCCCTCTGGGAAGAGACTCTGGCCGCTTTTCTATGCGACGGGCATGGTTTTCTGGACAAGGTTTCCACACGGGGAGCCATGTACCCGGCCTTGGCGGGCCGCCTGTTGCTGGCATGTCAGAAATCTTTGAGTCGCGTATTGGCCGACGAGGCCGAAAGCCCGCTGGACATCAGCCTGGCCGCTCTGGACGCGCGCGGTCGGGCCGTGTGCTGCCGTTGGCTGGCCGAAGCGCAGGACATGCTCCAGTACGGCGTCACGCCCGCCCGTGTGCTGGAAACCTTGGCTGCGCGGATCTTCGTGCTGCGCCGAGACGTTACAGGCAAGGCATTGCAGAACCATTGACACATTTCATGCCCGAACCACTTACTCTCCGTGCGCATGGCGCCCACCGCACCGCTCCGCCCCAGAACGGCGGGGATCAGAGCAGCAGGAAAAACTGCCGCAAAGCAATGCCCCGCTGTTAACAAACGTGGCCACCGCGCCCTTGTCCCCCCCTCGCACGCAATTCAGTGGAAGGCGACCGGATAGCGCCGCCGCAGAAGCTTATGGGCACATACAGCAAGGCGAAACACCACAGTTCGCTGTCACCGAAGAGCAACAGCGGCCTCCCGGCCAGACAGACCAGCAGCAGATGGGCGGCACTGGCCGCGTCCCGCCGCCAGTGCCGGAAAACCCGCATGTGCAGCAAGGTGCCCCAGCAGGCTCATGCCCGCGTTGAAGGCGAAAAAACAGCTGTGCTCCTGTGCGGACAGGCCGAATCGGTTCTGGAAAACATAGGACGAAACCGCCAAGTAGGCCATGAAAGGCATGCTCATGGCGGAAAAAGCAGGAGCGGCGCGCTGCAACCCGGCGCGCGCAAGACCACGAAAATCCGTCCTGGGACGCGGAAAACCGAGCCCTGTGTGACAACGGGCACGGGTTTCCCACAGGGCTAGGCCGCCGCCAGCCACCGGAACCAGCGTGGGGGCCAAGATGGCCATGGTCTGAATCCAAGTGACAACCTTTTTCATGGTCTTGCCGCGCAGGATATTTTTGACCACAGCCAAGGAATGGCGCTGACCACGCCGCTGCCCACAGCCTGAAGCCCGTGTCAGAACAGCAGCGGGCCGATGCCAGCGGCCAGGGCAATGCAGACGCTGGGCAGAATGTAAAACGCGCTTCCGGTCAACAGAACATGCCTGCGGCCGTATTTGTCGCTGAGCGGGCCCCAGGCCAGCATGGACGGGGCGAGGAGCAAACTGCTCACCTTAAGGCTGGCCAGACTGTAGGAAGTGTCCAAGGCCTCGGCCATCTAGCGGTATTGTAAAGCCCCCTCAGTTAGTGCAAAGCCAAACTGGAGCTCCCAGCATGCTTGAAGGCAAGCTCTTCTGGAGTGAGATTGCCCAATGATTCGTGTGGCCCTTGCTCGTTGTATTCCTGTACCC
>APFI01000008.1 GCA_000403945.1 Desulfovibrio sp. Dsv1
CGCTCCGAAAAATTTTTTGAGAGCGCGTCCCTGAGTGCGAAAATATCCAGGGCCCGCTCGCCTGCCAGCTTTTCAAACGAGCGTTTTCCCCTTCAAACCGCTTGGGGCGTTTGACATCGGAAACATTCATCCCGCCAACCTCGCTCCGCCACTTGTAAAATGTGGCATCAAAAAAGCCATGTCTCCGGCGCAAGTCCGCCACGCGGACTCCGGTTCCGGCCCGCTTCGGAATACTGATGATCTTGTAAAGCCCCCTCAGTTAGTGCAAAGCCAAACTGGAGCCACCAGCATGCTTGAAGGCAAACTCTTCTGGAGTGAGATTGCCCAATGATTCGTGTGGCCCTTGCTCGTTGTATTCCTGTACCCATGCGTCAACGATGGTGCGAACCTCACTCAGCCTGCCAGGAACATGGAAGTTCAACACCTCCTCGCGGAAGGTGCGGTTGAACCGCTCCACATGCGAGTTTTGCGTGGGCTTGCCGGGTTGTATGAATCAGGGTCAATCCCGTGCTGCTCAGCCCATCCGGCAAGCTGTACCGAGACAAGCTCCGGGCCATTGTCCATACGCATTTTTGTGGGATAGCCTCTCCAGGCGGCTATGCGGTCGAGTACGCGAATGATGCGGGCCGCAGGCAGGTTGGTGTCCACTTCCACAGCCAATGCTTCACGGCTGCAATCGTCAGGCACGCTGAACGTGCGAAAACGCTGACCGTGCATCAGCGCATCGCTCATGAAGTCCACAGACCAACAGCCGTTGACGACGGCTTGCGCCTCCAGACGGACAGGAGCTCGGCTGGGCAACCGCCGTTTTCCCTTGCGGCGCATGTTCAACTGCAACTGCCGATAAATTCGGCAGACGCGCTTATGGTTCCA
>APFI01000009.1 GCA_000403945.1 Desulfovibrio sp. Dsv1
TGCACGCGCCTCTACCACCCGAAGGCGGCGCTGAGTCCGGGACGGCCCCCCGCCGTCTCTGGCGCGGCAGACTCGCCGCTGTGGAGGTGGACGCCTTTGTGCTGGAGCCCGTCGTGGTTTCGGCCAAGGGCGAAGTCAGTCCCGAGGCTTTGCCGCCCGTGCGCCTGCCTTGGACGGAAGTGCGCCGGGCCATCCGCATGTATATTTTTCGTCAGCCAGTCAAACCAGGGAAGGGGTCGGGAAAGGCTCCCGGAAAAGGGACCGGCAAAGGTTCCCGCAATTCTCCATGCGGGACGTCACCTGAAGCCAAATAGCGATTTTACGCCGCCACGTGCGGCAGCCGGAGGCAGACATGAATCTTGAACTCAAAAAGGCCATTGACCAGATCAGCAAGGACAAGGGCCTTGACCGCGACATGCTCATCGACACGCTGGAAGACGCCGTGCGCACTTCGGTGCTGCGCCGTTTCAGCGAGGATATGGACGTGGAAGTGACCTACAATGACGACACCGGCGACATTGAGGTCTATCAGTTTAAAATCGTGGTGGAAGATGACGACGTGGCCAATGAGGACACCCAGATCGCCTTGGCCGACGCCCGAGAACATGATCCCTCCGTGCAGCTGGACGACGAGATGGGCTTCCGGGTCAAGGTGGAGGATCTGGGACGCATCGCGGCCCAGTCCGCCAAACAGGTCATCATCCAGCGCATGCGCGACGCCGAGCAGGAAATTATTTACGAGGAATACAAGGACCGCGTGGGCGAAATCGTCTCCGGCATCATTCAGCGCCGTGACAAGGGCGGCTGGGTGGTCAACTTGGGTCGCACCGAGGCCATTCTGCCCCGCGAGGAGCAGATTCCGCGCGAGCATTACAAACGCGGCGACCGCGTGCAGGCCCTGATCATTGAAGTGCGCAAGGAAGGACGCGGCCCGCAGGTGGTCATCTCCCGCGCGCACCGCGACTATATGGCCGCCCTGTTCCGCCGTGAAGTGCCGGAAGTGGACGACGGCGTGGTGCAGATCATGGGCGTGGCCCGCGATCCCGGTTCCCGCGCCAAGGTGGCCGTGCTCTCGCGCGAGCGGGATGTGGACCCGGTGGGCGCCTGCGTGGGCGTGCGCGGTTCGCGCATACAGAATATCGTGCAGGAACTGCGCGGCGAGCGCATCGACATTGTGGTCTGGAGCCCGGAAATCGCCACTTACGCCCGCAACGCCCTAGCCCCGGCCTTGGTTTCGCGCATTGTGGTGGACGAGGAGGAAAACCTCCTGGAAGTCATCGTGCCCGACGATCAGCTTACCAACGCCATCGGCCGCAAGGGTCAGAACGTCAAACTGGCCGCACACCTGCTGGGCTGGAAGGTCGATATTTTCACCGAGACCCGCTACAACGATGCCAACGCCATCGGCCACGGTCTGGAGCAGGTGGCCAGCGTGGCGGAAGTTTCCATCGAGGCCATGCTGGAAGCGGGTTATTCCTCGCTGGACGCGCTGCGTGAAGCCAGCGACGAGGAACTGGCCGACAAGCTGACCATCAGCGCCTCGCGCATTTCGGATCTGCGTTCCGCCATCAACTTCCTGGCTCCGGTGGTGGAAAGCGCGCCCGAATCCTCGGATGTGGAACTGGGCCGGACCGGGGACAAGGCAGGAGAGAACGGGGTTCGGGCCGGAACTGAACCCGAAGCGGCACTGGATGCCACGGAAGACGCCGGGAGCGGCGATGCCGAAAAATAGGGCCGTCGTCGTGGAGTCGAACGGTGCGGACTGCCGGGAAAGGCCGGAAGAACCGCAAGGGCCGGTGCGGATGTGCGTGATCTGCCGCCGCCGCTTCGCCAAGGCCGAGCTGAACCGTCACGTGCTGTCAGCGCAGGGAAATTTGAGTATTGACGCGGGAAAAACCAGACCGGGCAGGGGCTGGTATGTGTGTTCCGATCCTGTCTGCGAACAGAAATTCGCCAAATACAGGCCCGGTACACGGCGCGCGGCGGCCGTCAAGCGCGGAACGCGCGGTACGGCTGGCGACAGCCTTGATAAGGGGGGTAAACATGTCTGAAGAAAAAATTAAGATAAAGGATCTCGCCGGAGAGCTCGACGTGCAGTCCAAAGACATGCTACGCGCTCTGCGTGAACTTGGCATGCCGGCCAAGAGTACGGCCGGTTCCGTGTCCATGGAAGACGCGGCCCGCCTGCGTGGCCATTTCACCGGACAAAAGCAGGGCGGGGTGGAGCGCATGGAGGTCCAACCCAATGTCATCGTGCGCCGTCGCCGCAAGGACGCCGAGGCCGCTCCGGCGACCTGCCCCGAAACTGCAAGCGCGCCCGCAGCTGCCGAGAGCGCTGCCAAAGCCGAAAGGCCGAGGGATGAAGCCGGAACAGACGCCGACGCGCCCGCGCCCAAGCCGCAGAAAACCGCTCGTGTGGTGGCCGCCGCGCGCGTCATCAGCCGCCCCGGCGACGAAACCACGCGCCCCGTTGCGCCTGCCAAATCCTCCGATCCTGTGGCACCGGCCGCTCCCGTTTCGGAAGTGAAAACATCCGTTCCCGAGGTTCCGGCCGACGTTCCCCCCGTCGAAGCCCCGGAAAAAAGCGCTAAAACTTCCCGTCTGGCCCGTCCTGACGCGTCGGCCGTGCCCGAAGGTTCTTCCGCGCCGACCTTACCTCCGAGCTCGGCCGATTCCCATGCCGAAACCGGGCAGGAGGATGACTCCGCCGCTGACGTGAACGACGCCGCTGAAGCCGCGCCGCGCCGCGCTTCCCGCTCCGAACCCGCCGCGCCTAGAGTACGGATCATTTCGCGTCCCGCGTCCGGCTTCCGTCCCGGCAGACCCGGCGAGGGCCTGCGGTCGCCCCGCTCCGGCGCTCCTGCCAAACCCGGCGGTCCGCGTCTTGGTGGCCCCGGCAGACCCGGCGGCTTCGGTCAGCCCGCGCCCGTCCAGCCTGCGGACGCCCGCGATGGCCAGAGCAGGAAAAAGCGGCTCAAGGGCCGCCGTACTGTGGATTTCCAGCAGTGCGATTTCGGTCGCCGTCAGGACGACGACGATTCGCCGCGCATGAACCGGGGCAAGGGACGCCGCAAGGGCGGCAAACCCGTGACGCCCCGGACCACGCAGCCCCTGAAGGCCGCCAAGCGCAAGATCCGCGTCACGGAAGCCATCCGTGTGGCGGACATGGCCCATCAGATGGGCCTCAAGGCCAACGAGATCATCAAGGTACTCTTCGGCCTGGGCGTGATGGCCACCATCAACCAGTCCCTGGACATCGACACCGCCACGCTGGTGGCCGTCGAATTCGGCTATGAAGTGGAAAAAGCCGGCTTCTCCGAAGACGACTACCTGTTGCCCAAGGATGCCGACGCTCCCGAAACGCTCAAACCGCGTCCGCCGGTGGTGACCATCATGGGGCATGTGGATCACGGCAAAACCTCGCTGCTGGACGCCATCCGCAAGTCCAACGTGACCAGCGGCGAAGCGGGCGGCATCACCCAGCACATCGGCGCCTACCATGTGAAGAGCAAGCGCGGCGACATCGTCTTTCTGGATACGCCCGGCCACGAGGCCTTCACGGCCATGCGGGCGCGCGGCGCGCAGGTCACGGACCTGGTCATCCTGGTGGTGGCCGCCGACGACGGCGTCATGGAGCAGACCCGCGAGGCCATCAACCACTCGCGCGCTGCCAATGTGCCCATCATGGTAGCCGTAAACAAGATGGACAAGGCGGGAGCCGACCCGGACCGCGTGCTGCGCGAACTGTCCGAACTGGGCCTACAGCCCGAAGACTGGGGCGGTGAGACCATTGTGGCCAGGGTTTCGGCCAAGACCCGCGAGGGGCTGGACGAACTGCTGGAAATGGTGGCCCTGCAATCGGAAATCATGGAACTGAAGGCCAACCCGGACAAAGCCGCGCGAGGCCATATTGTGGAAGCCAAACTGGACAAGGGGCGCGGCCCCATCGCCACGGTCCTGATCCAGGAAGGCACGCTCAAGCAGGGCGACAACTTCGTCTGCGGCCCCTTCTCGGGCCGCGTGCGCGCCCTGACCAACGATCAGAGCAAAAAAGTCAAGGAGGCCGGGCCGTCCCTGCCTGTGGAAGTGCAGGGCTTTGAGGGCGTGCCCGAGGCGGGCGAGGAATTCTTTGTGGTGGCCGACGAAAAGCTGGCCCGCCGCATCGCCGATTCCCGCGCGGCCAAGCAGCGCGAACGCGATCTGGCCTCCGAGTCCAGGGTCACGCTGGAGACCTTCCTCTCCCAGCGGGCCTCGGACCAGGAAACCCTGACCCTCAACCTGGTGCTCAAGGCTGACATGCAGGGCAGCCTGGAAGCCATTACCGAGGCTCTGAACAGGCAGAGCACGGACAAGGTGCGTCTCAACGTGGTGCACGGCGGCACCGGCGCCATAACTGAATCCGACATCCTGCTGGCATCAGCCTCCAAAGCCATCATCATCGGCTTCAACGTGCGTCCCACGTCCAAGATCAAGGACGTGGCCGAGCACGAGAATGTGGACATCCGCTTCTACGACATTATCTACAAGCTCATAGACGACATCAAGAGCGCCATGGCTGGTCTGCTGGCCCCGGTGCAGCGTGAGGTCTATCTGGGCCAGGCCGAGGTGCGCGACACCTTCAGCGTGCCCAAGGTGGGCGTCATCGCCGGTTCCTATGTGGCTGACGGTAAAATCGCCCGCAATGCGGGGGTGCGGCTGCTGCGCGGCGGCGTGGTGGTATACACCGGCAAGATTTCGTCGCTCAGGCGCTTCAAGGATGACGCCAAGGAAGTAGTCAAGGGCAATGAGTGTGGCGTGGGCCTGGAGAACTTCAACGACGTCAAGATCGGCGACATTATCGAAGCCTTTGAGACCGTGGAGGAAGCCGCCACGCTGTAACAGGATTTGACGCTCGCCGTGCGGGCGTCACAAGGGGGGAAAATCCGGAGGGTCAACCCGTTGAACCGTAGCCCCTGCGGCCCTTGGCCCGCGTTGGAGGCGGCCCATCGTCAGCGTGACGGAAATTTTTGCCCGAAGGGCGAAAAAAATCACGCGGATGACAAGCCCATTCACCCACAGCAGACGCACAATTACCGGCAAAAAAGCAGAATAGTCCCTATGCCCATGTTCATGGCGGTCCTGACCGTCGAATTCAGCCTGGACGGCAACGACAATCTCAAGGCCAAACGCCGCGTCGCCAACAGTCTGAAGCAAAAGACCCGTAACAGATTCAACGTGGCCATCGCCGAGGCTGGCACCGAGGACAGCCTCACCCGCCTGCGTCTCGCCGTGGCCTCCATTTCCAACAGCGAACCCCACCTCCGCAGTCGCATGGACAAATGCGCCCTGATGATGGAAGCTGTCTGCCCTGAGGAGATGGTCGACAGCCAGGTGGAGATTTATGCCGCAGACTGAACTGATTCCAACGCATTTCCGCGACGGCGCGCGCCGCATGGCCGCCGCCCTGCGGGATGTGGACCGCGTGCTGGTGTCTGGCCATGTCAATCCAGATGGCGACGCCGTGGGTTCCCTAGCCGCAGCCGGACATATTCTGCGCTCCCTAGGCAGGGAATTCATTCTTTACAGCAGCACCGGTCTGCCGCAGTACCTCCAGTTTTTTCCCCTGCCCGGCACGGTGTATACCAGTCTGGACCATCTGCCCTTCACGCCGCGTTGCGCCCTGCTGCTGGACTGCGGAGAACCCCAGCGCCTGGGGCGGGAGCTGGCCAAACGCCTGCCCGGTTTCACCAGTTTGAACATCGATCACCACATGGACGGAAATGGTATGGGCAGCCTGGCCAACTGGGTGGATCCCGAGGCGGCGGCCACTGCCCAGCTTATGGCTTACGTCGCTCTGGCTGCGGGCTTGCCGCTGAAAAGAGATCTGGCCTGCGCCGTGGCTCTGGGCATTATCACGGACACGGGCGGTTTTTGCCACGGCAACACCAGCGCGGATGTCTTTTCCCTTTGCGCGCGTCTGGTGGAGGACGGCTGCGACCTGACCGGCCTGCGCGAACGTCTGGAGAATACCTGGAGCATGGGCCGCATGCGCCTTTGGGGCAGACTCATGGAGCGCGCGCGTCTGGAACGCAACGGCGAAGTGGCCTTCTGCCGGGTGTTGCTGGAAGATCTGCGCCAATGCC
>APFI01000010.1 GCA_000403945.1 Desulfovibrio sp. Dsv1
CGAGCTTAACCCGCTTCGCCTTTCGTACATGAGCTATCCCGGCCTATTCGGCCTGGCTGGCCAGGACAGCCCCCTTTTTATTTTTCTAATCTGTTTTCTAAAATATTTCCAGTAGTCCCGGCATGGCTTTCAGGGCTGAGCCTGGGGGAATACAGTGGGCAAGAAGAAGACAGAAATTCAAGAATACATAAAACACCAGCTGGATCAGGACAAACCGGGATGCCAGCGGTCTCTTCCATCCCCTGGAAGCCCGTTTACGGGCCGCAAGTAGCAAAAATGCGGATGCCAGATCAAATATGTGCCTGCTATTTTGCCGCTGGACCGGAAGAGGAAAATCCGGCATTCTGCGGCTGCCCGCGCATGCAAGCCGGGCGAAAAAAGATCAGTAAACACAGGACAGTGCATGTGCTTGTTCAGCGTTAAAATGCGCGCCAGCCGGAAGGCGCGGGACGGGGAAGAGCATATTTCCGGTGCGGAACGGATCGTCAGGGCCGGGGACGTTCCCGGTCTGGCACACGCTCTCGTGAGTCGCGCCCAGAGTCACGGCAAGGGGCGTCCCGACTTCATCAACATCAAGGTGGAGGCCGTGCCCGAATCCGCCTGTCTCCGTCTGCCCGCCCTGCCCGTGCACGCGCTGGATTGCGCGGACCCCGTCGAAGGTCTGCGGCTGGCCGCTAATCTGCTCGCGCAGGCCGGGGTAGCCGACCCGCAGGCCGTGCTGGCCCTGCTGGGCGGGACCGGGGGGCTGCGCGGGGCCATGCTGCTGGACGCCGACAGTCTGGAGCGGCTGGAGCCGGACAAAAAACGCGGCGTCCGCGCCACATGCATGGATGGCGCGGACGCCGCGGTCGCGGACGCCGGGGGCAAGAACCATTATCAGGAGGCCATGGTGCTGGCCTCCAAGGTGGCCTACGCGCCCAACATCCTGGCCGAGATCTGTATTTCGGACGATCCGGACTACGTGACGGGCTATGTGGCGTCGCGTGAGCTGGGATACGTGCGTATCGCCCGGATGAAGGCACCGGGTTCGCCCAAGGGCGGACGCATTTTTCTGTATCGGGGACCTCGAGCGGAACTGGCCGCCACCCTGGATTTCATTGAGCGCCGTCCTGTGCTGGTGGAGAACATTCCGGCCGCGCCCGGATTCGGCGTGCCCGGAGTATCCTCCGTGCCCGCCGGACCGGACAAATGGGCCTTTCTGGACGAACGCCTGAAGCGCCTGAGCGCGGGCGGCCTGCGCCGCCGCATCCGGGAGACGGGTTCGGCTCCGGGACCGCGTGTGCGCTGTGAAGGCCGGGATGTGCTGCTGCTGGCCTCCAACGACTATCTGGGCCTGGCTGATGACGCGCGGGTCAAGGCCCGCGCCGCCGAGGCTCTCGCCATGTACGGCGCGGGCAGCGGGGGTTCCCGCTTGACCACGGGCGCTCTGGAACTGCACGGCGAACTGGAGCGGCGGCTGGCGGCCTTCAAGCATGCGGATGCCGCGCTGCTCTTCAACACCGGCTACATGACCAACGTGGGCGTCATCACGGCTCTTTGCGGCAGGGGCGACGTGATTTTCAGCGACGAGCTGAACCATGCCAGTATCATTGACGGCTGCCGCCAGAGCCGGGCTGAGATCGTCGTCTACCGCCATAACGACATGGAAGATCTGGAGACCAAGGTTCGCCGCCATGTGAGCCGCCGGGGTCTGATCGTCAGCGACGCGGTGTTCAGCATGGACGGGGATGTGGTTCCCTTGCCGGAACTGCTGCGCATCGCCGACCGTTATGGTTTGCTTTCCATGATAGACGAGGCGCACGCCACCGGCGTTCTGGGGGCCACGGGACGCGGCGCGGCGGAGCATTTCGGCCTGGCCGCCGCGCCGGACGTTACGGTGGGCACCCTGAGCAAGGCTCTGGGGAGCGAGGGCGGCTTTGTCTGCGGTAACGCGCGGCTCATTGAATATCTGAAAAACAGCGCACGCAGCCTTATTTTTTCCACTGCCTTGTCGGCCGCGCCGGTGGCCGCCGCCCTTGAGGCGCTGGACATCCTTTGCCGCGAACCGGAGCGCGTGCGCCGTCTGCGGGAAAATACGGCCTTTTTCTGCGCCTGCCTAGAGGATCAGGGCGTGGCGGCACGCTCGGCAAGCTCCATCGTGCCCCTGATCGTCGGCGATGAGAAAAGGGCTGTGGATGCGGCGCGCGAGCTGTTCAGCGCGGGTTTGTATCTCTCGGTCATCCGCTATCCTTCGGTGGCTCTGGGAGGCGCCCGGCTGCGGGCCGCTGTGCGCACCGACCATTCCGGGGAGGATCTGGTGGAAGCGGCGCGGCGGATAGCCTTGGTTCTGCGCCAGATTCAGGAAAAACCTTGACTAGCGGACTCGACATAACGTATGAATAATTGTTTTGAGCTACACAGTGCGGCAGTGTTCGTTATTAATGCTGATTCTTCAAAAATCCGCAGGAATATCCCATGCCCAAGCGTACGGATTTACACAAGGTTCTTGTTATCGGCGCTGGTCCCATCATCATCGGCCAGGGGTGCGAGTTCGATTACTCCGGATCTCAAGCCGTCAAGGCCCTTAAAGAAGAAGGCTATGAGGTGGTGCTGGTCAACTCCAACCCGGCCACGATCATGACCGATCCGCAGATGGCCGACGCCACCTATGTGGAGCCCATTGAACAGGACACCCTGACGGCTATCATCCGCAAGGAACGCCCCGACGCACTGTTACCTACGCTGGGCGGCCAGACGGCATTGAACGCCGCTCTTGGACTTGCCAAGAGCGGCGTTTTGGCGGAATGCGGGGTGGAACTCATCGGCGCGCGGGCCGAAGTCATTGAAAAGGCCGAAAGCCGCGAACTGTTCCGCGAGGCCATGGAAAACATCGGCCTGAAAATGCCCGCCAGCGGCATTGCCCGCAATATGAACGACGTGCGCCGACTGGGTAACGTGCTGCCTTTCCCGCTCATAGTGCGCCCGGCCTTCACTCTGGGAGGCACGGGCGGAGGCGTGGCCTACAATCTGGCGGACCTGGAGGAAGTGGCCGCGCGCGGCCTTTCCGCCAGCCCCACCTCCGAGGTGATGATCGAGCAGAGCGTGCTAGGCTGGAAGGAAATCGAGATGGAGGTCATGCGTGATACGAAAGACAACTGCGTGATTATCTGCTCCATCGAAAATTTTGATCCCATGGGCGTGCACACCGGCGATTCCATCACTGTGGCCCCGGTCCAGACTCTGTCGGATGCGGAATACCAGCAGATCCGCGATGCCTCCATCGCCATCATGCGCGAGATCGGCGTGGAAACCGGCGGCAGCAACGTGCAGTTCGGCGTCAATCCGGAAAACGGCGAGGTCGTGGTCATTGAAATGAACCCGCGCGTATCGCGCTCCTCGGCCCTGGCCTCCAAGGCCACGGGCTTCCCCATCGCCAAGATCGCCGCCAAACTGGCCGTGGGCTACACCTTGGACGAACTGCACAACGATATCACCCGCGAAACCGTGGCCAGCTTTGAACCGGCCATCGACTACTGCGTGGTCAAAATCCCGCGTTTCACCTTTGAGAAATTCCCTGGCGCCAAAGACGAACTGACCACATCCATGAAGAGCGTGGGCGAGGCCATGAGCATAGGTCGCACTTTCAAGGAAGCCCTGCAAAAGGGTCTGCGCTCCATGGAAATCGGCGCGCCGGGCTTGGGCTACAACTTCCGCGCCGAGCTGCCCTCGCGCGAGGTCATTCTGGATGCCCTGCACCGGCCCAATTCGCGCCGCGTCTTCACCCTGCGCCAAGCCCTGGTGGCCGGCATCAGCGAAGAGGAGATCTTTGCCGCCTCGGCCATTGATCCCTGGTTCATCCGCCAGGTCAAGGACATCGTGGACATGGAGACACGCATCCGCGATTTCGGCATGGCCAACGACATGACCCCGGCCAACCCAGCTCTGGCCGTCGTGCTGCGCGAAGCCAAGGAATACGGCTTCTCCGACCGGCAGCTTTCCGAAATGTGGAAGCGGCCCGAGGGTGACATCCGCCGCCTGCGCAAGGAAATGGGCATCGTGCCCACCTACTATCTGGTGGACACCTGCGCGGCGGAGTTCGAAGCCTATACCCCCTATTTCTACTCCACCTATGAAAGCGGCGACGAACTGGCGGTCAAGGACCGTCGCAAGGTGCTCATCCTGGGCGGCGGTCCCAACCGCATCGGCCAGGGCATCGAGTTCGACTACTGCTGCTGTCACGCTTCCTTCGCCTTGCGCGACGCCGGCATCATGGCCATCATGGCCAACTCCAATCCGGAAACCGTGTCCACGGACTATGACACCTCGGACCGGCTCTACTTCGAGCCGCTGACCTTTGAGGACGTCATGAACATCGTGGAGAAGGAAAAGCCCGAGGGCGTCATCGTCCAGTTCGGCGGGCAGACCCCGCTGAATCTGGCCGTGCCCCTGATGCGCGCGGGCGTGCCCATTCTGGGTACCTCGCCGGACGCTATCGACCGCGCCGAGGACCGCGAGCGCTTCCAGGCCCTGATCCAGAAGCTGGGCCTGTTGCAGCCGCCCAACGGCACGGCCATGGACCTGGGGCAGGCGCTGGATGCGGCCGGGCGCATCACCTATCCCGTGGTGGTGCGGCCCAGCTACGTGCTGGGCGGCCGGGCCATGGCCGTGGTCTATGACGCCGAAGAACTGACCGAGTACTTCCGCGAGCAGGTGCCGGAAAAACCGGATCATCCCATCCTCATCGACAAATTTCTGGAACACGCCGTGGAAGTGGATGTGGACGCACTTTCCGACGGTCATGAAGTCTATGTTGCCGGGATCATGGAACATATTGAGGAAGCGGGCATTCACTCCGGCGACTCGGCCTGCGTGTTGCCGTCCTTCTCGCTCTCCTACGACCACGTGGCCCTCATCGCGGCCCAGGCCGAAGCCTTGGCCCGCGAGCTCAAAGTGGTGGGCCTGATGAACATCCAGTTCGCCATCAAGGGCGACGACATCTACATTCTGGAAGTCAACCCGCGCGCCTCGCGTACCGCGCCCTTTGTTTCCAAGGCCACGGGCGTGCCCCTGCCGTACCTGGCCACCCAGGTCATGCTGGGCATGCCCCTGGATGAACTGGACCCTTGGAGCATGCGCAAGGGCGGCTTCACCTGCGTGAAGGAAGCGGTCATGCCCTTCCAGCGTTTCCCCGGCGTGGACATCATTCTGGGACCGGAAATGCATTCGACCGGCGAAGTCATGGGCATGGGCTCCAACTTCGGCGAAGCCTTTCTCAAGAGCCAGCTGGGCGCGGGGCAGGTGCTCCCGCAGGGCGGCAAGATCTTTCTTTCGGTCAATGACCGCGACAAACCTTACCTGCCCGAAGTGGCAGCCATGTTCGCCAGGCTGGGTTTTCAGCTGCTGGCCACGCAGGGCACCGCCGCCGTGCTGCGTAAGCACGGCCTTGAGGTGGAGGAGGTGCGCAAGGTCTATGAAGGGCGGCCCAATATCGTGGACCTGCTCATCAACCATGAGGTGGCCCTAGTCATCAACACCGCTTCGGGCAAGACCACAGCCAAGGATTCCAAGGCTATCCGCCGCGCGTCCCTGACCTACAAGGTACCGTACTGCACCACGATCGCGGCGGCCCGGGCCACGGCTACGGCCATCGGTTCGCGGCGGGACGAAACCCATGTGGAAAGCCTGCAGGAATACTACGCGCGGGAAGCGCGGGGGTAAGTTATGAAAGCATTGCTGGTGCTGGAAGACGGGTTCACGCTGGAAGGCAAATCCTTTACCGGCGACTTCGAAACCGGCGGAGAGGTGATTTTTACCACGGGCATAACCGGCTATCAGGAAGTGCTCACCGATCCTTCCTATTACGGACAGATAGTCTGCATGACCTATCCGCTCATCGGCAATTACGGTATTACCCGAGAGGACATGGAATCTGCCAAGATACATGCCGACGCCCTGCTGGTCAGGGAGTGCTGCAAAAAACCCTCCAACTGGCGGGCCACCATGTCCTTGCCCTCTTTTCTGAAGCTCCATGGCAAGCCGGGCGTTGAAGGGCTGGACACCCGCGCCCTGACCCTCCATCTGCGTATCAACGGGGCCATGCGCGGTATCATTTCCACCCGTGAGGCAGACCCGCGCGCGTTGCGGGAAAAGGCTCTGGCCCTGCCCACCATGAAGGGCCGGAACCTAGTGCCCTTTGTGGCTGCCAAAGAACCTTACACCTGGTACGACAACGCCCCGCGGAAAGCCGTCTTCGGCCCTGACGGCACGTATGCCTGGAGGGGGACGGGTCTGCCCCTGCTGGTCTATGACTTCGGTATCAAATGGAATATCCTGTGGCATCTGTGCGCGGCGGGCTTCGAACCCCTAGCCGTGCCACCCGCTTTCAACGCACAGGCGGCCAAGGCCAGCGGCGCGAAAGGGGTTTTTCTCTCCAACGGTCCCGGCGACCCGGCCACGCTGACCGGAGAAATCGCCGTGGTGCGGGATCTGATCAAGATTTTTCCGGTCACGGGCATCTGCCTCGGCCATCAGCTTATCGGCCATGCCCTGGGCGGCAGCACGGACAAGCTCAAGTTCGGGCATCATGGCTGCAACCATCCAGTCAAGGATCTGACTACCGGGCGCATTGAGATTTCTTCCCAGAACCACGGCTTCCATGTGGTGCTGGACGGCGTGCCCGATGTGGAGGCCACCCACGTCAATCTCAACGACCATACGCTGGAAGGCCTGCGTCACAAGACGCTGCCGGTCATGAGTCTGCAATACCATCCCGAGGCTGCGGCGGGCCCGCGCGACGGCAATTATCTCTTCAGCCGCTTCCGGGAAATGATCGGCAAAGCTGTGGGGGCCTGAACCGTCCGTCTCTGGAAAATACTTGATATGGCCCGGCTGTTGAGGATATACTGAGACTAGAGCAATTTTTTCTTTGAAATTAGAGGCGTAAGCGCAATTTATTTTCGTTGTTAAGCACCGGAGTGGACGTCTTCAAAACTTTAGATGTATTAATATGCTCTCAGTTGAAAGAGCGGGGCGCTCCCCAGCTGTCGCAGACGGCCAAGGAGCGACGGCGGCATCGGTCGCCATGACCACAATATAAAAGGAGCTTCGCGTGAAGAAATCGGTTCTGGGCCTTGGGCTGGCTCTGGTTCTCGCCTTGGTCTGCGTCAATGCGCAGGCGGCGGAAAGCAGCGATGCCGCAGGCATGGGCAATCCGGTGGACCAGTTCACCGGCGCCGTATGGGAAAAAACCACTGAATCCAATAAAACCGCTTTCCTGTTCGGCGTGGAGTCGGCCATTACTGTAGAATATTTCGTCAATGCCAAGGTGGCGGAAAAGGCCGCCAAGGCCGGTAAGCGCCCGGTGTACACGTTGTCGCCCTTTGAAAGGGGCTGGATGAAGGCCTTTAAGGACGTCAAGCGCGCCGAGATTATCAAGATGGTGGACGAATGGTATGCGGCCAATCCCAAGAGTCTTGACCGGCCGGTGTTGAGCATTATCTGGTATGAACTTATCGCGCCGCGTCTTGCCGCCGCGAAGTAGCGCCTGTACGCTGACCGTGCGCATCAGCCTTTTCTCGGGAGGAAAGATATGAAAAAAGTTTTGATTGTGGGCCTGATGGCCATGATGTTCGCCACCGGCATCGGCTGCACCAATATGAGCCGCACCCAGCAGGGCGTTGCCAGCGGCGCGGCCTTGGGCGCGCTGGGCGGTGCGGGTATTGCGGCCATTTCCGGCGGCGCCGTCGGCTGGGGTGCTTTGGCCGGTGCTGGCGTGGGCGCTTTGGCCGGTGGTATTGTGGGCAACCAGCAGGACAAGAACTATCGTTGGTAAGCTTCGCAAACATGGTTTCGGGTGCCGCCGTGCGGTGTTCGTCAGGTAGAAATTGGTCAGCGGGCCGGATTTTCCGGCCCGTATGCGTTTTGCGCAAAAATTTTCTGTAGGAACGAAAATCCTACGCACCTTTTTTTTTCAGCCCTACCCACAGCAGCCGGAAGATTGCGCTGGTTTTGGGCGAGGGCCTGACGCCGCGCTGCGTAAGTTTAGGGAACACCGGGATTTGACGTTCCAGCCTGACCGGGAAAAGAGTCTGGACTGCGGCCCCAATGATGTTCCGGTTTTTTCCCGGTGTATGGGGGACGCGTGCCGCAGGTCTTGGAGGCCCCCTTGTCCCGCTTGCGTGGCAAAGGCGCGACGCAGCGGCATCGTGGCTGTCTACGGCAACCGAGACTATGACGACGCCCTGCTGGAAGCCGCCGACCTGCTTACGCGTCGGGGCTTTACTGTGGCGGCCCGGGGCTTTCATCGCCGAACATTCCGTGGCCCCCACCGTGGGCACGGACCGCCCTGATGTCGAAGACGTGCGTGTGCTGACGGATTTCGCCAAGCGCGGTCGCCAAAATCGCGGCGGGCAATCCCGCGCCCGTATCCGTCCAAAGGCAAGGTCTTGCAAGGCACGCGGCCCGGCGGCCGATGTCAGGCCCAAGACCACGGATTCCTGTACCCAATCATGATCCGCGTGACGGGCTGCCGTCCCATGGGCGTCATCAGCAAGGATGATCCTTCTGTGGTGGTGGCAGGCTGCGCTTGCGCCAAATTCTGCCCGGAGGAAGACGCTAGGTTTTTTGATGATGCGGGGACGGGCAAAGATTCGTGGGATGCTGGAGAGCAGATGTCCGGCACGCCGGGATCCGGAGCGGAGATTGCAACCATCTTCGCCGTTCCGCAATTTATGCGCTGGTTTGAATCATAACCATGCGCGGCACAAATCGCGCGGAGTATGCCGAATGCTTTATGTTCCACATGAGTGGCCAGCCAAGCGGGAAAATTCAGTCCAGAGACGATGATTTCTTTTTCCGGACCTTCCAGACGGTCAAGCCGTTTTTTTGTTGTTCGCGCAATAGACGCCGGATGTCAGATACCGCACAACCTGCATGACGAAAAGGGCGGATCTGTCTCCGGTTCCGGCTTACAGATAACTGATAACTGTGCGTGAGCAGATGCGGCAGGGCGGATGCGCCGATTCCGGATCCCTCTCCCGACATTTTCCCTGCTTATGGGCGGAAGGGAGTCGTCCAGCTGACCCGTAACTGTCCTTGGTATCCATTTTGAAGGGAAAAAGCTCATGCCGGGGCCAAATGAAAGAATTTTCCGGTGCCACTGATAAAGCCGCAGGCCTTGTGTTTTTCGGGCAGGGCGTGAATAATGCTCCGATAGACGTCAAGATCAGCCAGTTCTACCGTATCCAGAAGAACGACAAGATCAATGTCGCTGGCCTCGATGTCTTCTCCCCGACAGAAATCCTGACCGCAGCTCCAGACATTCTCGCTTGGAAGTCGCTGCATGGGCCGGGCCGCCTAGAGCTTTTCCGCATAATTTTCAAGCCGATAGGTCTGCATGAAAGGGGAGTATTGCCGTACCGCCGCGCTGGCCGCGTCAATGATGAAACAGCGCGACAGCGCACTTGCACCGGCGGCGTCCCAGCTGTTCTCACGCAGACAGAGATGCGGCCTGGCTGAAAAAGGCCCGTCGCGTAGGCTACCATGTGGTCGGGGCGTTGCCTATGGCGCGAACCGCGTTATAAGTATGGATTTCATGATCAACAGACCGTTCTCACGCAGCAAATGGGCGCAATTTTCAAGTACGGTGGCAGCATCCTGTCTGGCGAAGGTATTGAGTTCACCAAAGGTCATGATGATGCAGTCAAATTTTTTGTTGCTTCTGTAGTTGCGGATATCCTCAAGAATATATTGCGGCTTTGGAGCACAGTGCGCGCTTTGTCGCCGAGCGTACTCTATGGAGGCGGGCGAAAAGTCCGCGCCGACGCAGTGATGTTTCCGTTCAGCCAAGGCCTGCGTGTACAGACCCGGGCCGCAACCCATATCCAGTATCCAGAAGGCTGGGACAAATGAGCGAACCGCGTCGGGCTGCCCCAATCGTGTTTCTGGTTCAGGTGATTTTCGAGCAGCCTGCGGCTGAAGTCCGGCTTATTTCAAGGAATTTTCGCTCCGTCGACAGGTGTCGGGATTGGCGCGGAAGACAGGCATTCCACAAGGCCAGTTTCATAAGATCCATCAGTCCTCCTGAAAAGCGTCGTCCGTCTGCTGTGATTGTTATATGGGGGGAGAAGACAAGACGGACACTAGGATGCGCGAGTTCAAAAACAAGGATGCCCGCCGTCGTCAGGCAGGCATCCCGAAGTCTTCTGTTTTGAGTTTGCTGTCCGCCAGCAGATTACAAAGCAAATTTTCAGAATCCAAGCAATGTGAGTTCCGGTAAGATACTGGAAATCAGGTGTGAACGTACCATGTCGGCGACAGGCGCTGACACTCAATGGTTGGACAAATGGTTGTGTTCAAAGTCGCGGGTCGCATGCGAAACAGAACGTCCCTTGCGGGCGGATAATGGTATTCGTCCGCGAAGGGAACGCCATGAAGGAGCGGCTGAAAAAGACGGCCACTTGGGTGGTGTAAGGCCACAGCGCGGATCCGGTCCGGCTCGGCGGTGTCGTCGGCTTTGGCGCGTGCCAGACAGCCCTTCGCGTAGGGACTCTGGTTTTCAGCGGTTCCGCCGTGTCGGCCAGGGCGGCATTGACTTCCAGCACCGTAAAGAGCATTGCGCCCAGCTGATCCCGGGCATAGTCGGAAATGCCCGCCGACATGCTGCCGTCGGTCTGAGGTGGCGTCCGGAGGTATTTCGCAGGGGGTACTGGCGGTCGTCAGGATGGGAAGATTCATGTGTTTTCCCCTGCGCTTGAGTGCGGGCGTCCCATCAAGGGGATGGGACGCCGTGTCAGGCGGCGGGCTCGCGCGGGGCCTGAACAGCCGCGGAAAGTATTTCGTCCAGAGTGGGATGGGCGAACATGAAGGTGTGCAGCCTGTCGCCGCTGTACCGCCCCAGCAGCAGAAGTTGGGCCGCCGTGATCAGATGGGACACGCCGTGCCCCAGGGCCGCGATGCCGACCATGCGGTCGTCCTGCCAGACCACTTTCACAAAGCCGGAAGCGTCGCCGCTGGCCTGGGCCATGGCGTTGCCCGTGAGCATGGCGCGTGAAACGGCCACTTCGCCGCCCTCGGTCAAGGCCTGTCTGGCGGTTTTGCCCACGCGCATGACTTCCAGGCTGCCGTAGATGCAGGAGGGCACCGGGCCGGACTCGTAGGCCCCGCTTTCCATGCCCAGAATCTGGCGAGCCACGTAGTCGCCCTGATGCTCGGCGGCATGGGCCAGCAGGGTTCTGCCGTTGATGTCGCCGATGGCGAAAACCGAGGGCGCGGCCTTCAGGTAATCGTCCACAGTGACATAGCCGCGTTTGTTCAGGCCGCAGCCGGCCTTTTCGGCTTCCAGGCCGTCGGTGTTGGGTTTGCGGCCCACAGCCACCAGAGCCTTGGCCGCCGTCAGCTCCTGGCCGTCATCCAAGGTCAGCACGGCCTGGCCGTCCCTGGTCAGCAGGGAGGACGCCTTGGTTCCCGCCAGACAGGTGCGCCCGGTCTTGCCCAGCAGTTTCTGCAATTCCCGGGCAATGTCCGCGTCTTCGGTGGGGGCCAGCTGCGGGGCCGCTTCCACTACGGTGACGGCACTGCCCATGGCGCTGAAAAAGTCGGCCATTTCCAGGCCGATGGCTCCCGCGCCCACAATGATCAGGCTTTCGGGCACCGCCAGAATGTTGAGCAGGTCTGTGCTGTCCAGCACCGCGTCATGGTCCGGGGTCAGGCCGGGGAAGGACGCGGAACGGGATCCGCCCGCTAGGATGATGTACTGGGCGGAAAGCGTCTGTTTGCCGCCGTCGGTCGCCGCGACCCGCACCTCATGCGGCCCGGCGCATGCGCCGCGTCCGTTGAGCAGAGTCACGCCCGCGTCGGCTAGGCTCTTGGCCAGGGTCTGGCTGGAGGCCTTGGTGTAGCGCCGCACCCGTTTTTGCAGGGACGCGTAATCCACTTCAACGGTGCCCTTGGCCACGCGCTGGCGTTCCAGACCGCGCAACATGCCCTTGGGGGCCACCGCGCCCAGCAACATCTTGGTAGGGATGCAGCCGCAGTTGAGGCAGACGCCGCCCCAGTGGGCGTCTTCCACCAGAGCCACGGATTTGCCTCCGGTGGTGAGAACCTTGGCGGCCTT
Source organism: Desulfovibrio sp. Dsv1 (assembly GCA_000403945.1). GTDB lineage: Bacteria > Desulfobacterota > Desulfovibrionia > Desulfovibrionales > Desulfovibrionaceae > Desulfovibrio. The sequence continues at coordinate 12,092 of APFI01000010.1, forward strand.
TGCGCCGCCGGGGCCGCCGCCGATGATGATGACATCAAGCTTGTTCATAGAAGTGCTCCCTGCATAGAAAAAGGGTTGCGCGCCGTGCCTTTTTGCTTGGCGATGTCCGCCCTGAACGGGAATTCCCGCGCGGCGGAACGGTATTTGAACAGCATGGCGTCAGGCAAGGTTTCTAGGGCACGCAGGCCCTGCGGCATATCCGCCGCCTCAGCGCGTGTGGGCCAGAATATGAAACCGTCGGCGCGGGGCGCGGAATATGCCAGAAAGCGGACAATATCGTCCCCTGTTTTGAGGATCAGGTCAATACCTTTGGCCAGATATTCCTTGCTCGGGGCCAAGCCGAACAGGCTTTCATACACGGGCGCGGGGCCTGCGCTGTCCAGAATGGCGCTCATCGACCTGAGCCGCAGCAGGCGTTCCAGCAGTTCAGCCCTGCGGCCGTCGTCCTGTATACCCAGGCGCGCGGTCCGCCCTTGGGCATACGGTCCGCCAGGGGCACGGAATCGTCTTTCCGCCCATCCGGGCATCGGAAAAGATAAAGTCCGGGAATACTGCCGTGGAGCATGTTGCTGCGGGTCACGCAGGCTTCCATGAGGTAAATGTATTCCCAGACCTGTTCATGCCCGCAGGTGGCTTAGGCAGTGTGGTACAAGATTGTCCGGAATTTTATTTTCCGTCATGGTTCACTTGTCTTCAACCGCAAGCAAGGAACACATGTCCATAATGGCTCGCGGGCGGCGCGATATTTCTGATTCGGTTTGGGAAAAACCCGATCCCCGTTTGCCCGGCCG
>APFI01000011.1 GCA_000403945.1 Desulfovibrio sp. Dsv1
CGAAAATCCTGCTGAAAACACCACGCATGTTCCACCGGATGAACCGATTGCGCAGCGTCTTGCGCGGACCGTATTTATCAGGAGCGGCCTTCCACTGAAGCCCATGCCTGATGACGTGGATGATACCCACCGGCAACACGTCTTCATCGACGCGTGGAACACCGTGAGCACGGGGCAAGAAAGGTTTGATACGCTCCAGCTGGCTTTCGGAAAGAAAAGACAGGGGACGCACGGGACACCTCCGGGCCTCTTCCATACCCTGTTTTCCTTCTCTTGAAAATAACGAGTCCTGACCCTGGACATTGCGAGAGAAGAGGAAGTTAACAACGCCACAGCAAAGGGCATCGAACATTTTGGTAAAATTGATGTACTGGTCAATAATGCCGGTTATGCGCAGCGGTACGCCCGAAGATGTCTCAGGCGTGGGGATGTGGCGCCACAGTGCATGCAGAGAAAAGCGCCAAGCCGGAACGCCCGTGTGCGGATTTCGTGCCTTCCCGCCCGGCGAGATCTCTTGAAAACGAACCGATGGCGGCGCAGACCCCGCAACACGGGGTTTTCCATCAATCCGGGCCGGAAATCCGGTCCAACTTATTTTATAAGCATGGCGTCCCCGTAAGAGAAAAAACGGTAGCCCGTAGCCACAGCTTCGGCATAGGCCGCCAGCATGCGCTCACGCCCGGCAAAGGCCGAAACCAGCATGAGCAGCGATGATTCGGGCAGATGAAAGTTGGTCAGCATGGCGTCCACCACGCGGAATCTCCTGCCGGGATAGAGGAAAATGTCCGTCCAGCCCGTATAGGGCTGCACCCGGCCGCAGAGTTCGGCCACGCCCTCCAAGGTCCGCACGCTGGTGGTGCCCACGGCCACCACGGGACGGCCCTTGGCCTTGGCTCTGGCCACAGCCTCGGCGGTGGTCTCCGGTACTTCCACATATTCACGGTGCATGCGGTGGCCGCGAATGTCCTCGCTGCGCACCGGACTGAAGGTGCCGTAACCCACGTAGAGGGTCACTTCAGCCCATTCAAAACCCCGCGCCGCCAGTTTCTCGCGCAGGGCCGGAGTGAAATGCAGACCGGCCGTGGGCGCGGCCACGGATCCGGTTTTGTCGTCCCTGGCGTAGACGGTCTGGTAGCGGATGAGATCCTCTTCGCCGTCGGCGCGTTTGATATAGGGCGGCAGGGGGATGTGCCCGGTGGCCGCGAAAGCCTTGGCCAGAACGCCCCGCCAGGCCAGAAGCACCCGGCGTTTGCCGAAGGGGCCGGATTCCAGCACCGTGACACGGATGCCCGCACCGAAGGTGAAGATTTCGCCCTCGCGCACGCTGCCGCCGCAACGCACCAGCCCTTCGGCCTCGGCGCTGAAGGCGTCCGCGCCGCCGGTCTTGTCGGGCGCGGCTCGTTCCATGACCAGGGGCAGGGGCGTGAGCAGCAGAAATTCCACATTGCCGCCCGTGGAACGAGAGCCCAGCAGGCGGGCCTGAAGGACGCGCGAATTGTTGGCCACGATCAGCGCGTCGGGCGGCAGCATGTCGGGCAGTTCACTGAACATGGCGTGGCGCAGTTCAGGGCGCGGATCGGGAGCGCCCTTGCGCGGCATGGCCAACAGGCGCGACGCGCCGCGTTCTTCCGGGGGAAACTGGGCGATCTGCTCTAGGGGCAGGTCAAAACGGTAGCTGCTCAGAAAAAAATCGGCTTCTTCGGGAATCATGGCTGTGGCGCGGACCTCGCTGCTGCACCCGGCCCGCCGCCGGGCTTGTCAGGGCGCGGCGGAGAGGCTAGGCTGTGTGCCTGACCGGACGTCCTGCCTGAGCGTCCGGCGGAAGGAGTATAGCCATGCGACGCACGCTTGTCACCCTCGCTCTGGGGCTGATCCTCGCCGCCCAAGGCTGCGCCCCCATGGGCGTCGGCAATCCCTTTTCCAACGACCCGCTCACCGGCGGCGCGGACACGGCGTCCAGCCAGCTGCTGGGCGTACCCCTGCCCGCCGGCATGCAGCGCTACGCCTCGCACAGCTATATGAATTACGGCGTGGACGGGGGCCGTGAGGGTCTGGAAACCCTGCGCGGCAATGTGGACGCCACGCAGGCGGCGCAGAGCATGTTCACGGCCCTGCAGGGCCAAGGCTGGCAGTTGCGACTCTCCCTGCGCAAGGGGGACCGCTCCCTCCATGTCTACGACAAGGGCAACAGCTTGGCCGTGCTGGCTTTCCGCCGTCAGACCGTACTGACCATTCTTGAAATCTGGACTGGCGGCCGCCTGCCCGACGGCTCGGCCCTCAGCCTGCCCGACGCGGCGGAAAGCGGCGCGGAACTGCCCGGCGAAGAATATCCGCCCCTAAGCGACGAAACGGGACAGAGCAACTCCACGCCGCCGCCCGCGCCCGGCCCCACTGAACAATGGGGAGGGAGCGGCGACCAGGGCGGCGGAGCACCCACCGCTTCCGGCGGTTTGCAGGAGCGCAACCTGTGACCTGCCCGGCCGCGTCTCTTGCCGCTCCGTTTGACCGGAGCACACGCTTTGCCCACAAGCGTCTGCATCTGGGCGTCTGCGGTTCGGTGGCCTGCTACCGGGCCACGGACCTGCTGCGGGCTTGGCTCAAACTGGACGTCCATGTTTCGGTCACGCTCACGGACGGGGCCCGGCGCTTCGTCACGCCCCTGCTCTTCGAATCTCTGGGCGCGCTGCCGGTCTATGGCGGCATGTTCGATCCGGGTCAGGATATTTTCGCCCATCTGGAGCCGGGGCAGCGCGCCCAGACAATGGTTGTGGCTCCTGTCTCGGCCGACGCACTGGCGCGTCTGGCCCACGGCGCGGCATCGGACATGCTGTCGGCACAGGCCCTAGCCTTTGACGGTCCCTTGGTCTTGGCCCCGGCCATGAACCCGCGCATGTGGGCCCACCCTGCCACCCAAGCCAACGCGGCCCTGCTGGAGCAACGCGGCGCGCGTTTCGTGGGACCGGACTGCGGCGGCACGGTCTGCGGCGACGAAGGCCGGGGACGGCTGGCCGCCCTACCGGAAATATTTCTGGCCGGTTTGCGGGCTCTGGCCCCGCAGGACATGGCCGGTCTGCGGGTCATGGTCACGCTGGGGCCCACACGTGAGGTCTGGGACGGAGTGCGCTTCTGGTCCAATCCCTCCAGCGGCATGATGGGCGCGGCCCTGGTCGTTTGCGCTTGGCTGCGCGGAGCCGAAGTGACGGCCGTCTGCGGGCCGGGGGTCACGGCCTTTCTGCCGGAGGGCGTGCACCGCCTCGACGTGACCGGCGCGCGTGAAATGCACGAGGCCGCGCGAAGCCTCTGGCCGGACATGGATATGGGCATGTTCACGGCCGCCGTGGCTGATTTCTCGCCCGATCCCCCGGAAGACGGTTGCGGGCGCAAATTCAAGAAATCCGAGGCCCCGGAAGGCTTCAGCCTGAGATTCAGCCCTAATCCGGACATTCTGCAAAGCTTGGCCGATGCGCGCCGTCCCGGCCAGAAAATGCTAGGCTTCGCGGCCGAAACCACACCGGACATGGACGCCCTGCTGCCTCTGGCGCGCGCCAAACTGACCCGGAAAAAGGCCGACCTGCTGGCGGCCAACCGTGTCAACGGGCCGGACAGCGGCTTCGGCGCGCCCACCAATAGCATGGCTGTGGCCGACGCGCACGGCCGCGAGGAGATCTGGCCCTCGCAAAGCAAGGCCGACGTGGCTTGGGAGCTGTGCTCATGGCTTTTGCGGATCTGAATCCGCTGGGCGCGCTCTGGCAGAGCCACGGCCTGCGCTGCCTGTTGCTGCCCGGCGACGTCCCTCCGGAACGCTCGTTCAGCGCCGCTGTGCCGCAGCCGGGATGCCGGAATCCGCGACCAGTCCGCCCGGTATATCCGGATGATCCGCGCCGCGCGCCGCGCGCGGAAAAGTCCCCCGTCCCGGCGCGAGTTGCCGCCGAAGCCGGCCAGACCTCACCGGCATCCCGGAACGACGGCCTCTGGCAGCCCCTGCCGCCGCACGTCTGGCCCGCGCCTTGGCGGGAACGTCTGGCGGCCACCCGGCCCGGCCTAGTGGTCTGGACCTACTGGAATCTCGGCCGGGATATCTGTGACGCGCAGGGCGCGCGCGACCGGCAGCGTTTGGACCGGCGGACCTTTTTGCAACGCCTGCTGGGCGATTTGGCCCATCCGGCGGGCACCCATACTTTCTGGCCCACCTGCCTGCCCGTCCAAGATACAGGAGATATGAACGCGGCGGACGCAAACGGCTTCGCGCCGCATGCCGGCGCTTTCTGGTCCGGCGTGCGCAAGCTGGGCGCGCGCGGCGTGGTGGTCATGGGCTCGGCGGCGGCCGAGGCCCTAGCCCTGCCAAGCGGTCTACGCCCACTGCAGCAGACCCGCCATCACGGGCATCTGGTCTGGGTGCTCTGGGATGTGGAATATCTGCTGCACGAGGAACAACGTTACACGGCCATGCTGGCTTTTTTACGTCAGGCCCTGCGCCAAGTGGTCCGGACCTGACATGCGGCCGGACAGACAGACGCACTCAAGGAAAACGGGGGAAAATATTCATCGCCATGGGCCTGATGCTGCTGGGGCGACTGCTGCGCGGGCGGACTTGGTCCGGTACCTTGAGCTGTTGCATTACGCCCGCCATCACGCTGCTGTGGGCGGCAATGAGGAACTGATGCGCAATCTGCCCCCGCTGGGTGGCAAGACCCTGCTGCTGACCTTGGCATGCGTGACCGGTTTCCTGACCTGCGTGGCCGTGCTCCGGCGCTGGTTCCGCGCTTTCCCCCTGCTCCCGGCACCGGGAACTCCTCAAAAACGCCTGTTGACGTCCATCCGCCGCACGGCGGATGGTAAACGAGCCGGAGCGCTACATCCCTATGCCTGGAAGTCTGCTGATTCTGGCTTTTTTCGGCGCGGATCTGGGGCTGGCCCGGCTGGGCCTGATTCCCCGCTATTTTGTGGATCACAACGCCACGCCCTATGTGCTCTGGCTGCTCATGGGCCTGGCGGGCCTGTCCATCGGTTCGGACCGACGAATGGGCGAAATTCTGCGCACCCTGCGTCCCCGCGCATGCTGCTGGCCCCATTGGCCACCACTGCGGACACCTTCGCGGGCGTGGCCAGCCTTTTTCTGGCCTACAGCCTGGCAGACAGCTTGACCATAGGCGCGGGCTTCGCCTATCGCCTATTACTCCCTGTCCTCCATCTTCATCACCCGGTACAAAGGGGCGCGGAACTGGGCACTGTGGCCCTACTCAGCAACATTCCGCGCGAAATTCCGCCCTTATAGTTGGCACGCCGCTGCTGGCGCGTATGCTGAGGCCGCTGGCCCCCATTTCCTGCGGCGGGGCCTCCACATGGACACCACCCTGCCGATCATCGCCCGCTACGCGGGCCGGGACTGGATTCTCATCTCCATCGTGCATGCCATAATTCTGGATTTCAGCGTGCCGTTCTGGGGCATCTTCTTCTGCACCCCGTAGCGCTGGCATGCCTTGGGCATTATCCTGCCGCTTGCCAGACGCTGAAAAAGTCGTAATTTGAAATAGGTAACTCCCAGCTTTACTGTGGGACTCACAAAATTTGACTTTTCGGGCAATGAAAAAGACCTCCATTCTTGAACCGTTCAAGGTTTCAGGAAAGGAGGTCAGTAGTGGAAATTCAAATTCTAACCCATTCAACATTGGCATGCAATTATCATTTAGTATGGATACATATACAGGAAAAAGAAAATATTTAAGGGAATACGAGCAGATTTTGGAGCTGTTCCGCATAAGTTGGCAGAACACCGTGAAAGCAATATATTTAAAGGTTATTTGCTTGTAGAGCATGTGCATATGCTCATGTCCATTCCTCAAAAATATCTGTATCTTCAGGGATCGTGTACATAAAAGGGAAAAGTGCCTTATATATCCCATCAATACAATGGCAGGAAACGAAATTTTGGAGGAGAAAATTTCTGGACAAGAATGTTTTATGTTTCGCCCACAGGACTGGATGAAGAAACAATCCGAAACAGCACAAGACACCAGAAAGAGGAAGATAAACGGATAGACCAGTTAAACCTGGTCTGAGAGTTGCCGCCTTTAGGCGGATCATGCGTTTCCAAACCGCCTTGAGCGGTTCACGCTATCTCAAGCCCACGGCTTTGCCGGGGGTATCTGACTCTTGTTGAAGATGCACGTTAACCCAGTGGAGGAAAGCCATGCCCCGGATGCGTTCGGCCAAACAGCAGCTGAAGCAGTATTTGCAGAGTCCTCAATGGTGGGAATATCTGGATGAAATCGCCGCAGGCGGCGCGGCCCATGTGGGGCCGCTCTTTTCCTTTTTGCTGCTGGGCCCGCAGACCATGCACCGGGCCGCAGTGGCGCTGGGTCTGACCGCAGCCCGTCTGGCTGAGCGCGACTCCGAGGCGGCCCGCAACATCATCCGACGATTCATGTGGCATATGAATGAGGAGTCCGGCAACATCGGCTGGGGCATTCCCGAGGCCTTCGGCGAAAGCTTGGCCGCCAGCCCGCTTCTGGCCAAAGACTTCCACCGCGTACTGGCCTCCTATATTATTGACCTGGGCCGGGACGACAATTACTGCGACAACGATCTGCTGCGGCGTTCGTGCTATTGGGCCATTGGTCGTCTGGCCCAGGCCCGGCCTGAACTCTGCGCCGCCGCGCGGCTCTGGCTGCGCAAGGGGCTGGAAGACAAGGACGTGATCTGCCGGGGCATGGCCGCTTGGGCTTTGGGCCGCCTGCCGCCGGATTTCATAGACGCGCCCGCCCTGCGCCGCTTGGCCGACGCCGGACGCGACGAAAGCTGCGAGCTTTTCGACGGCGACCGGATCTATGAAAAAAGCGTGAGCTGCCTAGCCCGAGAGGCGCTGGAACGGATTGCCCCCGCTTGGACGAAATAGACGGAAAATAGGCCGACCTGTACGGATGCCGGGGCGACGTGGACTTTGCCGGGATTTTCGTCTAAGTTTTCTTCGCATACCCCGCAGCCCTCGCAGGACATACCATGCCCACACAGGATCGCATCCGCAATTTTTGCATCATCGCCCATATCGACCACGGCAAATCCACCTTGGCCGACCGTATTCTGGAACTCACACGGGTGGTCAGCGCGCGCGAGGCCCGGCAGCAGTATCTGGACAAAATGGATCTGGAACGGGAGCGCGGCATCACCATCAAGGCCCAGACCGTGCGCATTCCCTATGTAGCCGCCGACGGTCTGGAATATGAGCTCAATCTTATTGACACGCCCGGCCATGTGGATTTCAACTACGAGGTCTCGCGCTCCCTGGCGGCCTGCGAAGGCGCGCTGCTGGTAGTGGACGCCACTCAGGGCGTGGAGGCCCAGACCCTGGCCAACGTCTATCTGGCTCTGGACCACGACCATGAACTCATTCCGGTGCTGAACAAGATCGACCTGCCCAGCGCCGAGGTGGACCGGGTCAGGGCCGAAATCGAGGAAAGCATCGGACTGGACTGCGCCGAGGCCCTGCCTGTGTCGGCCAAGACGGGCATGGGTGTAGACGCGGTGCTGGAAGCCATCGTGCGGCGCCTGCCCGCGCCCAAGGGCGATCCGGACGCGCCGCTCAAGGCCCTGATTTTCGACTCCTGGTACGACAGCTATCAGGGCGTGGTGACGCTGTTCCGGGTGATGGACGGCGCGGTGCGCTTGGGCAACCGCGTCCGGCTGATGAGCACGGGCAAGGAATACGAGGTGCTGCGGCTGGGCGTATTCTCGCCCGAGGCTGCGGATGTGAATGAGCTGACCGCCGGCGAGGTGGGCTTTTTGTGCGGATCCATCAAGGAACTGGGTGACGCACGCGTGGGTGACACCCTTACCCTGGCCGACAATCCGGCCCACGGGCCCGTGCCCGGCTTCAAGGAAGTCAAGCCCATGGTTTTCTGCGGGCTCTACTCCACAGAATCCGACGAATACGAGAACCTCAAGGCCGCCTTGGAAAGGCTCCAGCTCAACGACGCGGCCTTCAGTTTTGAGCCGGAAACCTCCCAGTCTCTGGGTTTCGGCTTTCGCTGCGGCTTTCTGGGCCTGCTGCACATGGAGATCATCCAGGAGCGCCTGGAACGCGAATTCGAGGTGGGCCTCATTGCTACCGCGCCTTCGGTGGTCTACAAAGTGGATACCGTGGATGGCAAAATCTTGGAAATCGACAATCCCAGTCACCTGCCGGACCCGACCAAAATCCGCGCCCTGTATGAACCTTACGTGAGCATGGACATCCACGTGCCCAACGAATACGTGGGCAATGTCATGAAGCTCTGCGAGGAAAAGCGCGGCACCCAGAAGAATCTGCACTATCTGGCCGCCAATCGGGTGGTGGTGACCTATGAAATGCCCTTTGCCGAAATCGTCTACGACTTTTTCGACCGGCTCAAATCCGCCACACGCGGCTATGCCTCCATGGACTACCAGCCCATTGATTACAGAGACTCCGATCTGGTGCGCCTGGACATCATGCTCAACGGCGAGCCCGTGGACGCCTTGGCTGTCATTGTGCATCGCGACAAGGCCTATACCTACGGTCGTTCCCTGGTTCTCAAGCTCAAGCGCACCATCCCGCGCCAGCTCTTCCAGGTGGCCGTCCAGGCGGCCATCGGCCAGAAGATCATCGCCCGCGAGACGGTCTCGGCCTTCCGCAAGGACGTCACCGCCAAATGCTACGGTGGCGACATCACCCGCAAGCGCAAGCTGCTGGAAAAGCAGAAGGAAGGCAAAAAACGCATGAAGCGCATGGGCAATGTGGAATTGCCGCAGGAGGCTTTTTTGGCCGCTCTCAAGGTGGGCGACGCCTAGAGTGATCTCTTGAAGCTGCCTTGGCGGCTGCGAAAACCGGATCCGAAAGCGCCGCTCCCTGAGTGAACGACGCTTTTCGGTGTTATGTTATGACATGCCCCGGCTGACCCGCCGGGAAATACCGCTTACGGCAGCATCCAGCGCGGTCACGGCAAGACTATGCGGCAGGGCGAAGCGAAAGAAATTGCCTTTTTGCCCACCATGCTGGCGGCTGCCGTGGCCACGCTGATGGACTGCGGCGAAATCATCTTGCCGGTGACGCCGCCCGAGGAATTGGTCACCACGGCCAGCTCGGGATACATGTCCACCACTTCATCCGTGGATCGCTGCGTCCCGCAGAAAAACATATACATTCAAATAAAATCAAATAGTTAACAACAACTTGCACCAAAGCCGTACCACGGCAATGGTGCGACCGCAAAGACGCCTTCCCACTCCTTTTCTAGCTGTCCGGGTAATTCACTCCCCCAAAATACACAGCCCCGCCATCACAAATAATCACAACTCCAGTCTACTTCTCTCACAGGCCGGGCGCTTATGGCGTCCGGCCTTTTCATCACTCATTCGTCACGGATGAGCCAGTTGGCGGATACTCTGCAAATGGAGGCTCACCACTTGCGGGGCCGTGGCCCGGCTCCCCCAGCCGGGTCGGTGGGGGCGTCTCCAGCGCCCCCGCCTCTTGCCGAAAAAATTTATCTCCTGCTCTTGGGTTTCACATAGGAAAGATCACGGATTTCAAATTCCGGGTCCGTGCCGTCAAGCCAATCCCACAAATTGCTTACCCGCCGCGCCGTAAAGCCTCGCCCTTCAGGGCGGGGATATAAGGCGCACCTTAACTG
>APFI01000012.1 GCA_000403945.1 Desulfovibrio sp. Dsv1
CTTGGCATTTTCCATGATTTTACTCGGAAGAGTCATCAGGGAATCATGAAATGACTTCTAGGGGGTGTCTAGGAACTGTTTCTAAACTGCCTTTTCGCCCTCTGCCTGCGTCAGGATCGCTCCGCGCGAAGGTCGGTGGATATACACCTCGGCCCGGAACGCGACTTCTTTGGCAGAGAATAAAAATCCTCATTCAGAAACAGCCCTCATTAATCTCCCTACTGCAAAGTCATCTTTTCCCATACAGCGGCGTTGCAAAGCAGAAATTGACCTTGCAGTGCACTAGCCGCAGAGCTGCATTGCGAATAGCGCACTGCAGCGCTATGCCAATACAGCTTCAGCCAATTCCCGCTTTGTGCCTTGCTGTCTGAAAAAATTCAGTTTTTCGCGTCCGGCGGTTTAATGAGGGCTGAGCTTGGGGGGAGACACGGGCGCGGGGTATTGCCGCGCGGCAAAAAACAAGCAAGCCGGAGCGTTGCGCGCCGCAGCTTGCCTGATATTCTTCCCGCCGGGGTATTGGCCGGAGATTACGCATGTTTCAGAAAACGCGTCCAGTCGGCCAGAGCCTGCATTAGCGTGGTCATCTGTTTGGTCAGACTTTCGTCGATGAGGTCGCCGTCGGCGTTAAAAGCCGGTGAAAAAGCGTTGGAGAAGAGCTCCGGCTTGTTCAGCAGGTGCAGATTCAGGTACACGCAGGTCTGGCGCATATGGTACTGGCTGCGCGCCGTGCCCATGCCGCCGCCCGCGCCCAGCAGGCAGGCGGGCTTGCCGTTGAGCGGGGCCAGATTGGGCTCGCGCGAGAGCCAGTCCAGTGCGTTTTTCAGGGCCGGGGACATGGAATAGTTGTATTCCGGGCAGGCCAGCACCAAGGCGTCAGCCGCTGTGACCTGCGCGGCCAGATCCCTGACTGTCTGGGGTTTTTCCAGATCGTCATTATAAAACGGCAGGGCGGAAATATCCGCAATCTCCATACGCACGCCTTCCGGCAGGTGGGCCGCGCAGCAGCGCAGTAGGCCCTTGTTGCGCGAGGTATGGCGCAGACTGCCTGTCATGCCGGCAAAGTGAGATTTTACATGGGCTTGCTCCTTGGGCTATATGGTATGCGGTCCGCGCTTGCCCGGTCCCGATGGCCCGGACAGGCAATCCGCTTGCGCTGGAGGAGTTTACCTGATTTTTTTGAGAAAGCCTACCAACTTGTAGTCGCATGCCCGGCTCGGGCGGGATGATCCGCGTCCGTAGTGGTTCTGCGAGTTCCGGCGGTGGAACCCGCCGTGCATGCTCAGGCCTGTTTGCCCTTGTCCCGGGTTCTGCTTTCGAATTTTTCCTTGTTGACCACCACCCGTTCATGAATGCCTTCCCCGATGAGTCCGGCCTCGTCATAGGCCGCCACAGAGAAGGTCAGGCCCTTGCCGTTGGAGGAGACGGCGGTCAGCTCTGTGGCGAAACGGACCTTCATGCCGCACGGCGTGGCCGCCAGATGTGAAATGTTGACGTGGGTGCCCACCGTGGTCTGGCTTTCTTCCAGCGCGCCCTGCACCGATGCCACAGCCGTGCCCTCCATGCCCGCGATCATCATGGCTGTGGAGTAAACCGTCACCAGCCCGCTGCCTACCTCGCTGGCGAGAAGCTCCTTGCCGACAATGATTTCCGACTGGCCTTTCAATCCTGGTTGTAATGCTGCTTTCATCTGTCTTCCTCTATCTGCTTGAACCAACTGTTCATATCATACTTTGTGTCTTGTCCAGCACAGAGTTCCGTGTCAAGATCAAAGTGTGGGGCCAGATGGCGGGCCGTCCCCTTGGAGGTATGGCATTCCACTTGGATTCAGGTAGGAGTGTTCCACATGGTTTCAGGTAGAGCGGGGTAAAAAGAAAAAGCGCTGGGTTGGTGAACCTCAACGCCTTTTCTTTTGCCTATCTTGCTTGACAGCCAGGGGCACACAAGGAGGGATGCCGAACCATGCCAGGGGTTCGAGCTTCCATTGACAAGCTCACAGTTGAGCAGGGTCAGCGCGTCGCCTTCCAGGGCGGTGGGCACAATAAGGGTAAATAAATGCCCAAGGGGATGCCGTTTTCGTTCTTGAGAGAGGCCATAGCGGCGCGAGCGGCTGCATAATTGGCGGCGTTGTTTCGCCGAGCCACAAGGTCAAAATTCTGTTCAGAGAAATGCCTTCCTGATGCAGATCAAAGGCTGCTTGCAGCAACATGTTTTTTTTTCAGCGGCTTCCTGCCGGGCTTTGTCCGTCTTGCGCTTGAAATTCTCCACTGCCTCGGACACAAGCCGCTTCATTTCCGGGCTTTCCGGCTTCAGGTTCCGCTTGTGGCTGCGTCACTCTGGGGACGGCGGCCACGGATCCACGCGTCTTCAGGTCCATAGACTTGAAGAATCAGCGGGCGCCGCCCCGCGTCGTCCCCACCCCTTTTTTCCAACTTTCTTTCCGGGCGCGTTGTTCACCGCCTGGACGCTTACACCCAGAGCGGCGGCCACCTGCGCCGTTGTAGAGAGTTGCTCGGAAAGGGGCAGGGACATTGCTACTCCGTGATAAAACGCGCTTGGCAGGATCGCAAAAGCCCATCAAGAATTTTGGGATGGGTCATGACTAGGGTGTGTTTGCAAACCTTATAATCAGGCCTGGTTCGTGTAGCCCCTGG
>APFI01000013.1 GCA_000403945.1 Desulfovibrio sp. Dsv1
CAGGGTGCGCAGGCGTTGGCGCAGGAGTTCGCGCGGCAGACGGTCGGTGCGCGTGGGCGGCCTGTCAGCGCCGGTATTCGTGAGGGGCGGGGTGCTCCAGTGGTGCAGATGCGCGCCGATCTCCGCACCGCAGTGGTCACGCATCCAAGCCAGAGCGGGCCGTGCCTCGGGGCTGGAAAAAACCGTATGGGCGCAGAAGAGCGTCAGGGGGAAACCCAGTTCCCGCGTCAGCGGGGCCAAGAGGGGCAGCAGGGAGACATTGCGCACCCCGCAGCCCGACGCGGCGTAGCGGCCGGAAAACAGCCCTTCCTCTTCCACATCCAGACTGACGACGACACGCAGGACGGGCGCGCGGGGCCGCGCGTCCGTTTCAGGGGCGTTAGTGCTCATCGTTCCACATTACGCCCGCCCGCTCCGTAAGGCAATGCCGGACGGGCCTTGCAAAAGCGTACGGAATGCATAGTATGCTGCCAAGCGCGGCCGCGAAATCCGTAACGGAGCGCGCTTTCGCACAGGAGCCACATGACGCGCCCCTTGAATGTTCTTTTTCTTATGGAAGATCTCTGCTTCGGCGGCACCCAGCGCCAGACTCTGGAACTGGCCCGCCGCCTGGACCGGAAGAACTTCTCCCCGGTCATGCTCACACTTACCGGAGCCACTGATCTGGATGAGGCGGTCCGTGAGGCGGGTATTCGTCTGATGCATCTGGGCGCTTCACGCCGCGCGGCCCCTCTGTTTTTTCTGCGCTTGGCCGCCGCCCTGCGGCGGGCAGCCCCGGACATTTTGGTACCCTGCACGGCCCTGCCCAACATCTGGGGCCGGATCTGGGGACGTGCGCTGCATGTGCCCGTGATAGTGGGCACATGCAGGGGCGGCGGCGGCCCCAGGCGTCAGCATGAGCGTTGGCTCTGGCACCTGACCCGGCACATGGTCTGCAATTCCGAGGCGCTGTTCTGGACGCTTCTCGGCATGGGCGTGCCCGAAGCGCATCTGAGCTATATCCCCAACGGGGTGGATGTGGATTTTTTCCGCCCTGGAGACGCGGCCCCGTCCGCGCGGGAGCCAGTGATTCTGTGCGTGGCGCGCTTGGCGCGCGACAAGGATCACCTGACCCTGCTGCGGGCCTTTGAGCTGATCCTGCAAGGCCGTCCGGAGGCGCGCCTGCGTATTGTGGGCGACGGCCCGGAGGAGGCGGCCCTGAAGCGGTGGGCGCGAGGGCGTGCGGCGGGCGCGCGCGTGGATTTCTTCCCTGGCGGCATGGACATGAGGGAGCATTACGCTGCGGCCCGGATGTTCGCGCTGGCTTCCGTGCGTGAGGGCCAGCCCAACGTCATCCTGGAGGCTATGAGCTGCGGACTGCCGGTCTGCGCCACGGCGGTTGGCGGCATCCCCCTCCTGGTGGGGGAAAAGGTCAACGGTTTTCTGTCCCCGGCCGGAGACGCCGAAGCCTTGGCCCACAACTGCTTGCGCGTGCTGGACGATCCGCAGGCCGGAGATGCTCTGGGACGGGCCGGGCGCGGCCGGGTGGAGCGGAATTTTTCCTTTACGGCCATGGTGGAGGCGCATCAGGCCCTGTTCGAGCGGCTCTGGCGGGAAACCGGGCGGGGACAGGCTTCATCCGGGCAGAACGGGGGGCAGACGGCGTGAGCGCGCTGCTGGTCGCGCTCCTCACGGCGCTGTCGTCCGGGTCCATCTGGAGCGCCGCAGCGCTGGCTGATTCCCCGTCCGTAGTCGCGCCGCTCGCCTTTACCGATGCCGCGGCGGAAGAAAAAGCCGTTCTGCCTCCGGCGGAGGCCCCTGTGGAAGTGAGGGAGCTCTGGACAGGTTCTTTGTACACGTCCTCCTTTCGGGTGGGGATGTGCGTGTCCGCCCGGGGCGCGGTGCGGGGCGTTCTGCACCTGCGTCTTGCCAACGGTCAGGTGGATGTTTACCACTTTAACGGCAGCGTAAAAGACAATACCATCGAAGCCTCCCATTCTTCCGGGCATACTTTCAGGGGACGTCTGAGCGCGCCGGACAAGGTGGAAGGCACAATCAACCTCAAGAACGGCATGAAGATCAGGCTTGAGGGCAAGCGTATCCAGGATGTGTCGCTTGCGCCTGAAGATTGCGCTCCCCTGCCGGAATAGCGCTCAGGAGTATCCAATGCTGGCGTTCTGGTTTTGCGTGGGCTTGGCCCAGTGCGGTCTGCTCTATCTTCTGGCCCGCTGCGGGCGCGCTTTGATCCGCAAGGCGGAGGAAGAGCGGGCGGACGGCCGTTTCGCGCCGCGGGGCGGATGGCCTAGGGCCGCCATGATTGTTCCGGTGGCGGGCACGCACCCGCGCATGGCCGATGCCTTGCAAAGTTTGCTCGGCCAGGATTATCCCGGCCTGATGCCGGTGCTGGTGACGGCCACGGCGGAAGAGCCCGCAGCGGAGCTGGTCCGCCGTCTGCGCGAGGATTTTCCCGCCGTGCGGCATGTGGTGGCCGGTCCGGCCGACGGCTGCGGTCAGAAAAACCATAACAGCTTGCAAGGCGTGGCCGCCGTGGGCGACGCGGCCGACGTCTATATTTTCTGCGACAGCACCCATCTGGCCCGACCGGACTTCGCGCGTTGCCTTGCGGGGCCGGTGGCCAGGGGCGAAGCGGCCTTCAGCACCGGCTATCACACTGTGGATCCGCGTGACCGGCGTCCTGTCACCCTGGCCTATGCGCTCAGCGTGCTACTGATGCGTTTTCTGCAGGCTCTTTCACTCTTCACCCAGCCTTGGGGCGGGGCCATGGCCATGAGCCGGGGCGCTTTTGAGCGCTACGGCGTGGCTGAACTCTGGGCGCATAACGTGGTGGACGACTGCTCCTTGGGGGCCATGCTGCAAGGCCGGGGCGTGCATGTGCGTCTGTGCGCCGCCGCGCTGCTGAGCACCGAAGCCGCGGATTACAGTCTGCCGGTCTGGCGGGCCTGGATGGAGCGCCAGGTGCTTTTTCTCAAGTTCTGCATGCCCGACCAGTGGCTGCTGCTCGGCGTGCTGGCCGCGCTGATGGCCCTGCCCCCCGTCTGTGCCGCCCTTGCGCTGCTCGGCGGCCTGCTGGCCCTAGCCGGCGCGGCGGCCTTGTTGCTGGCCCTGCTCTGGCTGGCGGCCCTGGCCGGCGCGTTGGGGCCTTGGCGGGATTTTCTGCCCCGGCCCGTGCCGCTGGGGCGCTGGATATGGGCTTTTGTCTGCGCGGCGGCCATGTTCGTCCTGGTGTATCTGCGCAGCGTTTTTGCCAAGGCGATTGTCTGGCGTGACAGGGTCTACACGGTGGGGCAGGGCGGAACCGTGCTCAATGTGCGGCGGCGTTGAGGCTGTCGCGGTGGAGGAACGCGTTTTGACACTTATCCCGGCCCGGAGTAAGAATATATCGGATAAACGGCTGCCAGTCGGCGGCAGGGTGGGGCGGGGTTCCGGTCGCGTGGCTTTTTTACGTTTTTTTTTCATATGGTAGTTGCGTTATGATCGCCATGTCCGATCTTTTTCGCGTCAGCCTCCGGCAGGTTGTGCGCCAGGGCGGTTTCGGGGTGATACTGTCCATCGCCCTGGGCATTACCGCCTTTGTCGCGCTTTCCGTGCTGGGCCGCGAAATCCGGTATAAAGTGGGCCAGGATATGGTGCTCATGGGCGGGGTCAACGTCATCCGGATCTACATGGACGACCAGCAGTATCCCGGCCAGCCCCAGCGCGAGTTTTATCCTGAAACTGTAGATGCCTTGCGCGCCCTGCCGGGCGTGGGTATGGTCAGCCGCAATCTGCGCGGCGGCAGGATGTTCACGCTGCGCGGCGAAGGCGAACGCTCCATGAGTGTGGATTTCATCGGTGTGGATCAGTACTTCGCCGAGGTCTACTCCCTGACCCTAGTGGCCGGTCGGCTTTTTAACGCGGATGACATGGGGCGCCACCGCCGCGTCTGTATGCTGGGGCGTGAAGCGGCGCGCAACCTGTACGGGGATCCTGCCGACGCGCTGGGCAAATTGCTGTTTCTGGAAAAAGACGTCGTTGAAGTGGTGGGCGTGCTCAGTGGTGTGATGCTGGGCAGCTGGGGGCAGGGAGGCTTTTTGCCCTATACCACCATGATGGACCGCAACTGGGCCGGCGGCAAGGTAACGCGGCTGTTTATCCGGGCTATCGGCTGGGAAGACGTGCCGCCCCTGGTCCGGATGATCCCGGAAGTGGTGCGCGAGCATCAGAGCGCGCCCTATCTGGTCGTCCGCACCCAAGAGGAGCAGCTTGAGCGCATCAAGACCACCTTCATGTGGGTGGAAGCTCTGCTCTGGCTGGGTATCGTCGCGTCGCTGATGCTGGGCGGCTTCGGCATCTGGCATGGCACGTTCGCCGCAGTGCGCGCCCGCACCCGCGAGGTGGGCCTCAAAAAGGCCATGGGCGGTTCCGATGCGGATATTCTGGCCCAGTTCCTGGCGGAAGCCCTGTGTAAATCCGTGGCTGGCGGCATATTGGGCATTGTTGTGGGCGTTGTCTTGGTGGAGGTGGGCGCGTGGTCATTGGGCACGGGCATTTCCTACCCACTGTTGATCGCCAGCAGCTTGGGCAGCATCGTCTTTTCCGCCCTTATCGGTGTGGCCGGCGGTTTGTATCCGGCCCTTCAGGCCAGCCGCATGGACGTGGTTTCCGCCCTGCGTTTTGAATAAAAGGTGAAGCATGGCTCCGGTTATCATCGCCAAAGATTTATATAAATGTTACGCTGGATTCGCGCCGGTGCTGCGCGGCGTGAACATGGAGGTGCAGGCCGGTGAGCTTGCGGCCATCATGGGCCCCTCGGGGTGCGGCAAGTCCACCATGCTGCACATTCTGGGCATGCTGCACGCGCCAGACACCGGTTCCCTGGGAATTCTCGGCACGGATGTCCTCGCGTTCAACCGTGAGCAGACGGCGGCCTTCCGGCGTGGGAACATGGGCTTTGTGATGCAGTCCAGCAACCTTTTCGAGCACTCCACAGTGTTTGAAAATGTTGAATTCCCTTTGATTTATGAGGGCATACCGCCGCAGGAGCGCTGGGAAAGGGTAATCCGGGCACTGGAGCTGGTGCGCCTTTCCGCCAGGGTGCATTACCGCAGCAACCGCCTGTCCGGTGGCGAACAGCAGCGCGTGGCCATCGCCAGGGCCATGGTCAACAATCCGCGCATTCTGCTGGCAGACGAACCTACCGGCGCGCTGGACGCCCGCACCAGCCGCCTGATCATGGAAAATTTCCGTACGCTCTGCCATACCGGCGGCGTGTCCATGGTCATGGTCACCCATGACCCCAAAATGGCCGAATACTGCGACAGCATCTATACTCTGGAGGACGGCATCCTGCACTGCCGCCGCCGCAAATTGCCGCCGCTTCCGGAGCATGAGGCACAGACGCTGTTACAACCCCCGCCGCCCGTGGTGCGCGGCGCGCTGGTGGCTGAGCGCTTTCCCGAGGCGTCGGGTCAGAACCTGATGGAAGAGGCCCACCATCTGCACGCCGCAGGTCTGCTTTCGCGTATTTACGCCACCCGGGGCAGCGGCCTGCTGGGCAATCCGGAGGGCTATGCCCTGCCCCTGGCGGTGCGCCGCATCGGTTCGTGGCATTTTTTCTCCGTCTGCGCGGTACTGTTCCGCCAACTGCGGGGATCGTCCCACTCCCTGTGGGGACTCTGGCGCGACTTGCCCGTACGTTCCCGCTGGGGCCGAGGCTTGCCGGGGCACCTTTGGGCCTTTTGCTGTGGGGCGTTGCTGGCCCGCTGGAGTCTAGAGGAAAAAATCGAATTTTTGTACGCCACCGGCGCCCACAGCGAAGCCACAGCCAGCTGGGTGGCCGCGCGCCTGCTGGGATTGCCTTTCGCCTTTTCCGTGCGCGCTCAGGATCTGGCTTGTCCAGGCAACGACTGGGCCGTCAAAGCGGCGCAGGCGGTCTTTGTACGTTGCGATGCCAGAGGCACGCTGCAGGCCCTGCATGAGTTGCTGCCGGAATTGCCGGAAGACAGACTGGTTCTGCTGCGCAATCCCCTGACCCTGACCCCGCCCGAGGACGACGCGGACAGGCCCCTGCCGCCCGGCGTCCAGCAGGGGGCGCAGCCTTTGCAGATTCTGGCCGTGGGCACTATCGGCACCCGTAAGGGCTATGATCTTCTGCTGCGGGCATGCGCGCAGTTGCGCGCCGGGGGCTTGGATCTCCGTCTGAAGATTGTGGGTCAGGGCCCGGAGCGCCTGCGTCTGCGCTGGCTTGCCTGGCGTCTCGGTCTGCGCAGGGTTGTGGATTTTGCCGGTCAGATCCCGCACGAGAATATGGCTGATTTCTATAAAAAAGCCGACATCTTTGTGTCGCCGGGCCGCAAGATCGGCCAAGGCGATGCGGACGGCCTGCCTTCGGCTCTGGCGGAAGCCATGGCCTTCGGCTTGGCCGTGGTGGTCAGTGACCTGCCGGGCCTGACGGAAGCTGTGGAGGACGGGAAAAACGGCGTGGTGGTCCCCCAAAACGATGCGGCGGCCTTGGCCCAGGCTCTGGAGAGCCTTGCTGCGCAGCCTGAGGAGCGTCGCCGAATGGGCAATGCGGCCAGAACGCGCATCCACGCTCTGCTGGATGCGCAGGAAAACGAAAGCCGGTTGGGCGCGCTCTTTGGCCGGGCCATTCGCACGGACTGACGGATCTGCCTGGTTTTCAGCGAGCCAGGGGAAGGAAATACTCATGAACTTTACGGGAGTGCGCGTGCTGGTGGTGGGCGATGTGATGCTTGACCATTACATCGCCGGTCAGGTCAGGCGCATTTCTCCGGAAGCTCCGGTGCCTGTGGCTTGCGTGCGCAAGCGTTGGACCGCGCCGGGCGGCGCGGCCAATGTGGCCCGCAACTTGGCTCGTCTGGGCCTTCAGGTCGCTCTGATCGGCTTGGCCGGCCGGGATGATGCCGGGGAGACTCTGCGCCGGGAGCTGACCGCTGAAGGTATTGACGACGGCCTGGTGTATTCCGTTGCCCGGAGCACCACGCGTAAAACCAGGATCATTGCCCAGGGACAGCAGCTGCTCCGTCTGGATGAAGAAGTGATCGCGCCGCCACATCCGGAAGAAAGCGCGGCTCTGCGCGGAAAAATTCTGGAACTCCTTTCCGCCTGCGGCGCGGTGGTGCTGTCTGATTACGGCAAGGGCGTCCTGCTGAACGACGCTGAAAGCGACGGTCTGTGCGCGCCGGTCATAACAGCGGCTCGCGAACGCGGCATTCCCGTGCTGGTGGACCCCAAGGGCGGGCAGTGGAGGCGCTATGCCGGGGCGCAGTGCGTGACGCCCAATAGCGCCGAGTTCGCCTTGGTCTGCGGCCTGGATGCCGGCGACGCGCCGGATCAGCGGGAACGTGAAACCCTGGCTGGCCGTCTGCGCGAAAGCTATGGCCTGGAACGGATTCTGCTCACGCGCGGGGCCAAAGGCATGGCCCTGTTCGCTGGAGGCGAGCCGCCGTACTATATCCGGACCGCCGTGCGTGAAGTGGCTGATGTTTCCGGCGCGGGCGACACGGTCATCGCTACCTTGGCGGCCTGCGTGGCCGGGGGCTTGGGCTGGAAGGAAAGCGCCCGCGTGGCCAATACTGCAGCCGGTGTGGCCGTGGGCAAAATGGGCACCGCGCCTGTGTCCCTGGCCGAACTGAACCAGGCCCTGCGGGAAAGCGTCGACAATCCCAAACTCTACGGCGGTTCCGCGCTGTTGGAAAAACTGGAGGAGTGGCGGCGCAGAAATGAAAGCATTGTTTTCACCAACGGATGCTTTGACCTGCTCCATCCCGGCCATATTTCCCTGATCCGCCAGTGCGCGGCCTTGGGCGACCGTTTGGTGGTGGGGCTGAACAGCGACGTCTCGGTGCGCCATCTCAAGGGGCCCGGCCGCCCCGTCCAGAATGAGCAAAGCCGGGCGTTGCTGCTGGCCGCGCTGCAGGGAGTGGATGCGGTGGTTCTTTTTGACGAAGATACGCCCCTGGAGCTGATCCGCCGGGTGCGGCCCGATGTATTGGTCAAGGGCAGCGACTATACCGTTGAAACCGTGGTGGGTGCGGATCTGGTGCGGGAATATGGCGGACGCGTGCATCTGGCACGGATGGTGGACGGGTGCAGCACCACCAATCTGGTGCGCCGGATGGGCGCAGAGAAGGCCTGAACCGGATTCGGATGGGAGTCCTCACCGCGCTTCCGGGCTCAGGCCGCCGGGAGGCCGTATGCAGCGCATTTTTGCCGCCGATATAGGCGGAACCAATTGCCGTTTCGCCTCGTTCAGTCTGGATGAAGGCCGTCTCGGGCTCGAACGTGTGGTCTGGATCAAGTCCGCCGGTCTGCTGGACACGGACATGGTGCTGGCCGCTCTGGAGCGTGAGCTGGAAACTCCCCTGCGCGCGGCGGACGCCCTTGTGCTGGCCTTGGCCGGGCCGGTCAGGGACGGCCTGCGCGGCAAACTGACCAACGGCGCTTTGCGGGTGGATTTCACCGGCCTAGAGTGCCGTTACGGCGTCGCCCGCTACCGGGTCATCAATGATTTCATCGCCGAGGCCTATGGCTGCCTGACGGAAATCGGGGAGCATGCGCGTTGTGTGGCCAGCCCCGCCGAACATGCCGAAATACCGGCCACGGCTAGCCGGGGAGTGCTGGGCGCGGGCACGGGCCTCGGCACGGCTTTTCTGGTGTATAATGGGCGCGGCGGCTGGCTGCCGGTGCCGGCGGAAGGCGGCCACGTCTCCTTTCCTTTTGTGGGCGACGAGGAAAACGACTTTCACAACTTTGTCTGCGGGGAATTGGGCTATCCCTTCGCGCGCGGCGACGATATTCTCACTGGCAAGGGGCTCTCTCTTCTGCACCGCTACCTCAGCGGCGAAGACTTGGATGCCTGTGAAGTGGCCGCGCGCGCTCTCAACCGGGATACTCCGACCCTACGCTGGTATTCGCGTTTTTATGCTAGGGCCTGCCGCAACTGGATTCTGACCACCTTGTGCCGCCGCGGTTTGTGGATCGCGGGCGGCATCGCCAGCCGCAATCCCCTTAGCGTCACAAGCGGTTATTTTCTGGAAGAACTGTACACCACACCGCACTTCGCCGCCTTGGTCCGCTCCGTGCCCGTTTATCTGATTGAGAACAAAAACAGCGGATTGTGGGGAGCGGCCCAGGCCGGCATGGAATTACTGCGCCGCGAGGCACATTGAGCGTGGGCTGCGAAACAGGGCGGCCTGCCCCACCCCGAAATTCGGCTGAAGAGAGGTCTATATGTCCGCCGCCGCAAACCCGATCCCCGCGCAGACCGCCGTACCTTGGCGATATCCCTTGCTTTCGACCAAGGTCTCCGACTAGTTTCTAGACTGTGTAGTCACAAGATTGTACGGAGTGTTATTTTGTGGCATGGTTCGCTTGTCTTCAACCGCAAGCGAGGAACACATGCCCATCGCAGTCCACAGGTGGCGCGATATTTCTGATTCAATTTGGGAAAAACCCGAGCCCCGTTTGCCCGGCCGTGAAGGAAGCTGGGGCGGCGGAGCTCGCGACAACCGGTGCTTTGTCAATGCGGTTTTCCGGGTTATGCGCGCGGGCGCTCCGTGGCGAGACCCGCCCCCCCGACTTTGGCGGCTGGAGCGACACTCGCCGACGTTTCACCCGCTGGCGCGATAATGGCGTGTGGGAGCGACCGCCTGAAATTCCGATTGCTGATGATCGACGCCGGTCGTTGCGGGGTTCATCCACATGCGGCGGGCGCGAGAGGAGGCAACCGGGACATGGGCCGCGCAAAAGGGGGCTCAACACGAAATCGCATCTGACCGCGGATGCGCATGGCATGCCGGTCAGGGCTTTTGTCACACAAGGCACGACAGCGGATTGCGCCCGGGCAATCGCTCTGACGGACAAGGGCCACGACACGGACCAGATTTTCGCCCAAGCCGAAAGATGGGGAATGGAAGCGGTCATTTTCCCGAGGAAAAACCGCTGAAGCGCTGGCGCGGCATTGCGACCCGGCACGCGAAAAATGCGGCGTCATTCCTGGGCGCTATCCGGATCGGACGCATCTTTTTGTGGGTTTCAATCTCGTGACCACACTATCTAGGCAAGACCCATCACCAAATTCAGGTACATGGCGGTTCCGCGCGGCAACGGCGAGAGCAGAAGATTGGCCCTGAGATTGATCAGACAGACCGATGCAGAGCGAGAACCACCAGAATTCCGAACGCGAGGCCCGGCCCCGGAAACAACAGTATTTATCCTTCAGACAGACGCGGGCCGCAGGCGGCATCCACAAAGGTCATACTTCCCCCTTTTCCCGCTTTTTGGGCAAGGCCGCAAAGCCTCAGGCCGTGCGGCCGCGCCAGGATTGCACGGTGTTTTTGAGCAGCATGGCGATGGTCATGGGCCCCACCCCGCCGGGCACCGGCGTGATGGCGCGGGCCTTGACGCTCACGCCCGCGAAGTCCGCGTCGCCGCAAAGGCCTTCGGGCGTGCGGTTGATGCCCACATCAATGACCACCGCGTCCTCGCGCACCATGTCGGCGGTGACGAAGCAGGGACGGCCCATGGCCAGAAAGAGAAAATCCGCGTTACGGCATTCCGCCGCCAGATCGGAGGTGCGTGAATGACAGACCGTCACCGTGGCGTTGGCGTAGTCGCCGGGCCGGGCCAGCAGCATGGCCAGGGGCTTGCCCACGATGTCCGAGCGACCCACCACCACGGCCTTTTTGCCCGCAGGCGAGAGGCCGTAGCGCCGCAAAAGTTCCATGACTCCGGCGGGCGTGCAGGAAACGAAACCCGGCAGGCCCAGGGACAGCCGCCCTACGTTTTCGGGGTGGAAGCCATCCACATCCTTGGCCGGATCAATGGCCAGCAGGCAAGCCTGGGCGTCCAGACCGTCCGGCAGGGGCAGTTGCAGCAGAATGCCATCCACGTCCGGCCGGACGTTGCATTCATGGATCAGGGCCAGCAACTCGCGCTGGCCGGTGGTTGCGTGCAGGTGGTAGGGAAAGGAAAGGATGCCCGCCTCGGCGCAGGCCCGTTCCTTGTTGCGCACGTAAACTTCCGACGCCGGGTCCGCGCCCACCAGAATCACCGCCAGACCGGGCGCGCGGCGACCCTTGCCGCAGGCGGCGCTGATTTCTTCCCTGAGTTCCTCGCGGATGGCGCGAGCTGTTTCCTTGCCGTCAATCAAAAGCATGCTTTTCTCCCGCCTTGGGGTTCAAAACTGATCAGAAAAATTCACTATACGTCATTCGCGCATTGCGCTCAAGCGTCATCCGTGCGGGAGCGGACTGCCCCGGGCAATTACCGAATCCACGCAGACAGGTTTCGGCTATGGCCGCAGTATCCATGCCGCTTCCTCCCCAGGCTCTGCCAGAGGATTATGTCCATAACGATTGGGGCCGGGCGTGCCTTTGCGGAGCGTCACATAGAGCATCAGCAGACTGGCCGGAGCTTCCGGCAGATACAGCGTGCAGAACTGCAAAGGCTTATACACCGCCAGCACCATGACCTGAGGCAAGTCCTCGCCGCCAGCGCTCCAAGGCCGATGCCCGGCCAGGTCAACGCGGGAACCAGCCCCCAGCGGCAGGATGACGCCAAAGGCGACGCAGGCAACCAGTAAATAACAGAACACGCAGTACCAGTATTTCGTGCGCGAGGCCCGGCCACTGTACTTCCAGATATTGCGCAGACAGGTTTTAACCGCAGTGCGGAAGCCCATCTTCCTCCTCCCGAAAAAGCAAAGCGGCCCGCGCCGGTGAAAAGCGCGGGCCGCTTATGGCGCTTTTTAGTTTTCGTTGTCGCCCAGCGCGTAATACTCGGCCAGCATGGGGCCGAAGAACTCGGCCTCGTCGCCCAGCTCCTCCTCAATGCGCAGCAGCTGGTTGTACTTGGCCATGCGTTCGGAACGGCAGAGCGAGCCGGTCTTGATTTGTCCGGCGTTGACGCCCACAGCCAGATCCGCGATGAAGCAGTCCTCGGTTTCGCCGGAACGGTGCGAAATTACGGTGGTGTAGGCTGCTTCCTTGGCCATTTCGATGGTATCCAGTGTTTCGGTCACCGTACCGATCTGGTTCAGCTTGATCAGAATGGAGTTGCCCACGCCCTCGGCAATGCCTTCGGCCAAGATGGCGGGATTGGTCACAAAGACGTCGTCGCCCACCAGCTGCGCACTCTCGCCCAGAGTGGCGGTGAGCATGCCCCAGCCGTCCCAGTCGCCTTCGGCCATGCCGTCCTCGATGGAAATCAGGGGATACTTGCGGGTGAATCCCGCCAGCCATTCGGTCATTTCGGCGTTGGTAAAGGTTTTGCCTTCGCCCTTGAGCACGTATTTGCCGTTCTGGTAGAATTCCGATGAGGCCGCGTCAATGGCCAGAGCCACTTCGCCGCCGGGATTGTAGCCGGCTTCCTCAATGGCCTTGATGATGTAGGCGAAAGCCTCGTCGTGATTTTTGAGGTTGGGGGCGAAGCCGCCCTCGTCGCCCACGCTGGTCACATGCCCGTCGGCCTTTAGAATGGTCTGGAGAGTGTGGAAGATCTCCGCGCCCATGCGCAGGGAATCACGGAACGTCATGGCCCCGATGGGCATGATCATGAATTCCTGAATGTCCAGATTGTTGGGCGCGTGCGCGCCGCCGTTGATGATGTTCATCATGGGCGCGGGCAGCATCTTGGCGTTGATGCCACCAAGATATTTGTAGAGCGGCAGACCCAGAAAAGAGGATGCGGCCCGCGCGCAGGCCATGGACACGCCCAGCATGGCGTTAGCGCCCAAGCGGGACTTGTTGTCCGTGCCGTCTAGGTCGATGAGGCTGTTGTCGATCTGCACCTGACGCAAGATGTCCATGCCCAGAAGCGCTTCGGCGATCTCGCCGTTGACGTGTTCCACAGCTTTGGTCACGCCTTTGCCGTCGTAGCGTTTTTTATCGCCGTCGCGCATTTCCAGAGCCTCGCGGCTGCCGGTGGACGCGCCGGACGGCACGGCCGCGCGGGCGCTGATGCCCGACTCCAGGGTCACTTCCACTTCCACAGTGGGATTGCCGCGCGAATCCAGAATTTCACGGCCGAAAACAGAGGCAATGTTGCTCATAATATCAGCTCCTTTTCCCCTCAGGGGTGTATGTTCTATGTCAAACCGGATGCGCGAGGGAACCGCGCGGCGACCTCAGAGATTGTCCCGTTCCTCATAATACAGACGCCGCAGGCCCTCCAGCAGCAGGGCGGGCAAAACCTGATCAAAGACCGGGCTCACCCTGGCGATGGAGGCGGCGAAGCCGCCTGTGGCCAAAACCTTGGCCGGGCCGGGCATCTGACGTTTGAGCCGCCGGCTCAGGCCTTCCACCATACAGGCGAACCCGAACACCAAGCCGTGCTGGATGCTGGTGGTAGTGTCCCGCCCCGGCACGGGCTCCTGCGCGCGGATGTCCAGATTGACTCTGGGCAGTTTGGCGGCCTCACGCGACAGCGCGGCCAAGGCCGTGGCCGGTCCGGGAAAAATCAGGCCGCCCAGATAGGCTTGGCCGCTCACGCAGTCGAAAGTCACGGCGGTCCCGAAATCCACCACCAGCAGGGATGCCGCGTCCAGACAGAGGCGGCGGGCGGCGAAGGCCCCCACCAGGCGGTCCGTGCCCACTTCGGAAGGCCGTTCATAACGGTTTTCCAGCGGGATGGGCAGATCATCGGGCGCGCAGTGCAAGGGGCGGTCCAGATAGCGGGCCACAGTTTCGCGCAGCAGCGGGTCAAAACCCGGCACCACCGAGGATGCCACGCATGCCTTGAGAACCGCCGCTTCCGCGCCGGCGTGCCGCAACAGGGAAAGCAGGGTGAGGCCCAGACTGTCCGGGGTATGTCCGACATTGGCCGGCAGGGCGTAGGATGCCAGCACGCGCCGCTCGTTGGCCAGCCCTACCTTGATGGATGTATTGCCTATGTCGAAAAGCAGAAGTTCCGGCTGCATGGGTACCCCCGCGTCGGCGTGAAAAACCGGAGTTTAGGAAAAAAGTATGCCGGATTCATGCGGCAGAGGCAAGTCCGGGGCCGCCCACTTGCGGAGCGGTCCCGGAGAATGCCTCATGGATGAAACGCTCTTTTTCCTGCACCTGCCCGCACGGCCGGCACCACGCTGAACGCCATTCTGCACGACAACTTTCCGCCCGAAGCCGTCCTGCGTCTACACCAAGGAGGATTGCCAGCGCTGCCACATGCTGGACGTGGCGGAACTGGAGCATATATCCGGCTCGTCGAAGGCCACTTGCAGCCTGAAGGTTTCGAACCGCCCATCCGTTACGGCCGCCCTCGGCGCATGTTCACCCCGCTGCGCGAGCCCTTGGACCGCCTTGTCTCGGAATACGGAAGTGTCTTGCTAGAGACGTGTCCCCCTGCTGAAATTCCGGGGCAAAAACTTCGTCAGGCACTGTGTGGCGAACGTGTTCGCGCAGGACAGGGACATGGACGAAGTCCTGCCTCTGGCCAAAAAACATCTGGAAGAGTGTTTCTGCGTTGTGGGCATTCAGGAGCGCTTCGGCGAAAGCCTTCTGCTGGCCGGAGAAATCGGCATGCAGAAGCTCTGCTATGAACGTCGGAACATGCTGCGGCCCGGGGACCACGTCCGGTGTCAGCGACAAAGACCGCGCCTTGGCCACGAGCCTGAACAGCGCGGACCTGGAAATCTACGCTTTCGCGTGCGGCCTGTTCGAGGGCGCGTGGAGGCGGCGGGCCCGGTCTTCGCGGCCTGGCTGCGTGAATTCCGCTTTTTGAACGATAAATATCAGAAAATCTGCGCCGCCTTGGGAGGCAGGCTGGCGGGTGAAGCCGCAGTGCCCACTCTTAAGCCCAAAGCCTGAGCCGGGTCTGCGGCGCGCTCAGCGACGCCGCGCGATGATCCGGTCCCCGTTCTCCCAGAGCACGTCTCCATACGACACCACCAGAGGTCTGTCCTGCGGGCGGCAGCTCAACAGCCAGGGGGCACCCGAAGCCAGCCATGCGTCAATATACCCTGTGGGCTCATGACGCATCAGGGCATTGTAATGCAGCCAGTCGCGGGAACCCTGGACATCCTTGTTGTAGAAAAAGACATAGCCGTCCTTGAAGGCATGCGCCACAGGGTGCAAAGCCAAGTAGCGCGCGGCCATGGCGTCGGCGTCGTTGCTGCTAAACACCGCTTCGCCGGGGGGCGCGAGCCGGGCCAAGGCGTCCAGAGCCTCGCGGCGGGCCACGGCGGCGCGCAGTGCGTCCTCCGCTTCATCCCGCAGCGGCAGCGGCAGGCCGGTCATCCGCGACAATGTGTACTGCGCGGCCATGTGCTGGCGGTCATGGCTCAGCAGCAGCACCGCAAAGATAACGCCGCCAGCCAGCGTCACGCGCCCGGCACGCGGCAGCTCGGGCCAGAAACAGTCCAGCGCGGCCACGATCATCAGCCAGGAAAGCGGCACCAGAAAACGCAGGCCGCGTACAAGCTCATGCCCCAGGGGCAGGCGTCCGATCTCCGGCGCAAAGCGCGATTCAGCCCAGGAAAAGAGCACGACCAGAGCAAGCGCCAGCAGAAAGGCCGGATACATGGCGGCCAGGCGTCGCGCCCGGTCGCCGCCGCGCCGTCGCACGATCAGCCAGCCCGCAAGGCCGCCGCAGAGCAATGGCAGCATCGGATTGGAATAGCTGACCATCTGGAGCAGTCGTTCGCCCAGACGGCCGTAGTCCGTCTGCCAGCGCAGGCTGAACAGTTTCTGAAAAACGGCCATATCTTCCCCGCTGAAGGCATGGGCCTGGGGCAGCGAAGGCCAGAGAAAAGCCAGCACCGGCATGAAATAGGCCGCCAAGCACAGGGCGCAATTGCACAGATGCGTGTGCAGGCCTTGCCCTTGGGGGCGATGCAGGGCAAAAGCCAGAAAGAACATGGCCCCGGTGTTCAGGGCGCTGATGCCGTGCACCCACATGCACAGGCCCGCAGCCAGCATGGCCAACGGCCTCAGGAGCGGACGCGCCCACGCGGCCAGAGCCGCCAGCAGCAGAAAGGGCCAGAGCGCGGCGAAAAAAACGCGCGGCACGGGATCTGATTGCGCGACGCCCCAGAAAGTGCCCCAGCCCACCCAGACGGTGACGCCCATCAGCAGCGCCAGCAGCGCGGACAGGGGCGGTCTGCCGAACAGCCAGCGGGCCACGAGGTACCAGCCTGCGTAAAAAACAAAAATAGCCATGGCTCCGGCCCGGAACAGGCCCCGCACATAATCGTCGCCCGGGGTCAGCAGACGCGCCGCAAAGCGTTCCAGATTCCAGATGCTGTTGGCCGGAGTGACTTCACGCAACACGGGATCGGCGGCGAACAATTCCGGATGGGCCGCCCCGGCCATGCCTTGGGCGTAGGTGGCAAGATCGCTGTCCAGATGCGCGCCTCCGGCGGAAATGGCCAGCACACCCTGCAGGGCAGCCCAGGCATACCAGGCCGCCAAGATCAGGCACAGCGCATCCCAGAGCCAACGGCGGCGCGCCGGACCGGATTGCGCGGGCGCGGAGGCAAACGTGTGGGGCATAAGACAGCACCGGAATTTAACGTGCAAGGATTTTAATATTATTGCGGCACAGTACAAAAGTAAAGGCAAGCCTCTCCACGCGGCGGCAGGGCGCGTGTGACCTCCCCGCCGCGCGGAAGCCTCAGAAATTCGCGCCTCGTCGTCTTTCGGCATCTTGCCGCCCCTGAACCAGAAGAGCGCGAAACAGAAGCCGGACACGGCCGCCACGTCCAGAGCGAGGCAGTCATGGGCCAGAGGAAGGGGAATCCGTCAAAATAGAAGAGATAGGTGCCGCAAACGGCGCTCAGGAACAACGCGGGCGCGGTGGGCCACACAGTGCAGGCGTTTCCATCGTCGCAGCCAGACCTCCGCAGCCCAGAGGCCCGCGCATGCCGGCGTCTGATTCGTCCATTGGTGGGCGCGGTTTTTGTCAACGACCTCGCCGGACTGCTGGCCTTCAAGACCGGCGAGCTGCTGCATTCCTGGGAGGGTGGCGCGGCATCCGCTGGCAAGATGCTGACCCTGTTCTTTTTCATCTTGGTTTTCATCTATATATTTCATCGCCGCCATCCTGCCTATCGGCAAGATCATCGGCAGGATTTATCCCTTTTTCACCATCCTGCTGCTGTTCATGGCCTTCAGTCTGCTGGCGGCCCTGCTGGTCAACCCCGGCTACAGCATTCTGCCCCATCTGCGCCCGGACGATTTTTCCACCAATATGCATCCCAAGGGCGCGCCCCTCTGGCCGTGCTCCTGTTTCTGCTGGGTATCTATTTCGCGGCGGGCGGCTTTACGGCCATCTGGATGGCTTTCGGCTGAACCAGATGGTGAAGACCAGCATGAACCAGCGCGCGTACTTGCCCAGATTGTGCCCGATGACCTCTGGGCAGGATGCCGCGCCGTAGCGCAGGCTCATGGCCCCGTTGAGAACGTCATGCATCGTGCCCGCGAACATGCTGCCGGACACCACCCAAGGCAGGGCCGCCGGGCCGTAGACCGCGCCGAGGATGGGCCCAAACACCGGCCTCAAGCCCGCGATATTCAGCAACTGGATGAAAAATATCTTGTAGGCGGGCAAGACCACGCAATTCACCCCGTCGGTCTTGGTCTGCACCGGGGTCGGCCGTGCGCGGTCAATGCCGAAGACCTTTTCTACGAAGCGCCGTACACGGCGTAACCCAGCACCAGCAGGCCCAGAGTCGCAAGAAAGCAGACCATCCCCATCCCGGCAGTCACGCGAAATTACGTTGCAAAACGCTATAATTTAACGTGCCTCTGTATAGTGCTGGCGGGAAGAAAGGTCAAGGCGCGGAGGAGGAGCAATCTCCCACTCACGTTTATCCTTCTGCCGTTAGCGGCAACGCGCCTTACGGATAAAGGTGGTAACGATAGGCGACCCATCATCAGCGTGACGAAAATAATAATGTTTGGAAGGAGGGCGGCCCCTACCGCGCCGCGTCTCACCCTGTCCGTCGTATCCGCCCGGTAGCCCTGCCAGAGGTCGCGCGCGGCCCAGGCCGGGGCCACCAGTTCGCCGGGCGCGGGATCGCTCTGCAGGCGGTGCATGACCATGCGGGAGGGAACGTGCGGCAGGGCCGCACAAAGCAAATCTACGTATTCGTCGCGCTCCAGGGGCAGGTAGTGTCCGGCCCGGTACTGCCGGGCCAGTTCCGTGCCTTCGGGCACATAGACGTTATGCAGCTTGAGGCCATGCAGAGGCAGGATCGCGGCCCAGGCCACGCTGGCCAGAAAGTCTGCCTCGCCTTCGCCGGGCATGCCGGCCATCAGGTGCCCGCAAACCAGCATGCCCCGGCCGGCGGCCTCGGTCACGGCCTTTTCCGAACAGGTCGTCGTGTGCCCCCGGTTGATCCGGGCCAAGGTGGCGTCATGGGCGTTTTGCAGACCCAGTTCCAGCCAAGCTTCCGCCAAGCCGGTTTGTTTCTCGCCAGGGCCAAGGCGTCCAGTTCTCCCGGGCTCAGACAGTCGGGCCGGGCCGCTCCTTCAACTAGGCTTCGGCAGCCTGGCAGGGTCGTCGCTTTGCGCAGCAGGGCCTGCGGACGTTCCAGTGAGCCGTAGGTATTGGAAAAGGATCGTAGCTAGGCCAGAAAATGGCAGCCGGGGTCCGTAGCGTCGTGCCTGCGCCATCGGGCCCGCCAACTGCTCCGCCAGGGACAGACCGCGCGCCCAGTCCCGAACCCAGCGCGTTGCAGAAGACGCGGCCTTGCGTGGAATTTTTTGCACCCGCGTGACGTAGTTGCAACGAAAATATGCGGCTAGGGTATGTCAACACACCATGATATTTCGCCCAGTCGGCGGAGTGCAGACGGTTTCGGACAGATCGCGGGAACCCGCCGGACGGGACAAAGATTTTGAACCCCGCGTTCATTGCCTTGACTTCAGACCCGTTTTAGCCGAACAGTTTTCAGCTCTGACAAAATTATTTCCGGACCTTTGCCGCCGCGACGGTCCCGGAATGCCGTTCCCGCGTTGCCGGGACCATACGCATACCAGCACAGCGAGGCAAGCAAGAGTAATGTCCAAAATTCTGGATTTCGCACTGGGGTTGTTTTCCAATGACCTGGCCATCGACTTGGGCACGGCCAATACCTGTGTCTACGTCAAGGGTCAGGGCATCATGCTGCGCGAGCCTTCGGTGGTGGCGGTCAAAAAGGATTCGCGCGGCAACAACGTGGTGCTGGCCGTGGGCCATGACGCCAAGCGCATGCTGGGCAGGACGCCCGGCAATATCTGGGCCATTCGCCCCATGAAGGACGGCGTCATCGCCGATTTTGAAGTGACCGAGGCCATGCTGCGCCACTTCATCGCCAAGGTGCACAACTCCCGCCGTCTGGTACGGCCCCGGATCATCATCTGTGTGCCCACGGGCATCACCCAGGTGGAAAAGCGGGCCGTCAAGGAATCGGCCCAGTCCGCCGGCGCACGCGAAGTCTACCTCATTGAGGAACCCATGGCCGCAGCCATCGGCGCGGACCTGCCCATTCAGGAACCCACGTCCAACATGGTGGTGGACATCGGCGGCGGCACCACGGAAGTGGCGGTGATCTCCCTTTCCGGCGTCGTCTATTCGCGCTCGGTGCGCGTGGGCGGGGACAAGATGGACGAAGCCATCATGACCCACGTCAAGCGCAAATACAACATGCTCATCGGCGAATCCTCGGCGGAAGAAATCAAGATCAAGATCGCCTCGGCCTATCCTCTGGATCCGGAACAGCAGATTGAGGTCAAGGGTCGGGATCTGGTCACGGGCATTCCGCAGAACATCATCATCACCTCCGAGGAAGTGCGCAAGGCCATTTCCGAACAGGTGGACAGCATTGTGCAGGCCGTGCGCATCGCACTGGAACAGACTCCGCCGGAACTAGCCGCCGACATCGTAGACCGCGGTATTGTGCTCACGGGCGGCGGCGCGCTGCTCAAGGGCTTGGACCAGTTGCTGCGCGAGGAAACCTCCCTGCCCATCACCGTGGTGGACGATCCGCTTTCCACAGTGGTGGTCGGCACGGGCAAGGCTCTGGACAACCTGCACATTCTCAAAGAAGTCTGCATCGACTAGCTGCGTGACTTCCTTATTTTTTCCGTGAGCGGCGTCGTGCCGGAAGCATCTTCCGGCACGGCGTCGTTCGCGTATGGAACCCAACCTGAGGCGGGCACAATCCGGTGGCACTGCGGCGTATTCTGATTTTCGCGGGCATTTTGCTCATTCTTTTTCTGGGTATGTATTCTTGGAATCAGCGCACCCGCACTCTGGACGATCTCGCCGCCAACATCGGCCTGGAGCTGAGCGGCGCAGTGCTCAAAATCATGCGCGCCGTTGAGGACGTGGCATCGGGCTTCTGGGAACGCTATTTCGATCTGGTGGGCGTGCGCGAGGAAAACGAACGCCTCAAAGCCAGACTGGCTGATCTGGAATCCCGCCTGCTGGCCAGCGGCGAAGACCTGGCCGAACTCAAACGCCTGCGTGCCCTGATCCAGTTGCCGGTGGACGAAAGCTGGCGGCCCTTGGGCGCGCGCGTGCTGGCCGGGCGCATGGGCCCCAACGCCGTACTGGACAGCATCACCATCAGCCGGGGCTACGTCACCGGCGGGCGGCCCGGCACGCCGCTGGTCACCCATCTGGGTCTGGTGGGCCGGGTGCTGCGGGCCAGCGCCCACACCGCCACCGCTCTCCTGCTCACGAATCCTGGCAGCCGCATCGCGGTTTTCTCGCAGAACAGCCGGGCTCTGGGCATTCTGGTGGGCCGGGGCACGGGCCGCAAACTGGAAGTGAACTTCGTTCAGCGCGACGCCAACGTGAAACAGGGCGAAGTACTGATTACTTCCGGCCTGGACGGCAAATATCCCAAGGGCATCCCTGTGGCCCGAGTGCTCAGCGTGGCCCCCTCGGACTATACCCAGTTCATGGCGATCTACGCCGACCCCTTGGTGGACCTCCAGCATCTTGAAGAAGTGCTGCTGCTGGAACCCACAGGCATCGCGCATCCGGCGGGCGAGCCCGAGGGGCCGCCGCCCGTCTTCGTGGGGCCGCCCTCGCCGCCCGCCGCCGTGACGCCATGAGCAAATTCCACAACATCTGCTGGTGGTTTTTTTTCATAACCGCAGGCATCTGCCTGCAGGCTCTGTCGCCGGGTCTGGACGTGCTGGCCGTGGGCATTATCATTCTGCTGCAGGAGCGGGACTACAAAAACATGCTCTGGCTGCTGCCGCTCTTCGTGCTGCTGCAGGAGGGCATGGGCACCCGGGTTTTCGGCGGGGTCATCGTCTGGTACGCGGCGGTCATCGCGTTGTTCAAGCTGGGCCGCTGGCTGTTTGAAGCGGAAAACTTCATTTTCATCTTTCTGCTTTCCTCCTGTCTGGGCGCGGTCTACTACGGCGTCGCCTGGCTCATGGCCCCGCTGCAGGATCTCCCTTTCAGCGTGCGGAACACGCTGGATAAAAGCCTGATCCAAGCACTCTTCCTGCCGTTTGCTTGGCGTCTGCTGATCGCCACGCGGCACTGGACCACGGATGATGAAGAAAGATAAGCTCCTCTCCGCGCCCGAGACGCCGGACGCGCCGTCCCGCAAAAAAGAGGGCATCCGTTCCTGGCTGAAAATCCAAATGGACAGCGAGGGCTATCAGCCCCCGCGCGGAGGCGCCATACTTCTGCAGGTGCTGGTGGGCCTGCTTTTCTTCGTCCTTGTAGTCCGCTTCTGGTATCTTCAGGTCCATCGCGGCGAGGAATTCGCCCGTCAGGCCCAGGAAAACCGTCTGCGCATGGAGCGCGTCTTCGCTCCGCGTGGCCGCATCCTGGACGACAGCGGCAAGGTGTTGGCCGACAACCGCACGGCTTACGGCCTTTCCCTGGTGCGCGAGGACTGCCACGACATCCCGGCCACCTTGGCCCAGATCAGCGCCTGGTCCGGCATCCCCCTGCCCCAGATCTGGGAGAAGTACCAGCAGGACCGCTTTAAGGTGAAATCCTTCGAACCCCTGCTGCTGATCACGGACATCGGCTTTGACCTCGTGGCGCGCATTGAATCGGAAATCTACGCTTGGCCGGGCCTGGAAATCGTGGTCCGCACCAAGCGCAGCTATCCGGAAAAAGAACTTTTCGCCCACGTGCTGGGTTACGTGGCCGAGGCCAACGAGCAGGAAATGGCCAACGACCCGGCCTTGGCCATGGGCGATCTGGTGGGCAAGCAGGGCTTGGAACTGGAGCTGGAAAAGCAGTTGCGCGGCCGCAAGGGCATTTACGATGTGGAGGTGGACGCCCACGCCAGGGTGCTGGGCAAAACCCTGCGTGAAGAACCACGCGGCGGCCATGAAATGCGCCTCTCCCTGGACCGGGGCCTGCAGCAGGCGGCCTGGGACGCTCTGGGCGGCGAAGCGGGCTGCGTGGTGGTCATGGAACCGGATTCGGGCAAACTGCGCGCTCTGGTCACCTCTCCGGCCTATGACAACAATCTTTTCGCGGCGGGCATTTCCCAGCGGGACTGGGACGCCCTGCGCACCAGCAACCGCTTTCCCCTCCAGAATCGGGTGATCCAGAGCGTCTACCCGCCGGGCTCGGTCTGGAAGCTGGTCATGGCCGCCCTCTTTCTGGAGCGCGGCATCAATCCGCGCGAAACCGTGTTCTGTCCCGGCCAAGTCAAGCTGGGCAACCAGATTTTCCGCTGCTGGAAGCGCGGCGGTCACGGGGCCATGAACATGGAAAGCGCGCTGATCAATTCCTGCGACGTCTATTTCTACCTCATGGCCGAGCGGTTGGGCATTGACAAGCTTGAGAATTTTGCCAAAGCTTCCGGCTTCGGGAAGCCCACAGGCATTGACCTGCCGCACGAAAAATCCGGTCTGGTGCCTTCGCGCGAATGGAAAAAACGCCGCTTCGGCAGGTCCTGGGTGCGCGGCGAAACCTACAACGTCTCCATCGGCCAGGGTTACACTCTGGTCACGCCGGTGCAGGTGGCGGTCTATGTGGCGGCCATGCTCAACGGCGGCGATCTGCTCAAGCCGCAACTGCTCGACGACGCCCCGCGCGTGGCGCAAAGCCATATTCCGGCCAGGCCCGAGACCTTCAAGTTCGTGGTGGACGCCATGCGCAAGACCGCCGGCGTCGGCACGGCACGGGTGGTGGGCCGCAAGGACGCCGACATGGGCGGCAAGACCGGCACGGCCCAAGTGATCAAGCTGAAGATGGCCGCCGGAGACCGCCGTTTGCGCTCCTCGGAAATGGAATACGCCCAGCGCGACCACGCCTGGATCGCCACTTGGGGGGCCAAAAACGGCAAAACCTACGTGGTGGTGGTCATGGTGGAGCACGGCGGCGGCGGTTCCAGCGTGGCCGGACCGGTGGCCAAAAAGATTTACGACTATCTCTTCGGCCCGGATACGGGCGCGCCCGCGCCGTCTCCGGCGGATCCCCGCGCCGGCCAGAGGCAGGTGGGCCAGGAGCGCACGGACTAGCGGAAGCCTATGGATAAACGCCTTTTCAGCTACATCAACTGGGGCCTGCTGGGCTGCATGCTGCTGCTCTATTTTTTGGGCGTAGGCAATCTATACTCCGCCAGCGGCACGCGGATGGGGGACGGCTTGGCTTTCGCCGGCTTTTACCAGCGGCAGCTGGTCTGGGGCGTGTGCGGCCTGGCCTGCATGCTGCTGGCCATGAGCTTCGACTACCGCCAGTTGCGCAATCTGGCCTGGACCTTTTTTCTGGTCACTCTGGTGTTGCTGCTGCTGGTGCCTGTGGCAGGCAAAGCCGTTTACGGGGCCAAGCGCTGGCTCTCTCTGGGCTTCATGAGCATCCAGCCTTCGGAGCTGGCCAAGCTGGCGGTGCTGGTGCTGGCCGCGCGCCTGCTGGCCCGCGACGGCCGCCCGCTGGGCTGGAAGGACTTTATGGCCGTGCTGGCCGTGGGCCTGATTCCCTCGGCCCTGATCATCACCCAGCCGGACCTGGGCTCCACCCTGATGATATTGCTGATTCTGGGCGGCATGATCCTTTTCCACGGGCTCAAGGGCTATGTGCTCAAAACCTGCCTGCTGGCGACGCCTTGCGCGGCGGCCTTCATGTGGTTCGTGGGCATGCACGACTACCAGCGACAGCGCATCCTGACTTTTCTGGACCCAAGCGACGACCCGCGCGGCACGGGTTATCACATTCTGCAATCCCGCATCGCCATCGGCTCGGGCCAGCTCTGGGGCAAGGGCTTCAGGGAAGGCACCCAGAGCCAGCTCCGTTTTCTGCCGGAGCGCCATTCGGACTTCGCCGTGGCCGTGTTCGGCGAGGAATGGGGTTTCGCGGGCTGCGTGGCCCTGGTCACACTGTTCTGTCTCTTCCTGCTCTCCATTTTTTCTACAGCGGTACAGGCCAAGGACCGCTTCGGCAGCATGCTGGTGGTGGGGGTCTTCTTCTATTTCTTCTGGCAAATTTTCATCAATATGGGCATGGTCATCGGGCTGATGCCGGTGGTGGGCATTCCTCTGCCCTTTATCAGCTATGGCGGCAGCGCCACTCTGGTCAACTTTACCCTGCTGGGCATTGTGCTCAATGTCTCCATGCGGCGCTTCATGTTCAAAGGATAGGCAATAAAGCAAGTTAGGCATTTCATGTGTGAACTGTTCCGCAAGGATTTGTCTGCAAATCCTCGCCGCGAAATGCGAGTAGGCGGGCTTTGTCCGTCGCAAGCAGGCATTTCAAGTGTTAAATGTTCTAATGTCGAAATGGAGGGTACCCGTGGGCAAGGATGAAATAGCATATCTCGGCTCGGACACCGTCTACGAAGGCAAACTCACCTTCAAGGGCACGGTGCGCATTGAAGGCAAGTACACCGGCGAAATAACCAGCGACGGCACGCTGAACGTGGGCAAGGACGCCCAGGTGGAAGGCACGCTGAACGTGGGCGAACTGCTGCTCTCGGGCCGCTTCAGCGGCGAGGCCACGGCCAAGCGCCGGGTGGTGGTCTATGCCTCCGGCGTGCTGGAGGGCACCTTGCAGACGCCCAACCTGCTCACCGAGGAAGGCGGCGTTATTGAGGGGCAGGTATTTATGAAAAATCCCGGCAAACTCCCGGCCAAGAACCAGCAGGGTGGCGCGGACGCCTGAGATTTTGGCACTCTTTCAGTTTGCTTCCGCAAAGCGGCACGCAAATCCGGCAGCCTCCGGAATGAACGGGCGTGCCCGTTGCACGCCGGGGTGACCCCCGCTAAAGCAACGGCCCCTTCAATTGAAACATGCGGCTGGCGACCGGAGCGGAACGAAGCGCGGTCATTGACAGCAACCTTGCGGCGGGAGAACCTTTCAACCTTAAATGATCTCAATTCTTCATTTGTCCGGCATCTGGTCGCCTCTCGCTGTTTTTTTTTTCATCTTCAAGGCGGTCCAGTCGCCCGTATGACGGGAAACCTGCACCCGCAGGCGGGGCCCCGCAAAAGCCCTGTCACGCCGTATTGCCTGATTGTAAAAAATAGACCATACTTTTTGGGAGTCCGGCCTTCGCTGCAACCATGAACCACGTCCGCGCCGCTTCGCCGAAGGCGGAGCGGCGCGGTTCACAGTTTTCCCCAAGGAGGCAACAAACATGGCACAAGATTATTTCCGCGCGCTCAGGGACGTGGCGCTGGTGATCAATTCCAGCTTGGAGCCCAAGGACGTTCTGCATAAAATCACGGAGCAGACCGCCGTCACCATGGGCTGCAAAGCCAGCACCATTCGCCTGCTGGACAGCACCGGCCGCTTTCTGCTGCCCAGCGCGGCCTTCGGCCTTTCCAACACTTACATGCGCAAAGGCCCGGTGGAGGTCAAACGCAGCGGCATGGACAGCGAGGTTCTGGCGGGCAAAACCATCCATCTCAAGGACGCCACGGCCGACGGCCGCTTTCAGTACCCCGAATCGGCCAAGGCCGAGGGACTGGTTTCCGTGCTTTCCGCGCCGCTGATGGCGGACGGCAGGGCCATAGGCTTGATCCGCGTCTATTCCGACGTGGAGCGCGAATTCACCCCCGACGAGCAGACCTTCATGGAAGCCGTGGCCGCCGTTTCGGCTCTGTCCATTGAAAACGCGCGCCTGCACGAAGCCCTGCGCAACAATTACGAGTTGATGGCGAAGCATGCCTACTCGGTCTACGAAGACTAGCCGCAGTTGGCCTTTTTTGCCGCTGGCCGCGTTGAACTTTGTTTTTTATTCGGTCATGGACGGGAAGAGTCCATTCCCTGCATAAAAATTTGTTCGCCTTGCCAGTGGCAAAAAGATCTCAAATGCGGCAGGGCAATCCCGAATTTTCCCTCTATAGCGTGAGGATACAGAATATGAAAAAAGTTAAAGTGGGCATCAACGGCTTCGGTCGCATCGGCCGCCAGGTTTTCCGCGCCCTGCACAAGAGCTACAAGGACCGCGTGGAAGTGGTGGCCATCAACGATCTTTTCGACGCGGAAACCAACTTCCATCTGGCCGAATACGACTCGGTTTACGGCCGGGCTTTCTTGGACGCCAAAGTCAACGGTTCGGAAGTGAACGTGGGCGACTGGAACATCCACTGCTTTGCCGAGCGCGATCCTAGGCAACTGGCCTGGGCCGCTCACGGCGTGGACGTGGTGGTGGAGAGCACGGGCATTTTCCGCACTGCGCCGCAGGCGGGCGTGCACCTGGACAACGGGGCCAAAAAGGTCATCATCACCGCCCCGGCCAAGGAAGAAGACATCACCATCGTCATGGGCGTGAACCAGGAGCAGTATGATCCGGCCAAACACCATATTGTGTCCAACGCCTCCTGCACCACCAACTGCCTAGCCCCGGTGGCCCTGGTGCTGCAACGCGAGTTCGGCATCCAGATCGGCAATATGGTCACCATCCATTCCTATACCAACGACCAGCGCATCTTGGACATGGCCCACAAGGATCTGCGCCGGGCCCGCGCCGCGGCCTGCAACATCATTCCCACATCCACGGGCGCGGCCCAGGCTGTGGCCAAGGTCATTCCCGAGCTCAAGGGCAAATTCAGCGGCTATTCGCTGCGCGTGCCCACGCCCACGGTGTCGGTGGTGGACTTTTCCGGCATTCTGGAAAAACAGACCGACACTGAAACCCTGCTGGACAAGCTCAAGGAAGCCGCTGAAGGATATCTCAAGGGCGTGCTGGAATACAACGGCAAGGCCTTGGTTTCCATGGACTTCAAGGGCAATCCGGCCTCGTCCATTCTGGAATCCTCCTACACTACCGTACAGGACGGCCGCATGGTCAAGGCCGTGGCTTGGTACGACAATGAATGGGGCTATTCCAACCGGGTCTGCGATCTGATCTGCCTGATGCAGGACAAGGGCTTTTAGAGCGGGCAAAAGCCCATATGCGGGCCGCTTTCCAGCGCGAAAAGCGGCCCGCGCGGATCTTGTTTGGGGACGTCTTGCTCCGGCAGCAGCAAGAACAGACGTCGGAAGAACCCCGCCGCAAAGAAAAACAGTGTGTTTTCCGCGCCACACGGGTAATGTTCATTTTAAAATGAACATTACCCGTTACGGCGAAGGTAAATTTCGTCCGCGCATGGGCGGAGACAGGACGGAACCGTCTTTTACGGGGGGTGCCGTCATGAGAGCTGAACTCAGGGATTCTGGGCCAGAATTAGTTCCACCTCATCCACGCTGAGTCCGGCGTTACGGGCGATCTGGCGGCTGGAGAGCCCCTTGCGGCGGCCGTTGAGGATGATTTCGCGCAAAAACTGCGGGGAGCGGCAGATGCCTTCGGCCTGTTCCAGCAGGCGGCGCAGCTCTTGGGCGCGCCCTTCCAGTTTTTCGTCCAGGCTGCGCAACTCGGCCTGACGCTGGGCGAAGGTGGCCACGATTTCCCGCTCTAGGCGGGCGTTCATCTCAATGCGGGCCAGCAGGTTTTCCTGATTGTCCTGCAGGGTGTTGAGCAGGCCTTCGGAGCGGCGCAGGCGCAGATAAAAGAAGAGCACGCCGCCCAGAATGAGCAGCTCCAGCAGGGACAAGGCAGTGACCAACGCGAAAAAGAGAGTGTCGTTCATACTTTGACGT
The DNA here is from genome assembly GCA_000403945.1 of Desulfovibrio sp. Dsv1. Classification (GTDB taxonomy): domain Bacteria; phylum Desulfobacterota; class Desulfovibrionia; order Desulfovibrionales; family Desulfovibrionaceae; genus Desulfovibrio. Next base: position 27,988 of record APFI01000013.1, read on the forward strand.
TCAGCAGATTGCCCACCAGCGGTGAGGAAGAGGCACGCGATTCATCGTCTTCGGCTTCGTGCAGCGGAGGCCGCCTGCGGCGGCGGCTGCCGAAATGCGCGTTGCCCCCGCCGCGTCCGTCGGGCACAATGTTGGGGCTTTCGGTTTTTTCTGTTTTTTCGATCTGTTGCTGTTCCTGCCGGGCCATTTCGGCGGCCAGAACACGTGACATGGCCAGCGAGGCCTGCGGGGCCACAGCGGCGGCATTGGCGAGGGGCGCGGCCAGCCCTGTCTGGGCGTAGAGCACGGCCATGGTGGCGTCAATGCTCATGGCGATTCCCCGGACGTTCTCCGGAACGTCCTCATCTGGGCGATAACTTTCCTCTATTCATTCAGATAACTCTCAAACAGAATATCTTCAATCTTGCCCTGGGTCAGATAATCGTTGAGCACGGCAGTCAGATCTTTTTTGATGGCCGGGCCATTTTGGGAATCCATCAGGTAATCACTGCTCTTGCTGCGCAGATAGTAATACATGGCGTCACGCAGGGAAATCATCTTGTGGTCCATTTCCTTGCCTAGGCCGGGATCCTTGCTCAACGCGGAAAATCTGCAGATCAGAAAACGGGTTTGACCCTTGGCGTCAGTGCCCGGCACCAAAAACGGCGCAAATTCCTTGAGGTAATCGGGCTTGGCCTGTACAGCGGGTTTGGAGGGCACCACGACGACTTCGGGCGCGGAAATATCGGGTGAGGGCGGCGGCGTGCGCAGAAAAAACCACCAGCCCGCCACTCCCAAGATCAGCAGCAGGGTCGCGCCCGCGCCAGCCACAATGATCAGCTTTTTTTTCTTTCTGCTGTTCCGGGCGGCGTCTTCGTCCCCCTCGGGGATGGCGGGGGCGTCGCCCTCCTGCACGGCGGGAGAATTCTCTTCCGGCACTTGGAGAAAGGGCGCGTCGTCCAAGTCCAGCTCTACCTTGGCCTGGCCGGGGTCGGGCCCCAGGCGGACCGGTACTTCATCCTTTGGGGGAGCTTTGAGATCGGTTTCGTCTGCCACGAGTATACTCCCGGATGGCCCGAAAAGATGCGACGACGCCCGCATCGCGAAGCCGGACCGGTTGCCGCCACGCCGCCGCTATGGACGCTGCCAAGCCGCGTGGCGCGTGGCGTCGGACATGGGGTTGCGGCGGGGGCCGGAGAAACATCGGCGGCCCATTGCGGCGAAGGCGGCAAGCGCGGACCGTGCCGCGCTACGGAAAAATTTTGTCGATCTTCTGTTTCATGGTGTCGGCGGTGAACGGCTTGACGATGTAATTGGACACCTTGGCCTGCACCGCTTCAATGATGTTTTCCTGCTGGGCCTCGGCCGTGACCATCAGAAATGGAATATCAGCGAACTGTTCGCTGGCGCGCACCTTGCGCAACAGGTCGATGCCGGTCATCTGGGGCATGTTCCAGTCGGAAACGATGAATTCGATTTTTTCACGGTTGAGTACTTCCCAAGCCGTGGTGCCGTCGTCGGCTTCCACCACGTTGGTGAAGCCGAGCTGGCGCAGAATGTTACGCACAATGCGGCGCATGGTGGAAAAATCATCCACAATGAGAACGCGCATATTGGGATTGTAAGGCATGATGTATACTCCTTCGGTGGTGCGGGCGAAGCGGTGAAATGTTGACGCGTTCATGCCGCAACGCAAAGCCCGTCTGTCCGTTTCCGCTACATTTCCGCAGAGTCGCCGTACAGGCTGACAAACTCTTTGCGCAGACGGCCCAAGGCCTGCGAATGCAACTGCGAGACGCGGCCTTCGGTAATCCCCATGATTTCAGCTGCTTCACGCATGGTTAATTCGTCCGTATAGTACAGGGACAGTACCAGCTTTTCCTTGGGCGTCAAGCGTTCGATCAGCGGCGCCACTCGTTCCACGAGTTCACGCAGTGCCGTGTTGCTGTATGGCTCGCCGCCGCTTTCCGGCCCCTCGTCGGCCAAGGTGTCCTGAATGGCGTCCAAGGAAAGCCAGAGCTGGTTCTGCAGGGCTTCCAGCCCCTGGCGCACATCGCGCAGCTCTAGGCCGGTGATGTCTTGAAGTTCTTCTTCGGTGGCTTGGCGGCCATGTTCGTGTTCCACCTTGCGCAAAGCCTCGCCCAGCACACGCACGCGTTGGCGCAGGGTGCGGGGGAACCAGTCCAGACGGCGCAGTTCGTCCAGCATGGCGCCCCGGATGCGGTTTTCCGCATAGGTTTCAAAGCGGATGCCCAGCTGCGGCCGGAATTTGCCCAGAGCTTCCATGAGCCCTAGCGTGCCGGAGCTGATCATTTCGCTCAACTCCACACTGCGGGGCAGCTTGGCTTTGAGCCGCAACGCCAGAAAACGGATCTTGGGCGCGTAATGCCGGACCACATCTTCCTGTTCAGCCGAGGAAAAATTCTCCCAAGCTGTGGCGCCGGTTTCAAGCGCTTCCCAGGGACTTGCCTGTTGTGCCTGCGCTGTGCCGGTTTTCATGTGTCGTTCCTTTCCGGTTCGTGCCTCTTCTTCCTCCGGCATGCCCGCATGCCCGTAGTGTTGCCGCCGCCCTCAGCCCGCCCGGCCGGACGGCGGAGAAATGAATCTGTTGAGTTCAATGCAAGTTCCGTTCCGTCAGCGGAACAGCAGTTTCTTCCAAAAAAATTTGATATTGCCGTCCAGATTTTCCGGAGCCGCCCAGGCGGCAATGGTTTTTGCCAGTTGCAGCGTGGCCTGGGCGGCCGTACTCTGGGGATCGCTGACGCAGAAGGGCAGCTGCTGCACCACTGCCTTGCGCACACCAGTGTCGCGCGGGACCACGCCCACAAAGTCCAGGGAGACGCCGCTGAGGAAGTTGTCGCAGGCCTGGTGCAGGCGGATGAACATATCCTTGGCGGTCTTGAGGTCCGGCGTCATATTGACGCAGACCTTGAAATGCTCCACCCCGTGGGTGAGCTTGAGCACCTTGATCAGGGCGTAGGCGTCGGTCAGCGAGGTGGGCTCGGGGGTGAGCACCACCACGCGTTCCTGAACGGCCATGTTGAAATAGAGAACATTATCATTGATGCCCGCGCCGGTATCCACAATGAGATAGTCCAGCTCGTCCTCCAGTTCGTCCACGGCTTCCAGCAGTTCCAGCTTCTGGCCGGTGGAGAGTGTGAGCATTTCGCTCACACCGGATGATGCCGGAAGAATGTCAAACCCGTACGGCGTGGGGAAGAGGATTTCCCGCAGGGTCGCGCCCTCGTGGAAAAGGTGAAACAGATTTTTCTGCGGGGTCAGCCCCAGCAGCACGTCCACATTGGCAAGACCCAGATCGGCGTCGATCAGGGCCACCCGCTTGTTGAGCTGGGCCAGGCAGAGCGCCAGGTTGACCGAAAGATTGGTCTTGCCGACGCCGCCCTTGCCGGAAGTGACGGAAAATACCAGTGGAAATGTGCCGCTCATCTGTCTGCTCCGCTGTTTGTATGGGCCAAGGCAATTTCATTTTGAAATTGCCTTGGCGGATGCCCCCGCAACCGCCCGCCACGAAGGCACAAGCGCAATCTTATTTGCGCCGTTAAGCGCCAAAATGGGGGGCGTCTTCAAATTTCAGGAAAGTACATTCTTAACGCTAATATGCTCCAAGTTCGGGTGCTCAGGCCGCCTGGCCGGGAATTTGACGTTTGAAGATCAGCCGCCAGATCAGCGGTTCCGTGGCCGGGGCGAGGCTTTCCTTGAGTTCCGCGCCGAAGGACAGCGCTGAAACCGGCAGTCCGGCCGCGCAGGCCACGTTGACGATGCTGCCGAAACTTGCGGCCTCGTCCAGTTTGGTCCAGACCAGACTGCACGGCCCTCTGCTCTGATAGCGCTGTAAAAATTCCTGCGTCTGGAGGGCGCTGCAAAAAGGCGAAAGCACCAGATGGGTGGCGGTCTCTTTCATGTCCGGCAGGTCCAGTCCCATTTCCGTCCGCCATTGGGCGAGATTCTGCCCGCGCGCCAAGCCCGGCACGTCCACGAACACGGCGCGCGCGTCTTTGACGGATGTCAGGGCGCGCTCCATACCGGCCTTGTCGGGTGCCTCCAGGTAGGTGAAATTGGAAAGTTCGGCCCAGTGGCGCAGGGTCAGGCGACCGTTGCCGCGCAGACAGTCTGCGTTGATGAAGGCGATGCGCGCCTCCGGCTCGCTTTTGCGCAGATGCAGGGCGAAGCGCAGCGCCGTGGTGGTTTTGCCGAAGCCGAACGGCCCCACCAGCAGGTGCACGCGCTGGCCCCATTGCGCCGGGCCCCAAGCCTTGACCGGCACCATACCATAAAGGCATTCCAGCACCGACGCGCCGGGTTCGGCCAGCAGACGCTTGTACAGATCCACGGCCACGGCGTCGGAAACGCCCTCCCGCTGCAAATATTCCAGAGCCACGCGCTGCCGGGGGGTAAGGCGTTCCAGCTGGATGGCGGGCTTCATCAGAGCGAAAAGCTGATCCTTGATCCGCATCCACTCCTTGTGCCATTCGCCCCAGCCGCTGGGCGCGTCCGAGGCGGCCTCGCCAAGAGCCTGCCACTCGAGTCCGGCGGTAAGTTCATGCTGGACCACGCCGTTCTTGCGGTAGGTGCGGTTGCCCAGAATGACGGCCTCAGGCCCCATTTCAGCCTTGACCCGGGCAAGAACCTCTTGCGATGTGGCGCCGGTGAATGTTTTTACCTGCATGGTCCGTTCCTTGTCTCGCGGCGTGCGCGCCGCCGGTTGTCGCCTGTACGCGCCGTCTGCCATGTTGTTTGTCTGACGGCGAAGAGATAAATGCAAAATAAGGGCCAAAGAAAAATGTCCTTCTTGGGAAGTGACATGTCCATTGTAGGCCAGAAGGAGACTGGCGCGGGACCGGCTGTGGCTATTATGCACGTATTTGATCCATCCGTCACCAATTAACGCGCTGCCGCCTCTTAACAAAGTCGCCATAGGTCTCCGCTGTCATTTTTTATCGGAACAATTATGGCATGGCTTATAGAAGTCATTTCATGATTCCCTGATGACTCTTCCGAGTAAAATCATGGAAAATGCCAAATG
>APFI01000014.1 GCA_000403945.1 Desulfovibrio sp. Dsv1
GAGGCATCCGGTTTCCTCCAGCGATTCATGCTTGTCAGGGCCGAGAGGGAGAAGCCGGGCTATTGGACGGAGCGTTCTTTTTCGCCGGGGTCAAGAGAGTTGCTGGCATCCATCGCGGAGGCGCTCTGGGCCCGGGACATTGAATACGACGAAAAAGGTCGACCAACGGATACTACAGTGGCACAGAACCAACCGTAGTACGGAAACCGTTGCCCCACAAGGGGTTGCGACAGATACCACGGATACTACGGTTGATTCTGACATGAATTCCCTCAACCTCATGGACCGGGCACAAAGCCCCCGCCAAGGCTGTGGCCAGCACCAGCTTGACGGCCTCCATATCTTCATCCCTGGCGGCCTGCATGATGGATGGCCAGAGCTCAAGCGCTCCCTCCCGCGCCATGCTCAGCAGCTTGCTTGCCGCCCCTTGTGGACGGCCTTCAGCACCTCGACCACCAGGCAGGCGCTTGATAGCCCTCCCGGAAACCTTGATCGTATCCAGTATGGGCGGCATCTTTGACTGTTCCGACTATCCAGGCCGCAGTCCTCGCGCAAATAAAACGCAAAACCCGTAACAACAGAAAATCCCCGTCAAGGAGGGAATTGCGAGTTGCGACAGTGAACGCGACTCATTAAACGCAACTCGTTTCGCACATCCGCTCAGGAGCGGCTTTTTCCCTTGCCGCAGTCTTAGTCATGGCGCGGGCTTTCACGCCTCCCATGGCCCTTTCCGGCCCGCTTCGCGGTATCTGACTTCCCCTTTGGCGTGGACTTTCTCTTTGCCGGGCAAAAAAGGGAGTGCCCCTGACCTGTAGGACACAGAAGAAAATTGACGGTATTTCTGGCGGTATTTATAGAATATCATAATAAATAATATTTATATTTTAATATGTTGTGATATATATTCGTATCTCCCCGCCTCATGAAGATGGCGAGGGTATGCCCGGAAACAACCGGGCCGCGCCTGGACGGCGTTTGGACCAGGGCGCGAAGTACTGCCGCAAGGCAAAAGAAAAGGCCCCTCGTTGCCGGGGGGCCGTGTGGTCAGAAAGTTGTGGTTGTCAGGTTATCAGGAGTGCTTGCCGTGCTTGTTTGCGTACCAAAGCGCGTAGAGGCATCCGCCACCAATGACGATGGATGTGACCACATAGAAAAGTACGTCGTACATTACTTTGCCCTCCATAGCCGATACCCGGTATATGCCATCAGCAGGCCGCACATAAAGGCATAAGAACTGCCGTCGATAAAGGCGACCGCGATACAGGCCGCCCCGGCCATACCGAGGATGTTTGCCCAATATTCCATATCAACCTCACCCCATAGATAGCCATTTTCACGGCGTCCGTCCAGATGCTTCCGCCGTGTCCGCTCCGGCTTGCGGGTACGGCGCAGGCAGCTATCCTCTCACCGCATCCCGGGGCCTTCTTCGCGTCTGTTTTCAATGAGCGCCGGGGCTGGCCCTGGGCCTTCCCCGTGTCGGTGAAAACGGCATTGGATAAAAAGGTAACCAGCCTGGGCATAACCTGCCCTCATTGCGATATGCATTTTTCCACAGCTGACGAAGCCGTCGCACACGACGCCGCATGTCCGAAGCGCCCCGCGACAATTCGCGCGGAGCGCCTCGAAAAAGAGGTTGACTGCGGCTGCGGCCAATTCCTGCAATTCCTGCTGGCGCTATGCAAGGGTTTTGCCGTCTTTTATGCGGGCGGAAGCCCGCAAGACTGTGGAGAACGATGCGTCATGCCTGAAAAACTGAAACCATGCCCGGCATGCGGGCCGTTCGCCGCAACGGAACGGGACGCCACTGAAAAATGGAACGCCCTCACCCGCGTATCGGCGATGGCTGCGGCTGCCGTAGTTACCACATCAACAAGATGAAAAAAAAAAAGGAAATGACATGGCATGAAAATTCGTCGAGGCCGTTCCTTGCATGAGCATTGCAAGACGCGCTGACGGCAGATATGTCGTCAAGTTCAAGGACGCGCTGGGGCACTGGAGACAGCGTTCCTTTCGTCTCGAGGCCGAGGCGGTGATTCGATGCGGATTGCCGGTATGACGCGACGGAAAATACCCGCATGACGCTGCTGGAGGTGGTGCTTGCGTACCTCGGAATGTTCCGCACGCGCCGAGGACGGTGGAATTATTCGAATTCATGGTCCGCAGGCATGACCGCAAAAACGGCGTTCACCGGCAGGGGCCCGCTGAAATCCTTGCCGACCGTTTCGCGGACACGCTTAACCGGCGCGATCTGGAAACGGTCCGTAAACATTGCCGTGATGACGGCATGGCGGTTTCCAGCATCAACGTCTATGTCGGCAAGCTCGGGGCCGCGCTCAACTGGTGCGTGGAACAGGACCTGTTCCATGAAAATCCCTGGGGAAAATATCGTCAGCTCCCCGGCGCGAAAAACAGGCCGCGTTCGGGAACACCGGAAGACTTTCGCAAGCTTTATCCAGCGCTCCCGCCGTGGCTTCAATGGGGAGCGAAAACGGCCATTGCCCTGTGCCTCCGCCCCGAGGTCTCGGAGCTTTTCCGGCTGAAGTGGTCCGCCTTCGACTGGCGGTCCGGAAGCGTGACCGCCCACATGCCCAAGGGTGATAGCGCAAAGCTTGTTTTCCCGCCAGAAAATTATCTTGCCGATGCCTGGACGCGCTGTCGGACGGATACGACGGCGGGCTTGTCGTAAAGCTGGAGTTTCAATGCCCATGTATGCCTTGCGTCATATAGCCGCTTCCGAAATGCTTGCCCGCAGCGCCGATCTGGCCGCCGTCGCCGCGCAGCCTGGGCACAGGAACATCACCTCTACCGGGGCCTTTTACACCCATGCCCTGGCGTCATCCCAGAAACGGGCCGCGCTGGCTCTTCAGAGTTGCGCCGACCTAGTGCGACCTGGTGCGAAAAATGGCTGGTAATATAAATAATTTCAATATATTATGTGATATTGACAAGTTTAATGTTCGAGCGCGTCACGGGCAGATGACAAAACGGCGACGCCGCGTCTGGAACGGCGGCCGCATTGACAGTATCCGCGCAATAATGCAATAGAGAGGCCCTATCCATTTGCGGAGCGCGCTCCGCATGCATATTTTTTCTCCGCATGCATATTTTTTTCGAGGAGGAGCAGATGAAAAAAGGCATGACCTGGCTTGCGGCAATGGCTTTCTGCGTGGCGCTGACCGCGCCTGCTCTGGCTGCGGACCCCATCAAAATCGGCGTGCAGGGCGCTCATTCCGGCGACCTTGCCTCCTATGGCGTCCCCAGCCTGAACGCTACCAAGATCGTTGTGGACGAAGCCAACACCAAGGGCGGCGTGCTCGATCAGAATGTGGAGGTCATCTCCCAAGACGATCAGTGCAAGCCTGAAATGGCCACCAACGCGGCCACCAAGCTGATTTCCGACAAGGTCGGCGTGGTCGTCGGCCCCAACTGCTCCGGCCCCACCAAGGCCGCCCTGCCCCTGTTCCAGGAAGCCAATCTCATCGCCGTCTCTCCCACGGCCACCACGCCCGCTCTAACCGAGGACGGCAAAAATCCGCTCTTCTTCCGCACCGTGGCCAATGACAACGCGCAGGCCAAGCTGACCAGCGACTTCATGCTCAACAAGCTGAAGACCAAAAAAATCGCCTACCTGCATGACAACGGCGACTACGGCAAGGGCTTTGCCGACAACAACCGCGTGTTCATGGAAAAGGGCGGCGCGGAAACCGTACTTTTTGAAGCCGTCACCCCGGACGCCGTGGACTTTTCCGCCGTGGTGCGCAAGCTGCGCCGCGCCAAGCCCGACATCGTAGTCTTCGGCGGCTACCAGCCCGTGGCTTCCAAGCTGATCCAGCAGATGCGCCGTGACCGTCTGACGACCCCGTTCATCGGCCCCGACGGCGTGAAGGATGAAACCTTCCTTAAAATGACCGGCAAGGACAGCGAAGGCGTGTACGCCTCCTATCCCAAAGACACCAGCACCCTGCCCGAGTACAAAAAGGCGCGCGAAGCGCACGTCAAGGCCTACGGCAGCGAGCCCGGCTTCGGTTACTACAACGCCTACGCCGCCGCCCAGTGTCTGCTGGCGGCCATCGAAAAAGCGGGCGGCACGGACACGGCCAAGCTCAAGGAAGCCCTGCGCACCAACCCGGTGGACACCCCCCTGGGCAAGATCAGCTTCAACGAAAAAGGTGATGCGGCCGGTATGGCGCTTTCCATTTACCAAGTCAAAGACGGCAAGTTCGTGGAGCTGGATCACAGCATCACGTTGCAGTAGCACTGGCGGGGCGGCGGCCTCTGGGCCGTCCCGCAATCGCCGCGCGCGGCGATTGCGGGCGGTTTATGTTCCGGGCGCTTCGCAGCATTCGCTAGGCCGCCGGCGCTCCGGCAATCTGGCGGGCCCATGCCCGCGTGCGGGTAAGCATGGACATCCAATTCTTCGTAGAGCTCTTTTTCGGCGGACTGACCCGGGGCAGCATCTACGCACTGATCGCTCTGGGCTATACTCTGGTGTACGGCATCATTGAGCTCATAAACTTCGCCCACGGCGAAATCTATATGCTCGGCGCGTTCACGGCCCTGCTGGTGGCCGGGGTTCTGGGCGTATACGGTTTTCCGGCCGGGGGCATTCTGGTCGTGGCCGCCCTGGCCGCCGTGATCTGGTGCGCCGCCTACGGCTACACCCTGGAAAAGGTGGCCTACAAGCCCCTGCGCGGCGCGCCGCGCCTTTCCCCGCTGATTTCGGCCATCGGCATGTCCATCTTTTTGCAGAACTACATGCTGTTGGCCCAGACCTCCGACTTCGTGCCCTTCCCCCGCCTGTTGCCGGAAATGAACTTTCTGGAATACGTCAACTACGTCATGGGGCCCAGCGACTTTCTGATTCTTCTGGTCAGCACGCTGGCCATGATCTCCCTCTCGCTTTTCATCCGCTACACGCGCATGGGTAAAGCCATGCGGGCCACGGCCCAGAACCGTAACATGGCCCTACTGCTGGGCATCAACGCCGACTGGATTATTTCCCTGACCTTCATCATCGGCTCCGGCCTGGCCGCGCTGGGCGGTGTGCTGATCGCCTCGCACATGGGCCAAGTCAACTTCGGCATCGGTTTTTTGGCCGGTCTCAAAGCCTTCACGGCGGCGGTGCTCGGCGGCATCGGATCCATTCCCGGAGCCATGGTGGGCGGGCTTGTGCTGGGTCTGGCCGAAAGCTTCACCACCGGCTACTTCTCCGGTAACTACGAAGATATTCTGGCCTTCGGCATTCTAATCCTGATTCTGATTTTCCGCCCCGACGGCATTCTGGGCAAAGCCAAGGTACAGAAGGTGTAGCCATGCGGCGCATATTCAAGGCCGCGCTCACGGCGATCTGGTTCATGGTGCTGACCCTGCCGGTCATGGGCATCAAGCTGAACACGCTTGACGAAACCGTGCAGTGGCGTTTTGATCGAATTCTCTGGCTAGGCGCGGGAGTTTTCGTTCTGTCCGTGATCTGGGACTGGTGTTTCTCGCGCAAGACCAAAGATTTGCCACTGCTGCGTCTGCCCCGACTCGGCGCGGGTCTGCGCACCCTGAACAAACGGCCCCGTCTCAAGACGGGCGGTCTGGCGGTTCTGGCCCTGTTCATGCTGACCATGCCCCTGATCAGTTCCTTTTATCAGACCAATATCATGATCTCGGCCCTGCTCTATGCCATGCTGGCGCTGGGTCTGAACATTGTGGTGGGTCTGGCCGGGCAGCTGGTGCTGGGCTATGTGGCTTTTTACGCTGTGGGTGCCTATGTCTACGGTCTGCTCTACCAGTTTCTGGGCTGGGGATTCTGGGCCTGTCTGCCCGTGGGCGGCGTATTGGCCATGCTTTTCGGTCTGGCCTTGGGTTTTCCGGTGCTGCGTCTGCGCGGCGACTATCTGGCCATTGTCACCCTCGGTTTCGGCGAAATCGTGCGCCTGGGCCTCCAGAATTGGACCAGCCTCACCGGCGGCCCGCGCGGTATCAGCGACATCCCCCGGCCCGGCTTTTTCGGCATGGAGATGGACATCAACGCCTCCACCACCTGTGTTTATTATCTGGTGCTGGCAGTGGTGGTCATCACCATCATCATGATCTCGCGGCTCAAAAATTCGCGTGTGGGCCTAGCCCTGCAAGCCCTGCGCGAGGATGAAATCGCCTGCGAGGCCATGGGTATCGACATCACCCGCGTCAAGCTCTCGGCCTTTGCCCTGGGCTCCTGCTGGGCCGGTTTCGCGGGCGTCATCTTCGCGGCCAAGACCACCTACATCAATCCCTCCAGCTTTACCTTCATGGAATCGGCCATGATTCTCTCCATGGTGGTGCTGGGCGGCATGGGTTCCATCGCTGGCGTGGTCATCGCGGCTCTGATCCTGATTCTGGTCCCAGAATACCTGCGCGCCTTTTCCGAATACCGGATGCTGATCTTCGGCGCGATCATGGTGATCATGATGATCTTCCGGCCCCAAGGCCTGATCAGCGGCGAGAGCCGCCGTTACAGAATCAGCGCCCTGCACGGGGTCCACAACGGAGGCCGGGTATGAGGCCGGTGCTGGAAGTTTCGGGCCTTTCTCAGGATTTCGGCGGTCTGCGCGCCTTGAGCGATCTGGACCTACGCGTGGACACCGATGAGATTGTGGCCCTCATCGGCCCCAACGGCGCGGGCAAAACCACGTTTTTCAACTGCGTCACCGGCATCTACACGCCCACCGAGGGCGGGATGTTCCTCTACGACGCCGATGGCGAAAAGCATCTGCTCAACGGCAAAAAACCGCACGTCATCACGGCCATGGGCATGGCCCGCACCTTTCAAAACATCCGCCTGTTCAGCGGCATGACCGTGCTGGAAAACGTCATGGTGGGGCGCCATTGCCGCACCCGCGCGGGCATCTGGGGCGCGCTGTCGCGTGGCGGCCATACCCGCCGCGAGGAGCAGGAAAGCATCGACATCAGCTATGCCCTGCTGGAAAGCCTGCATCTGCAGGAACTCTGGAACGAAAAGGCCCGTAATCTGCCCTACGGCGCCCAGCGTCGCCTGGAAATCGCCCGCGCTCTTGCCACCGATCCGCGCATGCTGCTGCTGGACGAACCCGCCGCAGGCATGAACCCCCAGGAAACCCACGAGCTGGAAATCCTGGTGCGCGGCATCCGCGACGCGCGGAACCTTTCCATTCTGCTCATCGAGCATGACATGAGTATGGTCATGTCCCTTTCGGACCGCATCTACGTCATGGAATACGGATCCTGCATCGCCATGGGCAAACCCGAGGAAGTGCGTGCCAATCCGCGCGTGATCAAGGCCTATCTGGGAGAAAATGATGCTTGAGCTCCGCAACGTGGATACCTATTACGGCAACATCCAGGCCCTGCGCGGAGTTTCCCTGCATGTGGACGACGACGAGATCGTCACACTGATCGGCGCCAACGGCGCGGGCAAATCCACGACACTGATGACCGTTTGCGGCATCAACCGACCGCGCCGGGGTGAAATTATCTGGAACGGCACACCCATCCACGAACTGCCGCCGCACGAAATCGTGACTCTGGGCATTTCCCAGGTGCCGGAAGGCCGCCTGATCTTCCCGGACCTCAGTGTGCGCGAAAATCTGGACCTCGGTGCTTTTCTGCGCCGGGACAGCCAGGGTATCAAAGATGACATGGACTATGTGTTCAGCCTCTTTCCCATTCTGGCCGAACGCCGCCGCCAAGCGAGCGGCACCCTTTCCGGCGGCGAACAGCAGATGCTGGCCATCAGCCGCGCGCTCATGGGCCGTCCCAAGCTGCTCCTGCTGGACGAGCCCTCTCTGGGCCTCGCGCCCATCATCATCCGGCAGATCTTCTCCATCATCCGCAAGGTCAATGCCGACGGCACCACGGTTTTTCTGGTGGAGCAGAACGCCAACCAAGCCCTGCGCATCGCCCATCGCGGCTATGTGATGGAAAACGGCCGGATCGTCATGGAAGGCAGATCCGCCAATCTGCTGCAGAGCGACGAAGTGCGCAGCGCCTATCTCGGCATATAGCGCCCACGCCGCGCGTCCGCATCTGGGAGCAGATTACCTTTAAGATTATACATGGCCGGGACACGCTGTTATGACCGGCAAATTTCACGCCGGACGCCGGAGTCTCACCTCAATAAAACGGAATTACTCTACGCGGGCGTGAAGCCCTCGGAACGGAACTTGCTGTAAAAACGCCCAGACACGGCGGTGAACCGCAGCACGCAGTAATCCGGATCAAGCAGGCCCAAAGGGTAATAGAGCGTATCGCTCTCACGCCAGATTCTGGATTTGTTCTCCAGATCCTCCAGCACTTCCATCCCGCCCCTGAACATCACCCCCCGGAAAAAACGCCGGTCACAGAAATAGACGCAGGCCCTCGGATCGTGCCGGTACTGCCGCACGCGCAGGGATGAGAGCTTGGTGGTGAAGTAAAAAACTCGCAAGCCTTCCCGCAGGCGCGGGGCCAGTATGGCCTTGACGTTGGGAAAGCCGTCGGCGTCCAGAGAACCGATGAAGGCGGTGCTTTGCCTGTCGATAAGTTTTCCCAAAGTCTGCTCGGAATTTTTCACGCGCGCCTCCCTGATCAACGACCTGTTATCACTATAGAATTTTTGTTTGCCTGCAAGAAAGATAAGCTTGCTTTGAGGGAGTGTACCCTTATGGTACTTGACAGAAAAAGCAGGTGGAATCTGACGCCGCAGACGGGCAAAAAGGCATAGTGATAACAGGTAGCTAGCCTTCTTCCACTGGCGGCGCGCCGTGCGTCGGCAGACTGCCGTGCCGGATGAAGTGGTCCACCAGACCAAAAACCATTTCATTGCCGCAGAAATTTCCGGTCGCGATAGCAGCCTTGAACTCCGGCAGCCTAGCCTCGAAACGCCGCAGCAGTTCCGGATCCAGACCGAGCATGTCGGCCTGCATGCCGTAATGCAGGCGTTCCACATAAAGAGCGTTGAAGCGCTGTTCCAACATGGCTTTGAGCGGCAGGGCCAGAATGGGTTTGCCCAGATACAGGGCCTCGCCCATCAGGGTATGTCCGCCGCCCTGGATCACATAGGAGCAGCCCTCCAGCAGACGCAAAAAGCCCTCCTCGCTCTTCCGCATGAAGACCACATTGCCCTCGCGCCCTTCGGTACGGTCATAGCCGTATACGTAGCAGGTCTTATCCGTGGCCGCGCGCAGAAAATACACCAGCTTCCTGTGAGTGGAATTGCTCTGATAGACCAGCACATGCCCCTCATCGCGGGGATGCAGACCCAGCACGCTGTCGCGCAGGATGGGCGGCGCCACGCGGGTCTTGTAGCGCGGCAATACTGGTGGCGCGTAAAAAGAGATTATCAGGTTTTCCGCCGTGGGCCGGAACAGACAGCGCGGGGGCAGCCCCTGCACGAATGCGTCCCACCACATGCCGGGCGGCAGATTGTGACGGCAACAGGTGATGATATGCTGATGATCCAAGGTGAGACAGGGCAGGCCCGCCTGTTCGGCGGCGCGCGGCACGAAATATTCAAGATCGGTCATGCAGACGTCGGGCCTGAATTCGTCCATGATCCGCAACACCCGGTCGATATAGCGCCGCCGGTGCAGGAGCAGCGGCACGGCGCGGGCGATGGTCGCCCCCAGGTCCACTTTGTAGTTTTTGAACACCGTGCCCAGATTGGGCAGGCGGCGGACGGGAAATTCCACTTCCAGCACCTTGGGAGCATCGTCATCGGCCACAAAAAGAAATTCGTGGCGAGAAAGCCGACGGGCAATGGTCAGGCCCCGCATGGCGTGCCCGTGGCCGGTACCGTGAATGCCGTAAAGTACGCGCGCCATACCGCTCCTTATCTGGAAAATTTCGCGGATAGATTTACCAATGGAAAAAAGGCTCGTCAATCAGAAGCGCACCGGGACGGCACAAGGTGACAGGGCAACGCCTTTTTGATCCGATGGACCTGCATCTGTTCAAAGGCTTGTGCTTGACGGCTGCCAGCCTTTTTTTCTACCATTTTTACCCACACAAGAGGAGCAATGATGGAACAGGACTTCCAGAGCCATTTGTCCGGCGTCGCGCCCGTCCGCAACGTAACCATTCCGGCAGTTGAACCGTCCGCGCGCCATGCGCGAGACGATCCTCGCCCTGCGCCGGACCTCGCAGGAAATCCCCTTTGATATCACCGTGGTGGACAACGGCAGCGATCCCGCTTTGGTCGAAACTCTTCTGGCTCTCAGGGAGCGCGGCGTCATCGACATATTACGGTCGTGAACCGCAGCTTCAGAGAGCATATCATGACCTTTCGGCATGATCCGGCTGCGGCGCAGACCCTCAGGGCCAGTCTGGCACGACACGACCAGGGCGGAGGCGCGACCCGGTGACGACGCTTCCTCCGCTTGCTCTCGACGGCCGAATCCGGCATACTGATGGGAAGAGGTTACCTTAAAAATTCGCTATGAATGCACGTAAAATCCGCGAAGATCTGGGCCGTGCCAAGGCCAGCTGCCAGCGGCGCGACTTTTTGCGCGCCGTCTATCTGACCATCAACGCCCTCAAGGAGTTAGGGGGGCAAAACGTGCCCACGGATATGCGCGGCGACTTTCGTACAACGCTCTCCGTGCTGACTTCGGACCCGCAGTATAAAAAAGAATGCGGCCAGCCCCTGATCTATCAGCCGGGCAAGGAACGCGAACTGCTCATTTTTTTCATCAACCTCTACAAGAAGCTCCAGGGCCAGGAAAACCAAGAGGACTACAAAACAACCCTGCAACGCAAGATCAATCTGGACCGCTGCCTCAAGGACGGCAAGCTCTTCCTGAAGCAGGGCAAGCCCTCCGAAGCCGACACCAGCTTTGCCGAAGCCCTCAAATACTATGAAAACGAATTTGCCGTCTTTTCCATAATGGCCAAGACCATGCTGGAGGCGGGCGAATACGTCCGCGCCTTGGGCCATGTGCGCAGGGGGCTCAAGGAACGCCCCGAAGATGCGGATCTGCGCCGGCTGGCCGAGGAATGCCTGCGTCTGCGGGCCCAGGCCAATCGCTAGAGCCTTTGACACTTGAAATGCTCGCTTACGACGGGCAAAGCCCCCCTACTGGCATTCCGCAGCAAGGATTTGCCTGCAAATCCTTGCCGTTCGGTTGACGCATTCCATGCATAATTTGCTCTGGGTTCAGCCGCGCTCTGCTGTTCCTGTTTTTCCTTTCTCCCTCCCCATAGTGTTTGGGTACACCCCTCTCCGTCCGCGAATTTCCAGAAAAATGTCTGGCGGATGGCCGTCACACTTGTCATAATGCTTGAAAAAGTCTAGCTTTTCACGACTATTCTTTTCGTATGCCATCTTTTTATCATACGCAAGCGAGGCTTTGCGCATGGACGCTATACGGTACATCCACGCGGCCGATCTGCATCTGGACACGCCCTTTCAGGGACTTTCGCGCGAGACGGCCCAAGGCGGGCATCTGGCGCGGTTACTGCGCAACGCCACCTTC
Source organism: Desulfovibrio sp. Dsv1 (assembly GCA_000403945.1). GTDB lineage: Bacteria > Desulfobacterota > Desulfovibrionia > Desulfovibrionales > Desulfovibrionaceae > Desulfovibrio. The sequence continues at coordinate 11,457 of APFI01000014.1, forward strand.
ACGGCTCTGGAGCGCCTGTTCGGTTTCTGTGAGGCTGAAAAACCCGACTTTCTGGTGCTGGCCGGCGACATTTACAATCAGGAAAATTACAGCGTCAAAGCCCAGCTTCGCCTGCGCGACGGCTGCGAACGCCTGAACCGACTGGGCATCCGCGTTTTTCTGGCCCACGGCAACCATGACCCGCTGGATTCGCGACTCAATGCCGTGGAATGGCCGGACAACGTCACGATTTTCGGGCCGGAGCCGGAGCGTCATTTGCTGGAGAAGGATGGCCGCCCCCTGGCCGTGATCCACGGCATCAGCCACGCCAGGTCCAGAGAAGGCCGCAACCTGGCCCGCTTCTTCCAGCGCGACGCGCGTTATGACTGTTTCCAGCTGGGCGTGCTGCACTGCACTGTGGAAGGCGAGAGCAAGACCGACCGCTATGCTCCCTGCGCCCTGGACGATCTCAAGTCCGTGGGGCTGGACGCCTGGGCGCTGGGGCACGTGCACGAACGCCGCATGCTTTCGGAAGCGCCCTTCATAGCCTATCCCGGCAGCACCCAAGGTCTGCACGTCAATGAGCCGGGTCCGCGCGGCTGCCTTTTGGTCACGGCCGAGCCCCGGGGCGGATCCTACGTCTGTGACGCCGGTTTCCAGCTTCTAGGGCCCGTGCAGTGGGAAAAGCTGGACCTGAACCTGGACGGCGTGAGCCATCTGGAAGAGGTGGAACGCCGCCTGAACCAGTGTCTGGAAGCTGCGGCACAAGCTGCGGCCCCCGCCTGTGAGGCGATTATGGCCCGCGTGACCCTGAGCGGGCGCACCACTCTGGACGCCATGCTGCACGATGCCGCCAATCAGGAGGATCTGGCCGAGCGCCTCCGGCATCTGAGCTCGGGTATGCCGGGCGTCTGGCTCAAGGATCTGCGGGTGGAAACCCGCCCCTTCACGGAACGTTCCGAATATCTGCAGCGCGAGGATCTACTGGGCGAGACCATGCGCCTGATCGAGCGCATGCGCGGAAGCCGGGAAGCCCTGCAAAAGGTTGCCGGTCCGGCCTTGGCCCCGCTGGTCGAGCACACCCGTCTGCGTAAGGCCCTGACACCGCCCGACGATGCCCAAATGCATGCCCTGCTGCAGGAGGCCGAACGCCTCTGCGTGGATCTGCTGGAGGTCCGCTGATGTATATTGAATCCTTTCGCATCGACGGCTTCGGCATTTTTTCCGGCGTGCAGGTGGACAACCTGCCGGCGGGCCTATCCATCTTTCTGGGGCGCAACGAGGCCGTCGATGCGAAAGGATTCAATATACATCAGCGGACCTCCAGCAGATCCACGCAGAGGCG
>APFI01000015.1 GCA_000403945.1 Desulfovibrio sp. Dsv1
GCGGCTCATTAGAGCCGCTACCGATAGGAATCCCCCGACTTTGGGCGGGGGAGGATGTCAACGAAAAGCTTTATATCATGGGTGGTCTGTCCAGTGTCGACCGCGCCTTGGTCAAGACGCAGGGCAGCCTGAACAATATCCGGACGATTCATGACAACATGAAGGCAAAAGCCGCCGCCCTGACCTTTACCCAGAAGTTTTTCAAGGGTGACAATCTCTCGCGTGCCACCGAGTTTGACGGTCTGGAAAAGCGCCTTGCGGGCGGTCAGGCCATGACCTATTCCGGCGCATTGACGCTGGCCAGGGTTGACGAACTGATTGACGCCGTTGTGGGCGGGCCGACCATACTCTTCATGAGCAAGGGGACCAGGCGGCAGGTGAACGCCCTCATGCGGGCCGCCGGACAGGCCACGGAAGTTGTCGCGGACGCTTTCGGGCGTCAGATTCCCGCCTACGCGGGCATTCCTGTCGGCATCATTGAAGAGGACAAGGACGGCTACGCCATCCTTGCCGATGGTGAGATTTACGCCGTGCGCATGGGCGTGCGGGAATACGTTTCCGGCCCCCAGGCTGGCGGCATGGAGGTTGTCGATCTGGGGCTGAACCGGACCCAGTACGAAACCCTTATCGAATGGATTTGCGGCATCGCCGTGTCCATCCGAAAGCCGCCGCCCGCTTGAGCGCCGAGTAAGATTTCCATTCGCTTCAGAAGGCAAAGTGGGAACCCACCTGATGATATGACCTGTGCGCGCTCCGTGCAGGTGGCCGTACTCCCGGAGAAAAGGTCAATCCGGATAAACCAGAGTCCGAAAACGCGGAGGGGGAACCCCTCCGTTCCGATATCACGGGGGAAAGAGGCATGCCCGACAATCCGAACAGAAAAATTTATGACGAGCCCCTGAAGCTCGCCCACCTGGTGGAAGCTCGCGCCAATGGCTGTCTGATGATCTGGTCAGTGTCCTTGAGGACGTACGGTTCTCTCTGGTGGCCCGCATGATAGCCCTGCGGGAGCGATATTTGGACGATCAGCCCTCTTGCCCGGCGCATTGCCTACCTTGAAGCGCAGCGGGAAGCGGTGGACGCCCTGATCCGTGAAACCTGCGAGGGCATGGAAAGTTCGATCCGGTCCGCCGCCAAAGATACCATGCGGGCTGCCGGGGCCGCTCAGGCCAAAATCCCGCAGACCGCCTTCGGCTTTGGCGACGGCGCAATCAATGTGACCTCTGGCGTGGTTGCCGCGTGGGCGGCCACCACCACTGTGGACGGCCTGCTTCCCAAAGAATGGCTTGCAACCCTGGGCAAGTCCACGGCTGACCGTATCGTTGCGGCCGGGCGTGATGCCATGATTCTGGGTTTGGGAACGCGAAAGACCGCCGCCCTTTTGCGTGAAAAGGGCATCAACGGCAGTGTGCCAGGGCTCCGGAACCTGGCCCGCACCTTTCTCATGTCCGCATCCAACGAAGCGCGGGACTCCGCAGTGGAAAGAGTGCTGGGCGATATGCTCAAGGAGTGGCGCTAGGTGGCCACGCTGAACGGACGGACGTGCCCAGTCTGCGGCGCTGACGACCATCGCTTCTTCCCTGTGGACAAAGAGAAGCCCCGCCTTCCCCGGCATGTCCCGGCCACACGGGAACTCGGCCAGCAGGACAAGGTGGAGCGCCCGGCCACAAAGCACGAGGCGCGGAAGGTTCGCCACAGGGATGGAAGCGCGTCCACGCGTTACAGGCCGATTGAAAGGCGCAAGACCACAGAGAACTACAACCAGTGGCTCAATCGCCAGCTGAAAGAGGACCCGGCCTTTGTGCGCTCAATCTTGGGCAAGGCCTGCTTTGGCGTCCGCCGTAGCCAAGGTTATCAGTCGCATCAGCTTTGTGCGCTCAATCTTGGGCAAGGCCTGCTTTGAACTTTTCGAGTCCGGCAAGATCACCCTGGAAAAAATGACCGTTGACGGGCGCATCAGGCGGCTTTCCGAGCTTGCCTAGCGGTCGCTATGGACATGGGCGCGGATTGTGGCTATCTATAATGTAAGCTCGGGATGAAGAAATCTTTCTACTGGATTGAAGACCTGATGCGGGATGATGATGACTGTAAATACTGGTCTGGTATTTTCGGAATGGCTGGAGCCGCATGTCTGGCAGTCGCCTTCATTGAACCCAGTGCATTGGCTCTGGGTACGGACGTTGTCTTCTGCCTTTATGGGCTTCGCTTTAATCGAAAGGGGTGACGCACATGGTCAACACCATTATCTTCTTTTTGTTGCTTGCAGCCATCATGGGCGTATTCGGCTATCTGGCATTTCGCCGTAAGGGCGGCAAACAGGAATCTTAGCCGCCGCCCAACAAAATCATCTCTTTTCAAGGCCCCCTTCCGCAGGGGGCTTTTCTACCCGTCCACCTCGTTAAACAAGTCCTTGACCTTCACGCCCAGCGCCCCGGCGATAGCTTCCAGCGTCGACAGGCGGCACTCGCGGATAAGCGGGCCGCGGGCGCGTTGAAGCGTTTCTAGAGCGCGGCATGTTTGCTCTTGAAGCGCCCGGACTGTGATATTTTTTCCTTTCATGAATGTCTTTAAATTGCTGACTATCATATTCTTTCCACCGCCTTTTTGTTCCAATATGCCAGAATTTTTTTGACGACAATAACAGGGTATATTAGAACAAGCCTAATGCAACGAACGAAACCACAAAGGAGGTTCCGCCATGAAGAAAGCGGTGGGGTATATCCGGGTATCCACAGAAGGGCGGGCCGAAAGGGGCGTCAGCCTTGAAGCCTCGCAGGCCAAGATTGAGGCCTACGCCGCGCTGAAGGACCTCCACCTTGTGGAAATCGTGGAAGACGCCGGAGTCTCTGCCAGGAGCCTAAACCGTCCCGGCATGCAGTGGCTGCTGGGCATGGTCCACAGGAAAAAGGTGGAGGCTGTCGTTATCCTCAAGCTGGATCGCATGTTCCGCAATACCGTGGACGCACTCCAGACCACGCAGGTTTTTGACAGGAAGGGCGTGGCGCTGCACTCCATTCAGAAGAATCTGGACACGCAGAGCGCCTTGGGCCGCTTCTATTTCACCCTTGGGGCCTCCCTTGGCCGAAATGGAGCGCGGCGTCATTGGGGAGCGCACAAAGACCGCCCTTGTCCGCTTCGCCAAGAAGGAAAAGGGCGACGTGGTAAGCTGATTCACGCCATACGGCTACCAGCGGCACGGGAACAAGCTTGCGCCCAACCAGCACGAGCAGGACGCCTTGGCGTTTATGCGCAGCATGAAGGATGCCGGAAAGAGCTTCCAGCAGGTCGCCGACGTTCTCAACGCCAAGGGCATCAGGACAAAATCCGGCGGCGTTTTGGATCGCGTGAGGGTTTTCAGGATCATGAAGGTAGCCGCCTAACATCGACAAAAAGGAGTGTCAAAACATATCCCATATCCACCATTGCGGAAACAGTCAGGGGCTTGAACAGCGCCGTCAGCACCGAAGACTACGATCTGGCGCTCAGCCAGAATACTCTGGGACTCTTTCCATCTTCAGATCATGCTGGTCGAAATTTTCAAGTGTTCGGAGAAAAATGGAGCCGATTTGACCCTGAGCGACAATGGCATACGCGGGCTTGCCATGATTATGGACCATTGCGCCGATATGACAGTCAATGCCATTGGCATTTTACCCTCAAAAGAGGGTCTCGCCACCGAAAGCGGAGGTCGAACAGCAAGGGCTATAGAAAGGATGGTGAAGGTTGGGATAAAAAAGGGCCTACAGAGTTTTTATCCCTAAGTCTTTGATTTAATGGCGCGCCCGAAGAGATTCGAACTCCTGACCTACAGGTTCGTAGCCTGTTGCTCTATCCAGCTGAGCTACGGGCGCATACCTAGAAACATTATTCTAAACGGTGTTATTTGTCAAGCATTATTTGTAAATATTTTTACTTATTTGCCGGTAAAATGCCAAAGTTTTTTCCGTCCAATGACGACCTGAAAACACCGGCAACGCCGCTTCACGTAATCTTACTCGGTTTCAATGCTGTTGACGGCGCGCGCCAGACGCGAAATCTTACGCGCGGCTTTCTTCCAGTGCAGCGCCCCCTTGCCGGCGGCCTTGGCCAGCACTGATGTGGCGACGGTCAGAGAGGTATCGGCCAAGTTCTTGTCCCTGTCCTGAATTGCGGCGCGTACATCCTTGATGGCGTTTTTCACGCGGGTGCGGGCGGCACGGTTGCGGGCGGCACGGTTGCGGCTCTGCCTGTAACGTTTGACAGCTGACTTATGGTTGGCCACAGTATTCCTCCACTATGTTGGGCTTGCCCACGCAAGCCAATGCTTTCGAAGAAACGACAACGGCACTGTCGCCGTTGATAACAACGCGATGTTGTGAAATAGTATTTTTAGCTCAAGCCTCCCGACCTGTCAAGCAATTTTGCCACGCTGATCAGCGTTGGATCTTTTTGCGTTTGAACTTGATGCACGGCGGGATTTTCTGTAAAACCGCGCCGCCGTGCATCCGGCATTGAAAATGGCGATTCTACAGCTGCAAGGCTGCAAAATCCGCCAGCCGGGCGAAGCGCGAACCCAGAGCTTGGAGCATGGACAGACGGTTGCGGCGCAGGGCCACGTCTCCGCACATGACCATGACTCCGCCGAAAAAGGCGTCCACCGCCGGGCGCACTTCCTTGAGCATGGCCAGGGCCGTGCCGTGGTCACCCGCAGCCCATAGGGCATCCATCCGTGGCAGCAAGGCGTCCAGAGTTTCTGCCAAAGCCTTTTCCGGCGCTTCGCACAGCAGCGCCGCGTCCCATTGTTCGGGCAGGGCTTCGGCGGCGGTCTGTTTCCGCACGATATTGGCCACACGTTTGAAAGTCTGTACGGCCTCGGCATACCCCGCTTCGCGGCTGAAGGCCGTCAGGGCCGCCAACCGCGCGCCGCTGTCAGGCACCAAAGCCGCGCCCGCATTCAGGACCGCGTCCACAAGCAGCGTGTCTTGGCCTTGGCTCATAAAATAATTGCGCAGCCGGGCCACGAAGAATTTCATGAGCCTGTCCTGAGCCTCGTCCGGCGGCAACTTCCACTGCCGCGCGCCGTAAAGATCCCGCGCCTTGGCGAAAATCTCGCGCACGTCCAGCTCAAAGCCGAAGTCCAGCAGAATGCGGACAATGCCCAGAGCGCAACGCCGCAGGCCGTTAGGGTCCGCCGCGCCGGTGGGAATCATGTTCAGACCGAAGCAGCCCGCCAAGGTGTCAGCCTTGTCCGCCAGAGAAAGCAACGCGCCCACAGGGCTTGCGGGTAAGGGCGAATCCGGCCCGGCGGGCAGATACTGTTCTTTCAGCGCGTCGGCCACGGCCTGCGGTTCGCCCTTGCGTTCCGCGTAAATGCCGCCCATGACGCCTTGAAGGGTATCAAATTCGCTCACCATGCCGCTCACAAGATCGGCCTTGGAAAGACGACCGGCCCGCGCGGCTTCCGCAGTCAGGTCAGCGCCCAATTGCGGGGCGCAGCATTCGGCCAGCCAGTGGCAAAGAGCCTCAAGACGGCGCGTTTTGTCGCCCATGCTGCCCAGCGCGCCGATAAAGATGACATGGTCCAGCTTGTCCAGCCAAACGTCGAAGCTTTCCCGCAGGTCCGCGCGCCAGAAAAAACGGGCGTCGTCCAGACGGGCGCGCAGCACGCGCTCCCATCCGTGCTTGACCACCGCCATATCTTCGGGGGTCAGATTAAGCACGGTCAGAAAATGCGGCATGAGTTTGCCGTCCGCGCCCTCAATGCCGAAGCTCTTCTGATGGCTCTCCATGCTGGTCAGCAGCACTTCGCGCGGTACTTCTAGATAGGCCGGGTCAAAATCCGCCAGCAGAGGCACGGGATGCTCGGCCAGGCCCTGCACTTCGTCCAGCAGACTGCCCTTCCAGAGCACTTTGCCGCCGGACCTGGCAGCCTGGGCGTCACCGCCGTCCACAATGGCGGCACGGCGCAGGGCCGGGTCCAAGGTCACGGCGCAAAGGTCGGCCACGGTTTTCAGGTAGGCGTCGGCACGGGCCACGCTGAAGGGGCCGGGACCGTGCACGCGATGGCCGCAGGTTTCGCGGCCGGAGTCCACCGGTCCGAGGCTGAAGGGCACCACTTCCTCGTCCAGCAAAGCCAAAATCCAGCGGATGGGACGGGCATAGGCCAATGAATACGCGCCCCAGCGCATGCGCTTGGCAAACGGCAGATCCGTAATCACCGCCGGGCAGATTTCAGCCAGCAGGTCCTTGGCCGCCGCGCCACCGGTGTGCGTGCGCACGGCCACATACGCGCCCTTTCCCGTCTCCAGGCGAAAAACGTCCGCCACACTCAGACCGTGGGTGTGAACAAAACCCTCCAGAGCCTTGGTGGGCGCGCCGTCAGGCCCATAAGCCACGCGCGTCGGAGGACCTGAAATCACTTCTTCCTTTTCTTGCTGCACGGGATTAATATCTTCCACCAGCAGCACGGCCCGGCGCGGTGTGCTCATGACGCGCACGGCACCGTGCTCCAGGCCCACTTCGCTCAGGGCGGCTGCAAAGCGGATCCGCAATTCCGCCTCTTCCGGGGCCAGAAAGCGGGAAGGCAGTTCCTCGCTGCCGATTTCAAGCACAAAGGTCGCCATGCCTTACCTCACATCCTTGTTGTCGAGCATGGGATAGCCCAGTTCTTCGCGTTGCGCCGAGTAAAGGCGGGCCACGCCAGCGGCCAGCGACCGCACCCGGCCGATGTAGCCGGTGCGCTCGGTAATGGAAATGGCCCCGCGCGCGTCCAGAAGGTTGAACGTATGCGAGCACTTCAGGCAATAATCGTAGGCGGGCCAAGGCAGGCCCAGCTCCAGCATGGCCTTGCACTCCCGCTCGAAATCGCTGAACTGGAGCAGCAGCATTTCCGCGTTGCTGGCCTCGAAGTTGTGCCGGGATTGCTCCACCTCGTTCTGATGATAGATGTGGCCATAGGTCACATTCCTGTTCCAGTGCAGATCATAGACCGACTCGACGCCTTGAAGGTACATGGTCAGACGTTCCAGGCCGTAGGTCAGCTCCACACTGACCGGCGACAGGTCGATGCCGCCCACCTGCTGGAAATAGGTGAATTGGCTCACTTCCATGCCGTTGAGCCAGACTTCCCAACCCAAGCCCCAAGCCCCGAGCGTGGGCGATTCCCAGTCGTCCTCCACAAAACGGATGTCGTGGCGGGCCGGATTAAGCTCCAACGCTTCCAGACTTTGCAAATAGAGATCCTGCACGTTGTCCGGCGACGGCTTCAGCACTACCTGAAACTGGAAATAGCGCTGCAGGCGGTTAGGATTTTCACCGTAGCGGCCGTCCGTGGGACGACGCGAAGGCTCCACATAGGCGACCTTCCAGGGTTCAGGGCCGAGAACCCGCAAGAATGTGCTCGGATTGAAGGTGCCAGCCCCGCACTCCACGCCCGACGGCTGCTCGATGACGCAGCCCCGGCCTGCCCAGTAATTTTGCAGGGTAAGAATCACATCCTGAAAGTACATGTGCTGTCCTTTGTTATGCCCAATTTTCACAGATCCGCACAGACTGACATCCATCCCGCGTGAAAGCTGAGATCTTTGTCGCCAGCAAGAAAACAAGCTTTTTATGAAGGAGTGTACTCTTCTGGTACTCGACCTAAATAAAAAGCGCAGGTTGACGCGGCCAGCGGCAAAAAGGCTCGGCTTTCACACGCGACGGAAATAACCGCCCTCCCAAGCCAGCCCCAAATGATACTGCACAAAACCGTCAATGGCCCGTGCACAGGCCCGGCGGTCTGTCAACGGCCCGTCCTCCACCGGCCAGGCGGAGGGAAATCCTTGCTGTACGCGGCGCAAGAGGCCAAGCCCGGCCGGGGAAAGCTCCACACCGTACCGCTTAGCCGGCAAGGATTCTCCCGCCCGGCAGGCGGCGCAACGCATCTGGCCCTCGTCCACCACAAAGAGCGCACGCTCTGTCAGCGGCGCGCCACATGTGCCGCAGCGGCCCAGATTGGGCGCAAAACCCAAGGCCCCGGCCAGGCGCAGTCGAAAAAAAAGCGGCAGCAAGGCGGGCAGGCGGGTCTCTTCCTCCAGAACATGGCGCAGGTCTTCAACCAGTGCAAAGATTTCCTCAGCGCCATCATTGTTGACGCCCAAAGCTTCCACAAAGCGCAGGCAGTTGACGGCCAATCCCATACGCTGCCAGTTACCGCGCAGCCGCTGCGGGCCGGACAGCAGCGCGGCCTCTTCCAGATTGAGAAAATTTCCCCTGCCCGAAGCCTTGACCCGGCATTGCAGGGTGTTCAGCACATCCAGACAGCCGCAGAAACGCCGTCGGCTATGGCTGCCGCCAAAAGCGAACAGGGTCATCAGGCCGCGCTTGCGACAGAGCAGCTTCAACCAGAGATCAGATTCGCGGAAATGCCCGATGCGCAAAACCACGGCCTGATCGGCCCATTCCATCACTGCCGGGCCGCAGGCGGAAAGGTCATGGTCCGCACTTGGCCGGACTGACCGGACGCGGGCATGTCCTGCCCGTTATAGCGGATGCGCACGCCGCCGGCATTGCCCAGCTTCAGTTCCAGGTTTTTGGTAAAGGCCAAGGCAAATGTGTCACCCTTGCGTAAAGAAAACTGCCGGGTATCGGTATTGTCGGCGTTGGAATGAATCCAGCATTCTTCCGTGGCGGTGATGATGACTTTGTGCCGGCCCGGAGGCGGAGCGCCGTCCGCAGGCTGGGCAGATTCAACGGGCTGCATCGCATTGCGCGTCGGTGCAGTCGCGTTCCGCGCAACGCCTCCAAAGACGGGAGTCGGGCCGGAGGCAAGCGCGATTGCGTCGCCGACGGGCGTGGCGGGAGGGGAAGCCGAAGTGGCCGTCGGCGACGACACCGGAGAGATCGCCGGAGCGGCGGTTGAAGGCGTGGCGGCTGGAGACGGGGGTGATGCCCGGACCGATCCGACGACAGACGGAGCAGCCGGGGCCGAAGTATCCCGGCCCGGAATGATTTCAGCGGAATCCGGCGTTTGCAGCGGCGGCGAGGGCTGGGCCAGACGCCGTGTCTGGCGGCTCAGAAATTCCAGAGCGCCCTGCTGCCAAGCCACATACGCACCGCCGCCCAGCAGTGCCAGAACAATAAGCACGCCCAGCCATTTCAGGTTTCGGGGCGGCGCTAGAGACTCCTCCGGCGTATACACGGATTGGGACGCCGGGCTCATACCGCGCAGAGCGCAAACAGCTTCGTTCACTTCTTCGGCGGCCATGCCGAGATAGGAAGCGTATGAGCGGATAAAGCCCCTAGCATACGCCAGATGGGGCAGGGATGAGGCATCGCCCTCTTCCAGAGCGCGCAGCAGACGGGCTCCGATTTTCAGATGGTTGGCCACATCCTCAATGCTCAGGTTCCGCTTTTCGCGTTCGGCGCGCAGCGCCGCGCCCAGTTCCTCTAAGGTCATGTAAAGCCTCTGTGTATACCCCGCCGCGCGAGGCGCGGCGACTTACAGCCGGATATCGATGACGGCCTTGCTCCGCAGTTGGCTGCTATAATCCTCAAAGCGCTCAATGGCCTTGGGTTGACGCAGAATGGCGTCGATCTGCGGGGTGGCCTGCTCCAGAGTGAGCTGCTTGTCCGCGCCGCCGCCGGGCCGGAACAAATGGACCTGAGCCTTGCGCCCCTGAAGGTCGAAGAGTTCGGTCACGCCGCCGGGCTTCATCTTGGTAAGCCGCCCTTCCCATTCCGGGTTCAGGTGGTCCCATTCCACGGGTCCCATGTCCCCACCCTTGTCCTTGTTGGGGGCAATGGAATATTTGGCCGCCGCCTCTTCAAAGGTCAACTTGCCAGATTTGATCTGGGCGGCAATGGACTGGGCGTTGGCGTTGGGCGCATAGACCAGCACGCCCATATGCAGGCCGCTGCGGTCATAGAGATTGTCTTTGTGGGCTTCGTAGTATCTCTTGATTTCGGCCGGGGTCACCACCACCTTGCGGCCCACTTCCATGCCCATGATCTTCTGACGCAGCAGAGATTTTTCAAAATTCTTGCGGATCTCGCTGATGGAGATGTTCTGCCGGGCGAGCTGGGTTTCGAACTGTTGCTTAGTCAGGTTGCGGGACTTCATCAACTTGGCGATTTCGTTGTCCACTTCGGTGGGAGAAACGCTGATCTTGAGACGCTTGGCCTCCTGCCCGAGCAGGATGTCCATGATCATCATGTCTAGCACCTTGCGGAAAACCTTGTCCACGTCCTTGGCCCGCTTCGGATCGTTGGGATTGAGTCTGGCCCGCGCCAGTTCGGGCAGGGCTGTTTTCTGGAGATCGAACATAGTGATGAGCTGACCGTTGACCACCGCCGCCACTTTACTAAGCTGGGCGGCCTGTGCGCCGCAAACGCCGCAAAGCCAGATTGCCAACAGCAGAACAAGCGTTTTATTCACTATGGATCTCCCCTTTGCATCAAGAAAATCACCAAAACCTGTCATGGGCATCTGCCTATCCTAAAACGGCCTGAGATGCAATGTCCGACGGACTAGAAGTCATTTCATGATTCCCTGATGACTCTTCCGAGTAAAATCATGGAAAATGCCAA
>APFI01000016.1 GCA_000403945.1 Desulfovibrio sp. Dsv1
CCTTGGGCGCGCGGTGGGGAATGTCGCGCGCCAGCCACTCCAGGGCGCGGCCCTTGATGGGATGCCCGCCCGCGCCCTCGTGCTCCAGCAGGGCGCGCAGGGTCAGCGCCACCTCGCCGGAGGGAATCTTCACCGGGCAGTTGGCCATGCAGCGGCCGCAGGCCGTACAGTGCTCCACCAGATCGCGCAGCCATTTGAGCAGGCGCTCGTCGATGCGGCCCTTGTTGACCTGGGAATAATAGACCGCCTCCAGCAGCATGCCCAGCACCATGTTTTTATTGCGCGGGTGGTACTGCATGGAGCGCTCGGGATAGCACATGGAGCAGACCTGCTTGCACTTGCCGCAGCGGGTGCAGATCTGGATGGCCGTGAGCAGGCTGATGAGTTTTTCCTTGTCCGACAGGCCGCTTTCGCGGATGTCGCCGATCAGCCGGTTGAAGGAAAAGGTGAAGGGCCGCACCGGCAGCTCGCGGTGCACCAGCTTGGCGGGATTCATGACGTCGCGGGGGTCCACGCGCTCCTTGAAGGCGCGCAGGGCGTCCATCTTGTCCTTGCCGAAAAAGGCGATCTTGGTGATGCCGATGCCGTGTTCGCCCGAGACTTCGCCGCCCATTTCCTGACATTCGGCCATGACCCTGGCGGCGGTTTCCTCGGCCTCTTCCAGCATGTGGGCGTCGTTGGAGTTCACCGGGATGTTTACGTGGCAGTTGCCGTCGCCCGCGTGCATATGGCTGGCCACCACAATACGGCCCGCCTCCATGTAGTCGCGGATTTTGCCGATCTTTTTGGCCAGGTGGGGATATTTTTCCGCCAACTGCTTCAGGAATGCCTCGGCCCGCGCGCCCATTTCGCTGTCCGAGACGTCCGTGGCCGGCACGTCGCCGGACGCGGCCTTGGATGCCTGGGAGAACTCGCGGTTGAAGTCCTTGTCCTCCATGGGAAAGCCGGGCAGGCGGCCCACTTCCTGCAGCGCGAAGCGGTAGGACGCGGCCGTGCACTCCAAATTGAGCTGCTCCAGAAAGAGCGCGAAATCCGGGATGCGCTCCATGGGAATGACCACGTCCTCGTTGAGCTTGAAACCCGAGGTGCGCTTGGCGATGGCCGAAAGGCGGTGGCGGTCCTCCCAGAAGCGTTCGGCCTCCTTGTCGTCCGCGGCCACGATGATGTCCACGTTGTCCTGCTGTTCCACCACGCTGACGATGTCGCCCACGCATTTGTCCAGCAGATAGGGATCGTCGCCGTCGGCCTGGAGGATGATCACGGAAATGGGCAGGCCCTCGTATTTTTCGGACTTGCGTTTGTATTCGATGGCCTGGACGTACTTGGCGTTAAATTCTTCCAGGGCCGAAAGGTGGGCGTAGTCGCCCTCCTGGCGGATGCGGTTGCGCAGGGCCACCAGTTCGCGCACCACCACGGCCGCCGGGTGCATGGAGCGGCCGAAGAATTCCAGAACCATGACCCGCTTGTGCTGCGGCTTTTTGTGGATGATGAAGCAGGCCTCGGTGATGATGCCGTCCACGCCTTCCTTCTGCATGCCGGGCAGGCCGCCCAGGGCCTTGTTGGTCACGTCCTTGCCCAGACCGGGCAGGCGGATCTCGTCGCCGCGCAGATGAACCACGTTGCGGACGCCGCCGCTGACGTCCTTGACCACAAAGACGGCGGTTTCGTCGGGCAGAATTTTGTGGCGGGGGTGGTTTTCGCGTTCCACGGTGATGATCTCGCCCGTGGGTGTGACCATGCGCCACCAAAGCAGATTGTCCAGGGTGGTGCCGTACTCAAAGGCGCTGGGTCCGCCCGCGTTCTCCGAAACATTGCCGCCGATGGACGAAGCCTGCTTGGAGGCCGGGTCCACGGTAAAGAGCGCGTCCGCCGCGTCCACTGCGTTGATCACTTCCTGGGTGATGGCTCCGGCCCGGCAGGTGACGGTCATCTCTTCCAGGTCAATGGGTCCGATGCGGGTCAGGCGGGTCAGGCTGACAATGAGGGTGCGCTTGCGCGCAGGCACGGCCCCGCCGGTCATGCCCGAGCCGCCGCCGCGCGGGATCAGCGCAAACTTCATGTCATTGGCCAGTTTGACAAGTTCGGCCACCTGCTCGGTGGTATCCGGCTCCACCACCAGCAGGGGCAGTTCCATGCGCAGGTCTGTGGCGTCGGTGGCCGTTTCCACTAGGGCCGAAGGCTCGGTGAGAATGCATTCCTCGGGCAGGACGCGGCGCAGTGCGTCGATGAGTCTGCCCCGGAATTCGACCTCCGCCTCATAGGCGGACCAGAACATGGTGATGCCCTCGCCGATGGTCGTGGCATAATAGTGGGCCAGGGCCACAGACTCCCGCTCAAAGCTCTCGCGTACGCTGCCGCGCACGGTGTCGGCGTCAATAAAGGGATTGTAAGCCACCAAGAAGAGCTCCTCGGCGATGGCGATGGCCAGATTGCGCACGGATTCGGGCCATTCCGCGAAATCATCGATATTGATCTTCAGGATGCGGTTCACCACATAGTCGGGTGAAATGGAAATATGCGGACCCTTATGGGGCATGATCCTCTACCTCAGTGGCTGTGAATGGCTGGCGCAAGGTACGCGGGTTCGTGGAGGAAGCTTTCCTTCTACGTTTTCTGGGCGCGGATGGCAAGCGCGGCGGAGAGGCGGGCAGAAGGAGGGGTTTTCCGGCTGCGGGACACTCTGTCCGTCGGGGCGGTGATTGCCGCCGAAACGCCATGCGTCCGCCTTTGACATTTGCCCCCGTCCGGCTATCTTCGTGCCTGTTCGTAACCATGCCTGAATAGCGTCGCACGGCGCGCAATACAGAGGTTTTATGTTGATTCACAAACTCCAGCCGCTTACCGACGTGCTCGACTGGCTGCACCATTTCTGGGAGCGCCCGTCCACTCAGCGGCGTATCACGTTGTTTTTGCTGTTGTTTTACCTGATTGCCCTGATGTGCGTGGAGCTGAAGCGCCTAGGCCTGTATCCTCTCTGGCTGCCGCAACCCCCGGACAGCCATTTTTACGCCATTCATATGGCGTTCACCCTGATCCTGGCCATGGAGGTGATGAGCTTGATTTTCGTGATTCCCTCGTCCCTGTCCCAATCCATGGGCAAACAGTTCGAGATTCTCACCCTGATCCTGCTGCGCAACGCCTTCAAGGAACTGGCCGTCTTGCCGGAGCCGGTGCGCATCGGCTTTGACAATATTCAAGCTGTGGTGGAAATCGGCGTATCCGGTGCCGGGGCATTGTGCGTCTTTCTCTGCCTGGGCCTGTACCGGCGCATCGCGCGGCGTCAGCGTTTCATTCAAAGCCCGGACATGCGCATGCGCTACGTTATGAGCAAAAAGCTGCTGGCCCTGAGTCTGTTCGTGATTTTTTTCAGCTTCGGCGTATATGACCTGGTGAACTATCTGCAAACCGGTGAAAAACAGCACTTTTTTGAAACCATCTATACCGTGCTGATTTTCGCGGATATCGCCATGGTGCTCATCGCCCAGCGACACATGCCCTGCTACCACGCGGTGTTCCGCAATTCGGGCTTTGTCATCGGCACCCTGCTCATGCGGTTTTCGCTGTCGGCCCCACCGCTCTGGAGTCCGGTCATCGGCCTGTTCGCCGCGCTCTTCGTCTTGGCGCTGACTTGGGGCACCAACCTTTTCAGTCCCCATGTCACGCGTCCTCCGCGTTCCCCGCATCCCTGAACAGCGCGAAGCCCCTTCGCACTTCGCCAGAGGGGCTTTGTTTTGAAAAAAAAAACGCTCCCCGGAAACGGCACGGGGAGCGGCGGAAAATCGCGGGAAAACGGCGACGCTAGGCGTTGGCGGCCTTGAGCATTTCCTCCACCATGCACAGGGTGGGGGTGGCTCCGGCTTCCAAGCCGCAGAGACCACGCACGGCCAGCATGAGCATGTCGAACTGGAGGGCCATTTCGGTCACGCCGTTGTCAATGATGCAATTGTCGCCGCACACCGACAGGCGGTAGGCATGGCGGCTGCGTTCCTGACCGCTGGAGCGCACGATGTAATACACCTGTTCGTTGTTGTCCGTCACATAGAGCTGCTGGCGGGTGAGCATGCCGTGCTCCTCGTCATACCAAGAGCACTCTGAGAAAAGGCGGCCGCGGAACTGAAAATCGCTACCGTTATCATGTTTCAGACAGATTTCTTCCATATTTTTCTGCACGTTCATTCCTTCCTCCGCGTGCTCTTGCCGGACGGAGACCGGACGCTGGCGGGTGTTACTGAAGGCAAGCTAGCATTGCAGGCAAAGCCTTGTCAATAATCGCAGCAACCAAATAGCAAAATCGCATGACAT
This sequence comes from Desulfovibrio sp. Dsv1, assembly GCA_000403945.1. Taxonomy (GTDB): domain Bacteria; phylum Desulfobacterota; class Desulfovibrionia; order Desulfovibrionales; family Desulfovibrionaceae; genus Desulfovibrio. Next base: position 4,303 of record APFI01000016.1, read on the forward strand.
GGGTCAATACAATTTTACAACATACTAAAATTACATCTAAAAAATGCGTTCAATATCTAGAAATAATCTTGCGGTTCACCTGAAAAACTCGTGAACAAGCCTGGATTCGCACCCCGGTGGCTCGCCGCGCCAAAAGCGGAGGGGGCGCCCCGCCCTCCGCCCAATTTTGCCGAAAGTCGGTTTCGGCCGCCGGACAACGGACTCGAACTTCGCATTGCGATTTTAAAGTATTCCCTTTGAAGGCATGTTTTACTTGTCGAAAAAGCAAAGTTGGCGATCTGTTTCAGTTTGTTGCGTTTTTCCGGGCGACGTTTTGTGCAGTGCTTTTGCCCGCCTGTTTACCGGCAAAGCGCGCGTAACAGCGGGCCACGGGCGAGGCCGGGTCCATGCTCGCCAGAAAAGATCCGCTGGGCCGGACAACCTGGAGGGCGTGCCTGACATCGGGCGCGGCATCGGACTGTTCCCTGCCCGGCATTTTTCCCGGCGGAGTGGGGGACGCCGTGTTCAGCACGTTTTTGCCCAGCACCAGCGTGACTTTCACGCTGGTGAAAAGGGGGTTTTCCATGAAGGCGTTAACCCGCTTCAGAATTTCACCGCTCATCAGGTGTAGTTCTTGCATGAGCATGGCGTCTTCAGCGCCGATCAGCAGCATATCCTTATGATGCCCCAAGGGCAGCGCCAAAGGGGCCAGCTCCGGGCCCATAACCTGCTCCCAGTTTTGCCAGAGCATGCCCAGACGGGCGCGCTCCGGCCCGCCGCCCAGAGCGGGCAGCAGGGCACACAGCAGGTCGCCAGCCGACGCGGGGCCGCCGCCTTTGCGCTGTGGACGCAGTCCGCGCCGCAGCAGGTTCCGCATGGGGCATTGTGTCTGGGGCTGCTGCTTCATTCCGGTTTATCCTGTTGTGTCAAGGCCTGCTTGACTATATCTGGATAGGCAGATATTTATATCAAAATAGTTTGATTTACTAGGGAAGAAAGGCGCTTCATCATGCCATTGCTGTATTTCAAGGCTCTTTCCGATGAAACCCGACTACGGCTTGCGCATATCTTGCTGCATTACGAACTCTCGGTCAACGAGCTGGTGCGCATTTTGGGCATGGGTCAGTCGCGGGTTTCCCGTCACCTGAAAATTCTGACCGAGGCCGGACTGCTGACCTCGCGCCGTGACGGACTGTGGGTGTTTTACGCGGCGCCACGCACCGGTGAGGAACGCGACTTCCTGCGTACGGTCATGCCCTTTGTGCCCGCCGATGCGGTCATGCGCGCGGATCTGGGTATGGCCGCGCAAATTCTGGAAGAGCGTGCCCGAAAGACCCGCCAGTTTTTCAACGCCATCGCCGAGTATTGGGATGAACTCAACCGCGAGGTGCTCGGCGCGTTTGAGCTGCCGGAGGCGGTCTGCGCAGCAGTGCCCACAGGCTGCCGCACGGCTGTGGACCTGGGCTGCGGCACGGGCGCGGTGCTCGGCCGTCTGCTGCCCATGTCGCGCGGAGTCATCGGTGTGGACGGATCTGCCCGTATGCTGGAGCGTTGCCGCCGCCGTTTCAGCCAGGCGGATCTGGCCGATGGCCGGATTTCTCTGCGTATAGGTGAACTCAACCATTTACCCTTGCGCGACCATGAAGCGGACTTCGCCTGTATCAATCTCGTGTTGCACCATTTGTCCGCGCCGGAGGAGGGCCTGCGCGAGATCCGCCGGATCATGGCCCCCGGCGGGCGTCTGTTCGTGGTAGATTTTCAGCGCCACAACGATGAGACCATGCGCAGCCGGTACGGCGACCGCTGGCTGGGCTTTGAGGAGCACGAACTGGCAGCGGGCCTAGAGCATGCCGGTTTTGCGATTCTGAGCAGCGCGCGGCAACCCGTGGGCCGGGGGCTCGTCCTGCTGCTGATGAAGGCTGCGGCCCGGTAGGGCGTACATCGGCCATATGCCAAAAACTTCCAAGGAGAAGAGTTGAGATGACCAAAGCACTGGATTTGAGCTTGCCCCATAAAGTGGCGGACATGAGCCTGGCCGATTTCGGCAAAAAGGAAATGCAGCTTTCCGAGCGGGAAATGCCTGGTCTCATGGAATGCATCAGAAAATACAGTCCGCAGAAACCCCTCAAGGGGCTCAAGGTCATGGGCTCCCTGCACATGACCATTCAGACGGCCATGCTGATCAAAAACCTGCACGCCTTGGGCGCGGACATCCGCTGGGCCTCGTGCAACATCTTCTCCACCCAAGACCATGCGGCGGCGGCCATTGCCGGACTTGACCTGGCCAAGGTTTTCGCATGGAAGGGCGAAACCCTTGAAGACTACTGGTGGTGCACGGAAATGGCCCTGACTTGGCCCGACGGCTCCGGTCCGGATCTTATCGTGGACGACGGTGGCGACGCCACCCTGTTCATCCACAAGGGGGTTGAGGCTGAAAACGATCCCTCCATCCTGAAGCAGAAGACCGACAACAAGGAATTTCAGTGCGTGCTGGACCGCCTAGCCCTGCGCCTCAAGGAAGATCCGCAGCACTGGCACAAGGTGGCGGCCGGTATGAAGGGCGTTTCCGAAGAAACCACCACCGGCGTGCATCGCCTCTATCAGCTGGAAAGGGAAGGCAAACTGCTCTTCCCGGCTATCAATGTCAACGACTCGGTGACCAAGTCCAAGTTCGACAATCTTTACGGCTGCCGCGAGTCCCTGGCCGACGGCATCAAGCGCGCCACGGACATCATGGTGGCGGGCAAGGTAGTGGTGATCTGCGGCTACGGCGACGTGGGCAAAGGCTGCGCCCAGTCCATGCGCGGCTTCGGCGCGCGCGTGCTGGTGACCGAGATCGACCCCATCTGCGCACTTCAGGCCGCTATGGAAGGCTATGAGGTAACCACTGTGGAAGACGCCCTGCCGCTGGGCGACATCTACGTGACCTGCACCGGCAATTATCACGTGATCACCGGCGCGCACATGGAAGGCATGAAGGATGAGACCATTGTCTGCAATATCGGCCACTTCGACAATGAAATCGACATGAACTACTTGGAGAACACGCCCGGCGTGAGCAGACTGAACATCAAGCCCCAGGTGGACAAGTGGACCCTCAAGTCTGGCCGCAGCATTCTGATCCTGGCCGAAGGCCGCTTGGTCAACCTGGGCTGCGCCACGGGGCATGCCAGCTTCGTCATGTCCAACAGCTTCACCAACCAGACTCTTGCCCAGATTAAGCTGGCTGCCGAAAAACTGGAAAACAGGGTTTACACCCTGCCCAAGGAACTGGACGAGGAAGTTGCTCGTCTGCACTTGGGCCGTCTGGGCGCCAAGCTGACCAAGCTTACCCCGGAACAGGCCGACTATATCGGCGTAAAGGTGGAAGGGCCGTACAAGGGCGAGATGTACAGATATTGATTTTCGTCTGACGGCAGAATGCATCAACCCCGGCGGACATACGCTTCACGTTTGCCGGGCCGCTTTATCAAGGAGACCTGAAGATGTATTTTAAGGAAAAAGGCGCGGAAAATACCACGCAGTGCGTGGCCATATCCGTAAAAACGGCGGCGGAAAGAAACATCCGGCATATCGTCGTGGCCAGCGGCAGCGGCGACACGGCAAAGCTCTTTGCGGGCGTCGGTACAGTGAATGTGGTCTGTGTGACCAACGCCTACGGCTTCAAGGATCCGGGCAGGACAAAAATGACGGACGCGGCCAGGGACGGACTGGAGCGCGCTGGCATCCGGGTGCTGGCCACCACCCACATGCTCAGCGGCGCGGAGCGGGGCATCAGCAGAAAGCACGGCGGCATAAGCCCGGTGGAGCTCATGGCTGAAACTCTGCGCATGCTGGGGCAGGGCGTCAAAGTCTGCGTGGAGATCGCGGTCATGGCGCTGGACGCGGGCATGATCCCCCACGGCGAGGAAATCATCGTGGTGGCGGGCAGCGGCAGAGGGGCGGACACCGCCGTCATCATGCATCCGGCGCACGCCAACAATATTCTGGAAACGAAGATCAACGAGATCCTCTGCAAGCCCAGGAATTTTTAGCCGGAACCGCCGCCCCATCTGATGATGCAGCGGTTAATTCTTGCGGAAGGGAGTGCCAACAATCCAACGCAAACATGTTATATCCCTCCTGTGGAGGGATAAAGATGGAGGCCAAGCCCAATTGCCCCAGGCGCCATGCCCGCGCGGTATACCAAAGCGGAAAGGTTCCGGGAAGGCAAAGGCATCATTGCGGGGATTGCGGATTCCAATTTGCCCGAACCGCTCCACGAGGCCGCAGGGGCCGTGGCGGATGCCATTTACCTAGCTGAAGCCTGGTCGCGCTGTCAGGCTGATACGGCGACGGGCCTGCCAGAAAGCGGAAGTTTCAATGCCCATGTATGCCCTGCGTCATATTGCCGCATCCGAGATGCTTGCCCGTGACGCGGACTTGGCCGCCGTCGCCGCCCAGCTTGGACACAAGGACCTCACTACAACCGGAGCATTCTATACCCCCATGCGTTGGCCTCATCCCAGCGTCGGGCGGCCCTGGCACTTCAGAGTTGTGCTGATTTTGGTGCAGTCTGGTGCGGGATAAAAAGACAAACGCAAATAATTTTAATATATTACGCTGTAGGATGGTGCGGAAGAAGTACCACGGCCTTGCCGAAGGAAGGAATAGCCGGACGTTCAGGGACGCGGAGAAAAAAACTGGCCAGCGGGAATGGCCGTTGCCACCCACCGAAAGCCAGTTGGTTGTAGCCCCAGACCGCCGTGCCTACGGGCATGCCCCGGACGAAAAGGCCAACACGATGACAGCGCCACAGCCGCTGCAGAGGCGTAATGCCCCTTGGCGCGGCGAACCGCCAACATGTGGAAAAGGACAAGGGTCTTCCCAGGATTCAGGACCCATTAATCAAGATAAAAGATAACGGCGCGGGCGAGGCATAGTGCCGAAGGGCGTGCCGGCCGTAACGCATGGCAATACCGCGCCAGCCCTTGAGCCGGCCGAACATGATTTCGATTTTGTGTCTCTGCCTGTAAAAGTTTTGATCATAACTACGGGCCGCTTCCGCTTTTTTTTGACGGAATACACGGCGTGATGCCTCTTTACCCTGGGGCACCCGTCGCGCGGTCTACCTCCTGCAACGCGTGGAGCGGGCTTCCACAATCCATTGAGCGACTTGACTTTAAAATTGCTCACGGAGCCAAGCAAAACGAGACTCCGCCGCGACGCTGGAGTAAAGGCCGCGCGCAACGGCGGCGCGAAAAAACGCTCCAGAAAGGCGCGGTGCTCGCCCCCATCCACGACCAGACCTTAGACCCTCGAAAAAAGCTCGCGCGCGGCCAAAGGTTTCCAGCAGGCGGATGTTGGTCTGGTCCGTGATTTCAATGAGTCACGTTGCCCGTGATCTTGCAGTGGCCCGTGAAGATCTTGATAATCTCGCCGCGCACAAAACCCCTGTGGTGCTGCATGAGCATGTCGTTGTAGTGGCGGATCAGGTCAGCCCGTTCGGCCACTTCGCCGCTGATATCGCTGAACGTGGTGTAAATCCGGGGGCATCCTCAATCCAGAATCAGGGCGGACCTGTTTTTCACCCAGGTATAGCCGTGTTCGCCCTTGCGCAGGCGGTAGACCGTCTCACAGAAAAATCCAGCCCGGTCCATCTGCCTGCGAATCCAAGACAGCGCGTACGCCTGTTCAAGCGCCATGCCGGTCATGGCCGCGAAGCCGTCCGAAATGAATTCCGGCGCAAGGATGCCATCCGCATCGCGGCGCAGCATCATGAATGCCACCGGGGATATTTGCGGCTATGGAACGCGCGTCCGGCGTTCAAGCCGTGCCCGGGGCTCGGGGTCGACGTGCTCACACCCATGTGCGGGCTGTTAGTGGATAAAAATGCATGGTGCTGTCCTAGCTAAGAAAAAAAGCTAGGATAACGACATGTATGAAAGGCGCAGCAGACCCTCCTTGATCGGCAGCCCGCCGCCGTAGCCCACCAGAGCGCCGTCGGCTCCGATGACCCGGTGGCAGGGAATCACAATGGAGATGGGATTGCGGTTGTTGGGCATACCCACAGTCCGGCAGCCCCTAGGGCAGTCCATCGCCTCGGCGATCTGCTTGTAGCTGCGCGTCTCGCCGTAGGGAATACCGGTCAGCGCCCGCCAGACCTTTTGCTGAAACGGCGTGCTCCGTGGGGCCAAGGGCAGGTCGAAATTCCGCAGGCGGCCCGCCAGATAAAGCCTCTAGCTGGCGGCGGGCCTCGCGCAGCAGGGACGTTTCCTCACGGGCGGCATCCGCCGCCAACGGACCGGATTTGACGCCGCCGTCCTTGCGGATCATGTCGAAGGCCAGAATGCATCCGTCTTCCTCCACCAGAGACACGCAGCCGATCAGGGACAGGTCATACTGTTGTGTGTATTTCATGCGGAGGCTCCCCGCGCCGGGGCGGGTACCTTGGATGGGGAAAGCAGAAAGGCGAACAGCATGCCCAGCAGAGCCACCAGCCCTAGGCACTGGATGGCGCGCGACAGGCCATAATTGTCGGCGATCCAACCCAAGCAGGGCGCGGCCATGCCGCCCATGCTGGTGGCCAGGCCTAAGGTCACGCCTGAGGCGAAACCGATGTTGCGGGCCAGCAGCTTCTGCCCCAGCACCACCAGCGCACTAAAGGGCGCGTAAAGCACAAAGCCCAAGAAGGACAACAGAGTGTAGGCCGCATAAAGATTGCCCGTCAGGCTGAAGGCGAAAACCACCGGCACCATGAGCACAAAGGCTAGGCGGATGATCTTGATGCAGCCGTAGCGGTCGGACAGCAGGCCGCCGATGATGTTGCTGATCACCCCGCAGGTGCAGAACACGGCGAGCGCCACGGCTCCGGCGGCCTTGGACTGTCCGAAGGCGTTGACCCAGTACAGCGGGATAAAGGTGTTGAAACCCACAAAAAGCGTGGAACGGGCCACAATGGACACGGTCAGCTTGGAAAATTCCCGCCAGTTGTTGGAGCCGGGAATTTCGGCTTCGTCGTCCGCGCTGTCCGCCACGGCGGCGGGCGCGTCTGCCGGAGCGGCGGAAACCGGGGCGGACGGCACAGCGGCATCAGAAACGGATTTCTTGAGACCGGTCATATGCACGATCTGCCAGAGCAGGATGGAGGTCATGCACACGGCGATGCAGGCGAAAACCGCCGTGCCGCCCATGCCCCAAAATCCCACGCAACCCGTGACCAGCAACGGCCCCAGCACAAAACCGCTGTTGCCGCCGATGGAAAAGATACTCAGACCGATGCCCTTGCTCTGGCCGGAAACCTTGTTAGCGAAGCGCGCGCCCTCGGGATGGAAGAGTGCAGCGCCGATGCCACTGAACGTGATGGCCGCGAAAATGGCCCAGTAGTGGCTCATGAAGCCCACGGCCGCCAGACCGCAACCGGCCAGCAACACGCCCAGAGGGATGAGCCAAGGCTTGGAGAAATGGTCCGCCAGCCAGCCGAACAGGGGTTGAATAATGGACGACAGGCAGGAAAAGGCGAACATCAAACTGCCGGTGGCCTGATAGCTCAGACCGTGGCTGGCCCTCACAAACGGCAGCAGGGCGGGCAGCGCCCCGCTGTTTACGTCACAAGAGAGATGTCCCAGCGAAAGAAGAAGAATTTTCTTCATGACTTTTCCCTAAAATCTTGCCTGACAAATGTTCTAAAATAGAGCTAACCAATTGTCAAGGCCGTTGCGCTGGCATCGGAGTGCCCGCAATACCCCGGATCCGCCGACGCGGCCACGGGCAGCTCCCGCCCTACAGGTGGCGCATGCGAGGGTACGCCCGGAAACAACCGGGCCCGTCCGGACGGCGTTTGGACCAGGACGCGAAAACTGTTTCAAATAAAAGCCTCCGGTTTCGCGGGGGCCTTGAGAGGTGGTGAGGTGAAGCGTGTCTACTTCACAAAGGTGATGATCGCCGCCAGCACAGCCACGGTGGCCGCCATCATGGCACCAAATCGGATGGTCAGGCGATATTCAAGCTCGCGTAGGCCTGACTTGGTCGCCATCTTTTCATCGACGATCTCCGTCATGATATTGGCATGAGCTTCTGCCTGCTGGCGGGTAAAGCCTGCGGATTCAAGGCGCTTCACATATTCCAGCGTGTTGAAAACGATTGATGCCATACTCGCATCCTGTATTTGAACACTAGAAGTCATTTCATAATTCTAAAAAAGTCATGAAAATCGTGTAATCGAATTTCATGAGCAAATACCAGGGATTAGCAGATGAACAATGGGCAATTTTGGAACCTCTCCCTGCAAGTGAGGCTTCCTCCGTGCGG
>APFI01000017.1 GCA_000403945.1 Desulfovibrio sp. Dsv1
GACCGCGATCATTGCCGGAGGTCTTTCGAGTCTGAACGCCTGGGGCGGCAGCTGCCGCCGGAGGCCCGGCCCGTCCGCAAACCCTGCAACCTCAACAGGCAAGGAGACTGACATGACTTTTGGAGCCTTTGTTTTCGCGGCCCTCTGGGGCGTCGTTTGCGCCGTTATCGGCGGTCTGGCCACCCGCGCGTATCTCAGGAGCAAGGGCAAGCTGAGGGCCTGACCGTGCGGACGTGGCGCATGTCCGGCTTTTGGGCTGACGGCAATCGCTGTCCGCACTGCGGGCATGCGTTGCGCCTTGTGGTCACGCCGGACGGGCTGCGCTGGTACTGCCCTGTTTGCGGTCACGTCCGGCGCTGACCGGAGGCGTTTTTTATCGGCTATATCGGTCACTTTTTGAGCAATCAAAAATCCTATTAACTTGCGCCGCAATCTTTGCGTTTGCTATGCTGGACGCATGTGCAAACTCTTTGATCCTCTTGCCAAGCTGGCCGGTCTGGGCGCGTATGCCCATGTGGCGGTCGGCCCCGACGGGCAGAGATCCGTCCGCCTGACCTTTGCCAGATGGGTACGGGCTGACGGCGTGCGCAAGGCTCAGGCCATCCGCGCGCGATATGAGAGGTTGATCCTGATGCAGATGGATGTGCCGCCGGGCGACAGACCCCGCACTGTGCAACAGCTTGTGGCGGCCGGGAGACTCAAGGTGGTGCGAGGGAGATATATACTCAAGAGGGGATGACAAGAGGGCAAAAAACCGGCTCCGCCCCCTTTGATAACACGTCGTGCTGCCTCTGCCACGGGTAGCGGAGCCGTCTGCCATTTTTGCCCGTAAGGGCAGATATCAAGTATCATATGCCCGGATCGGGCGCAAACTCATTTTTTCAGCCGCTTGCGGGCGGTCCCGGCATCGGCAGGACTTGCGGCGTTCCCGGCGCGGAGAAGTTGCAGCCGTGACAGGATGCTAGCGCGGGTTTTCCGCATTTTTTGCGCAATTTGCCTGACCGTCAGACCTTGCGCGTGCAGAGCCAGCAATTTTGCATCCGCTTCGGGCGTCCAAACTGGAGTGCGGTTTCTTAGGCCATCTTGCCATTGGCGGCGGAGGTTTTCTTTTTGTTTTTCGATCCATTCCGCGCTCTTGGGCCGTTTTGCCGCTTCCAGCAAGGCTTCGCGTGTCGCGGGATGTGCAGGCCTGCCGGTAATCTTAGCCACCCGTTGCGCTTTGCTCTCTGGTGACAATGCCTTTTCGCGTCCGCGCGCTGCAACAGCTTCTGGCAGCTTCTGCTTCGTGTACTTTCGATAAAGCTGGAGCGATCCTTCGGAACCCGTCTGGCTAATACCGAGCACTTTGCGCCATCGCGCAACAACAACGCCGCTTACTCCCCACCAATACCCAATAGCCAAGGCACTCTCGGTCTGAACGGCTCGGATCAAATCACCACAGAGGATGAGCGACGCCTTCCCCGTTTTTTTGAGGCGCGGCCACGGGATGCGAGCCGTCTCAGTGTACCCGCCAACCTGGACAGAGCCGCGTTCGGCGTCCTCAAGCCAATCCCCAGGGCGTACATCCGGGGCCAGATATGGCCCGCCCAGCAGGGAAAACCGCTCCTCATCTGGGAGGGGGCCGGATTTGCGAGACCCGTATTTGCGCCGCGCCTGAGATACGGCTTGATACGATACGCCCAATTCGCGGGCGATATCTACATTGCGCTTGCTCCAATCGACACCACGCCAGCGCGCCACTGAAGAGGGCGGCGACTGCCGAGGCGCGTGTGGCATCGGCTGATCTCCGCAAAACCGCCGACGGGCCATATAGGCGGTAGTGTATTTGACTCCCTTTTCCGCAGCAATTTCAGCCAGCGGCCTTGACCAGTCAACGTCAGACCAATCAGATCGGATGTGGCTTGGTCCTATGTGTTTCCTGCGCTGTATCCTTACGGTATCGTAACACACACCTTTTTGGGCGGCGATCTCCTTTGTGGGCAGGGACCAATCCACGTCAGTCCAGTCTATAGGCTGTTGGACCTCTCCTTGTTTTTTGCGGGCCAGATATGCCTTGACCTGCTCTTTTTGCCTTTTTTTGAGGCACGATGAGCAGTACTCGGCGCGGACGCCGCCTTCAAAGGGCTCTCCACATTGTTTGCAGGCGGGGTGTGAGATGATCATAGCTCTTACGCTTTTTCCCTGGGGGGAGTGAGTCCACGGGCGACCCGCTTTGCCAGCCAATCCAAGGCCATCTCCTCAAAGGCCGCTGTGCGCGTGAGTCCACGCTCAGCCTGAGCGGTGTCGATCCTCTCCCACAATCCCGGCGCAAGCGTCACCTGCCGCGCCTCTTTTTTTCGGGGCGAACGCACTCCGGGTTTGCGTCCGGCTCCTGGGCGGCGACCGCCGTGTGGCCCCTTGATGCGATACGCTGGCGGCGATACAAGATATCCGTCGTCACCCAGAGCATAGATACCATCCGCCTGTACGCTATACTCCACGCTCTCGTCGTAGTCCTCGCTATTGATTGCAGCGTCATAGAGATTATCCAGATCCCATGTGGTTGCTCCATCGTCCAGTCTGATGCTGTCGGCGTCGTCTCTGGCCAGCAAAGCCTTGACGCAGTCAATCAATGTCATGCCCATCTCCTCCTAGTCAAAGCGGTAGGTCAGATAGCTGGCCCGCTCCCAAGCTGAGTCATATATATGAGCCACAGTAAGGTCGTCGCGGTCCTCTTGGCCAATGGTGCCGATATTAACCAGCAGCTCGTCAGAGTACTCAACCTCATCAATCTCTACCGGCAAACCCAAAGCGTGGGCCGCCGCGAGGCGGTGCGACCCCTCAAGCGCCACCCAAGAGCCGTTGGCCTCATCGTACACGGCCTTGATTGTAGGGGCTCCATGCTCTGCCATATAAGCCTTTACGGCTTCGAGGTGGTCATTTTCGGGCTTGTTGATGGCGATGATGTACATTTTCTCTCCCTTTTGTTAATTAAAATATAATGGTAATTTGATTTTTTGTCAATATTTTTTTCAAAAAACTGATCAAAAATAAGAAGAAGGTGCCAATAATTTTTGTAATATTTGGGGGGAAGGGGCGAGGAGTGGTTTGCGGAGGGGCTAGACTTGTCTGGCAAATCCATCTAAAAACTTTTTTCAGCACACCCCCTTTTTTATTTAAAAATTAAAGGTGGGGGCAACAATGGGGGAAATGGGGTAGCCCTAAAAAGGAAACCCTGAAAAAATAAAGATGGTTATGAATTAATTTCAAGTCCCATCTTTCGCCCCACAAGTTTGCCCCGCGTCCGATGCGCCACGACGCGGGGTTTTCGTTCGGAGCGTGGCGCAGCCTGGTAGCGCACCTGCTTTGGGAGCAGGGGGCCGCTGGTTCGAATCCAGTCGCTCCGACCAGACATTACAGGCACTTGCGTCTATGGCGCAGGTGCCTTCTCTTTTGGGCATATTTTTTGGGGCACATACTGGAGGCTTGGCAATGCCTCCACAGCAGCGCGTTTTTGCTCGTCCATGACATACTGATAATGATTCAGGATCATGATTGGGCTGCTGTGCCCCATGCGCCTTGCGATGGTTCCAACATCCACGCCTTTGGCAATCAATTCTGCGGCAAGACTGTGGCGTAAATCATATGGTCGGATACGCCGTGTTATTCCAGCCATACGCAGGGCGGAAAACCATGCTGTTCTGATATTTTGTACTGGCTTTCCCCTGCAGTTGATGATGTAATCTGCCACCGTAGCGCGATTTTCCTCTTGCCACTGTCTGAAAAGAGGTAACAGATTGTCACGAATAGGGACATCGCGCCACGGAGCATTGATGTTTTTCCTTGCTACACGCAATATTCCCTGCGTCAAATCAACATCATCCCAGGTCAACCGGAACAGTTCCGACGGGCCGACACGGACGCCGCATTGAGAGCCTGTCACGACAACCCGCACAATATGCGGAGAGGCTACCTGCACAATCGCCGCCAGTTCTTCCGGCGTTGGCGGAATGAACTTCTCATGCTGCGCTGGCGGAAGTTTGGGGAACCGGACAGGTTCGCAAAATCCTTTTTACGCGCACCAACGCATGGCAGTACGCAGAACTGAAAGCCTGCCACGTACGGTCACAGGCTTCACATCTTGTATCTGCATCTGTGTCATAATTCCGGAAAGGTGCTCATATCGTATGGCGTGAATGGGCATTGCGCCAATCCTTTGCAATGAAAAGCGCATGGCATCCATTTGCCGGTTCAGCGCTTTTCGGTTAAACTGCTTTTGCTTGAGGTAGCACAGATAGCATGCCTCAAGCGTCAGGACTTCATCCGCATGGCCCTCCATTTCCTCCTTTTCGAACGACTCCCTATCAAACTTGATGCGATGTTTGATCAGGGAGTCGTGCTTTTCCGCTTCCGCGCGGGTTGTGAAATTTGCGCACTCACGCTTTCCGGTCAGCGGATTACTGACTCCGGCGCGTCACGTTGTGGTTTCTCGCGCACCCCTTCTTGATGCCGGGTTCTGCCGCCGGCGGGCTTCCCCTCCATCGGTAAGGCCAGTATTACTAGGAATTAGTAAAATATCAATGGGCATGATGCTAATTTTTGTAAAAACTGTCCATCAAGAAAGGCGGCTCTCGCCGCCCTGAAAAAAGAAATTATTTCAGGAGGAGTTATTTCCCGTCTGCTTGCCGCAGCCCCGAACGGATGACATCGTGCAGGTTCAAGCCCAGAGCTTGACACAAGTTCACAAGGTCAGCCAGGCGAATCTCTTGAGGTTTTTTGCTGTCGCCTGCGCCCTGTTCTACAAGGATGCTTCGTACCTTTCCCGAGGGCTTTCCCATGTACGGGAACGCCATTTGCCCCAAGACCTTTTCGGAAAGTTTAAGTTCGGCCTTTCGTGCCACAAGCAGGGCGCGGATTGCCTCATCAAAGACAACCATGCCTTCTTTGGTGAGCATGTCTCCACTCCTTTTTTCTCTCTTTGTGGCATGAAAGTTCAGTAGGAATGTAATCTAAAAATTAGTATTTGACAACTTCCTAAAACCTTGGAAATTTAAGGGCAACGGCAACCAGTTGCCCGCTCATTGACAATCGACCCCGACGAACCATCCAGGCCGACGCGGCCACGGGCAGCTCCCGTCCTGCAGGTGTCGCGTGAGAGGGTATGCCCGGAAACGACCGGGCCGCGCCCGGACGGCATTTGGACCAGGGCGCGAAACCTGCCGCAAGGGCAAAAGAAAAGGCCCCTCGTTACCGGGGGGCCGTGTGGTCAGAAAGTTGTGGTTGTCAGGAGTGCTTGCGGGTCAGGCCTGCCCACAGTCCAACGCCTATCACCAGGACGCCGATAATTGCGTATGCAGTCCAGGCACTCATTTTTTCGCCTCCCATACGGTAAAAATATAGCTCGCAGCCAGAAAAGCCCCGGCAAGCCAAATACCGTCCGTCTTGTTTTGGAACATCCCCAGAGCGATGCCCGCAATGGCGATTTTTTCCAGCACATCGGCAGTACGCTTCAAAATGGCTTTCTTCATCTTCGCCTCACCCCACAGATAGCCATTTTCACGGCGTCCGTCCAGATCGCCGTGTGTGCTCCGGCTTGCGGGTACGGCGCAGGCAGCTATCCTCTCACCGCATCCCGGGGCCTTCTTCGCGTCTGTTTTCAATGAGCGCCGGGGCGGCTGGGCCTTCCCCGTGTCGGTGAAAACAGGATAGAAGAAAAAAACTTTATTGTCAACATTTATATTGAAATTTTTTTCTTCTATTTATCCCGGTAAAAAGCCCGCCGGGTCAGGGCGGGCTCATCGTGTGCGTGTTGGGGTGCCGGATCAGTCGGGCAGGCCCATCAGGCCGGCAATAGAGATGTCTTCATCCACGTTCGGCCAGTGTATGCCGCTGCCCCTGCCGATGGGCTCCCAGTTGGCGCGCTGTTCCGGCGTGGCATCCCGCAGGCGGGGGAACCACTCCAGAGGAGCGGAGATGCTGCGGCCGTCGGCAAGCTCAAAGCAAACGGCGTACTCCGAAAAAACAACATTCTGGACCACGGGATCAGGCATTACGGTCAAAGTGCTCATGCCAAGCCTCCAAAAACAGTTCACGGTGTTCGCGGACGATAACGGCAAGCTGGGTCAGCTCATGGGGACGCAGACCGTAGGATCTGGCAAGGCGTCCGTCGACCAGCCAGAATTTGGCTTCCTTGCCCTGGGCCGCCGCATGGATATGGGCTGGCTCCTGACCTTCCTTGCTGAAAAAGAAGAAACGCCACAGGCCAATGCGCAAGATCGTGGGCATCCTACTTCCCCGCCGCCTTCACGGCCTTCAGGGCTTCCCGGCCAACGTCGACCCATGAAAGGCCAAGGGCTTCGCACAAGTTCACCATGTCCGTGAAGCGTATCTGCTGGGGCTTCTTGGTCGAAGTGCCCTTGATAATCTGCATTTTCATTCTAGGGCTTTTTATCCAGCCAAAGGCAAGCGTGCCGATATATCCATCGGATTTCCCCAATCGTTTTTGTTCCCCTGCGATCCGTTGCCGGATCACGTCGTCACAAACATCCATTTCTTCTTTGGTAAGCATCCCTTCTGCCACTCCAGTTTTTTCCTCCCTTGTAGCAGATTTTTTCTTCTGCCGACAATAGAAGATAAAATCTTTCCTGACAATAGAAATTTTTTTCTTCAAACATAATCCACGGGCCAGCCCCACTGGCGGCCCCCACATCCGTTCTTTGACAACCGACCCCGACGACCACGCCAGTCCTGACGGCCACGGGCAGCTCCCGCCCTGCAGGTGTCGCGTGTGAGGG
>APFI01000018.1 GCA_000403945.1 Desulfovibrio sp. Dsv1
GAAAGATTCCATGTCGATCCAAACTATTTCACTGTGGGACTAAACAGCTAGGCCCTGCAGGGGATACGCGGTCCGCGCCGCGATTACACGCGCAGCTGGGCCGTCAACGGGATGGAGCTGTCGGACTGCGCCGATCATTGTCTGGCGCGTATCAATGCCATCCAGTCCGATCTGCCGCAGCGGATTGACGAGAAGCGCCTGTCATTGCGCGGCAGCGAACTGTATCTGGCCTTTTTGCAGTTCGTGCGCGAGCCCATCGACCGTTACACTGCCATCGCGTTTCTGCAAAGGGAGCTGGACAAGGGCGCGACGTCCCGAACCACGCCGCCTGAAACCTGAAAAAGCGCCCCATAACGGGGCGGTGTGATTCAGTTCAGGAGTTGCGTTCGCTTTTCTTTTTGTGACTGGAGCGCAGATGGATGCGCATGGGCGCGTGGCTGATGCCGAAGATCTTGCGCAGGGCGCGTTCCAGATAGCGGGTGTAGCTTTCGGGCACGCGTTCGGCGTCGCTGACGAAAAAGACAAAGGTCGGCGGCGCGGTTTCAGCTTGGGTAAGGTAGAAAAACTTGGCTCGCACCCGTTTGACCACCGGTGGTTGATGCTTGGCGAGCACTTCTTCCATGGCCCGGTTGAGCTGGCCCGTGGAGATGCGTACCCGACACTCCTCATGGATTTTTTGGGCCAAGGGCAGGATTCTTCTGAGTCCCCTTCTGTCCAAGGCCGAAACCGTCAGGATGGGCACATGCCCGCAGAAGGCCAGAGTTTCGGCCACATTTTTCTTGAGCGGGGCCAATGCCTCGCGCGGCACCAGATCGCATTTGTTGATCAGGACCATAAAGGGAGTTTTGCGCGTGTCCAGCATGTCCATGAGCCGCTTGTCCTGCTGGCTTACGCCTTCGGTGGCGTCTAGGGTGAGCAGGGTCACGTTGGCCTTGGTGCTGGATTTGATGGATGCGTTGACGGAAAATTTTTCCACGCTGTCCGTGATCCGGGTGCGGCGGCGAACCCCGGCGGTGTCCACAAAGACATAGTCACGCCCGTCGCGGTGAAAGCGCACGTCCACACTGTCGCGGGTGGTGCCCGCCACGTCGGAAACGATCATCCGCTCCTCACCGGCCAAGGAGTTGATCAGGGACGACTTGCCCGCGTTGGGGCGGCCCAGCATGGCCAAGCGCAGGGTCGGCGGGGCCGGAGGCTCTACGGCGGCGCCTTCGGGCAGCAGGGCGGCCAGATCCTCGCACAGGGCGGTGATGTTGTAACCGTGCTCGGCGGAGACAGGCAGCAGGGGAAAGCCCAGCCGGTGGAATTCGGCCATCTGCTCTTCCTCGCGTTCCATGCCGTCCACCTTGTTGACCACGCAGAGGGTGGGTAGGCCCATGCGCCGCATGTGCGCGGCTAGGTATTCGTCCAAGGGCAGAAGGCCATCGCGCCCGTCCACCACAAAGGCCACAGCGGCGGCTCCGGCCAGAACGGCTTCGACCTGGGCCAAGATGTCCCGTTCAAACCCCCGGATACCTGCGGGCCCTTCGGTCACGGCGGCATGCGCGTCCAGAGTGATGCCGCCGGTATCCACAATGCCGAAGGAGGGCAGGTTCTTGCGGCGCACCAAGCCTTCCATGCGGTCACGCGTGACCCCGGGTCTGTCGTGGGTGATGGCCCGATTGCTGCGGATCAGGCGGTTGAACAGGGTGGACTTGCCCACATTGGGGCGGCCCACCAGGACGATGTACGGAAGAGAGTCGGACACGGCGTTCCCTTGGTGGAGCGGCGGGCTGACGGTCGCCGGGATGTTGCGATGTTGAAAAGTTTATATATCCTTATTCCCGGCCAAAGGAAAGCTTCCAGCTCCGGGAACTTCCGGGCGGAGATCCGCCGGGACGGTCATGACTTCCGGCAGCACGTCCACAGCATGCTTTCCGGTCCAGTCCGGCAGACAGGCGAACACGCGGCCGCCGGGCAGGATCACACGCAAGGCGTGCAGGCGCAGGGGGCCAGTCTCGGCGCGCCGCTCCGGCGGACCGTATTTGGCGTCGCCCAGCACGGGATGCCCCAGACTTGCCAGTTGTACCCTGATCTGATGAGTCCGGCCTGAGAACAGACGGACTAGCAGCAGACTTCCGTGCCCGCGCACGCGCAGGGGCCGGACCAGGCAGAGGGCCTCACGGGCATGTTCTTTCGTACTGGCGCTCACGGCGCGCATTCTTTCATAGCCGTGCTCCGGTTCCTTGCGCAGATGGTGGCGCAGCAACCGGGTTTCGGCCCAGGGCCAGCGTCCGTGCACCCAGACCACATATTCCTTGATCAGGGCGCGCTCGCGGAGGGCATCCTGAAGTCGGCGCAGGGCCTCGAAGCTGGCGGCCACCAGCAGGATGCCGGAAGTATCCTTATCCAGCCGGTGGGCGGGCGTGGGCTTGAAGGCGGTCTGGGCGTAGCGGGCGGCAAGGCGAGTGGCCAAGCTGTCGCAGTGCCCGGTGCCCGGATGGGTCGGCAGACCGGCGGGCTTGAACAAAGCCCATATGGAGCCCTCCGTCCCCACCACAGGCGGCAGGAGGGGGTCCTTTTGATTGACTTCGGGCGGGATGGAGGATGGCCCCGCCGTTCCTGCCGGTGCGGCCCCGCTCTGGGTCGCCATTTTCAGGGCAAAGGGCGGCAGACGAACCATGTCGCCCGTTTGTACGCGTTCAAAGGGCTTGCAGCGGCCGCCGTTGATCCGCACCTGGCCGGTGCGTATCCAGCGGTGCAGCAATGTGGGCGGCAGATTGATCCGCCGTTGCAGAAACTGAAGTATTTTCTGACCGCTTTCCGCCTCGCCCACCACAGGGATATCCTGATGGCTAGGAGCGGGGTTGGGGGTTGAAGGAATATCGTCCGATGGCATGCCAAATTGTGGCCCAAAGGGCGCCCGCCGTCAAGAGGCTGCGCCGTTTCAGGCGTAGCGGCAGTCCTCAAGGCGGATGGTCACGGTTTGGTTGCTCTCGATCCAGTCCTTATCCATCCTGTCCGTGGACGGAATGGCAAGGGGTGTCGCCACTGTGGGCATGACGCGGGAACAGGTCGCCTCATGGTTTCAGGACACGGCCCTGGGCGCGGGAGGTCTGGAAAGGTGGGTGGACACGGCCCTGGACAGCGGGGTGAAGAATTCCATTTTCGCGGCGCTCCGGCAGGTCGGCGTTGAAGGGAAGGGCACCGCAGAAGCGGTCAGGCGCGTATTGCTTGCCGCGACCGAAGAGGGCATGGCCCTGACGCGACGGCAGGCCGTGATCCTGACAAGAACCTTCATCCAGACGGCCAATGTTCGGGCTCAGGAGGCCGTCTGGGCGGCAAATCACGATATAATCAGGGGCTACAGGCGTATCGAGGTGCTGGATACAAGGACCTGCATGGCGTGCGCTCTGGCCGACGGGGCCGTGTACGGCGTGGATGAGGTCCGCCCGCCGCTTCCGGCGCATCCCGGTTGCCGGGGCATGTGGCTGCCGGTGGTCAGGACCTTGGGGGAACTCGGTCTGGACCTTGACGATCTGCGCGAACATGCCCGGCGATGGTCCATGCGGGAGCTTGGCCCCATTGGCGTGGGCGGGCGGAAGCTGTTAAATTTCGGCAGGACGACGGAAGACTATTCCGGCTGGTGGCGGTCGCTCTCGCCTGAGGACAGGGGCCGCACGTCCATTGGCCCGGTGCGCCGAAAACTGCCTGAATCCGGCGCGGTCACATGGGATGATCTGTGGGACAGAAGAACCGGGCTGCCCAGGACTCTGGCGGAGGTGGGATACCATACTTCCGGGAAAAATATTTATGAAGAAGCAAGGAGCGGCGGCAGGCATGCGGGGTGGTGGGCAAGGTCCCTCAGACTGCCAGACAGGGAGCTTCGCAAGGGCATGGCGTCTTTTCAGAAGCGGATAAACGAGCACCTTGCCTATATTGAGAACCCGGAAAGAAAGGTGGCGGATTATGCCATAAGGGGCGAGCCATACAGAAAGGGCATTATCCTGAAGTGGCGGCGCGACATTGCGCGGCAGCAGGAGCAGTATCATGTCCTGCGCGGGATTCTTGACGAAAGGGGACAGAAGAAATGAACGAGGAGATGGACAGCAAGTATCATTTGATTTTGCTGACGCTGATTGATGTCCTGAAGGAACAGGCCGAGGAATACGCGGGAACGTATGAGGGCCTGAACCCGTGGCAGGCGCTGAACAATATCAAGACACAGGCTGAAATATGGGACGTTCCCCTCTCCGAGCTGGAGCTCGAGGGCTACGACATCGACGCCCTTCTGCAAGAACGGCCGAATGGAAGGCAGGTCGGGCACGGGGAGGATTGAGGGGATTGAGTTCGGAGAGGCGTTTCGGCCCCCTTGAAACGTGAGGAGCCCGGAAAAATCCGGGCCCCCTTGTCTGCCTGTTCGGCAGTGGACGTTGGTAGCTGAAAAGCTCCAGCCAATTGTTTTTTCCCTCCTTTTGCGCTGCCAGCGCACGGATTATCGGGAAACTCCCATCTCACGGCTAATAGTCGCGTCCGACTTGCTCCAGTCCACACCTGACCAGTCGTTTGCGTCCTCGTCATGAGGACAGGTCCCGCACATCCATTGGTCCGGTGCGCCGAAAACTGCCTGAATCCGGCGCGGTCACATGGGACGATCTGTGGGACAGAAGAACCGGCCTGCCCAAGACTCTGGCGGAGGTGGGATACTATATTTCCGGGAAAAATATTTAGGGGCTGTCCTAGCTAAAAAAAAGCCAGGATAACGACATGTATGAAAGGCGCGGCAGACTAAAAGTCATTTCATAATTCCAGAAAAGGTCATGAAAATCGTGTAATCGAATTTCATGAG
>APFI01000019.1 GCA_000403945.1 Desulfovibrio sp. Dsv1
AAGCGCCCGCGTTGAAGCGGGAACCCGCCTGGGGCGCGGATCGTTGGATCCGCTACCGCCAGGAATCCCCCGACTTCAGGCGGGGGAGGATGTCAAGTAACCTCGGATCCGGAGACCAGGTTCTTCATCCGCTGAACTTTTTCTACCGCCTGTTCGGCGACCGGCTCAACGTGGTGCATATGCACCTTTCCCATTCTTATGAAGTCACGGACACGGATGAATATTTTCCTTTCCGCTTTGGCAAGGAAGTCTATGGATATATTGCCAGCACCCACCAACTGGCCTTTACGGACAACCCCACGGAACTGGACAACCGTAATGCCTATGAAACGGATCTGATCCAACTTTTCGAACATCTGTCGGATATGAGTTCGTTGGGTATGGTTCTTTTCGATCTTAACAATGATAGTCTGGGGCACTTCGCGGGCGACCAGTTGATCCGCAGTTTCGCCTTTCTGTTCAAGGAGTCCATACCCGACATGGCCAAGCTGTACCGCTATGGCGGGGACAAATTCGCGGTTTTTCTGCCCGAGACTGATAGAGGCGTTCTGGGAAAGGGCGCTTCAGAAACTGGAAGACCGCAAGGAAGCCTATAATGCGGCCAATACCGCCCGCCTCAGCTTTGCGGACGGGCATGCTTTTTTTTCAAAAAGGGCACACCCTTTCCGAGTCATCAAACGGGCGGACAGCCGCCTTATGCCCGCAAGCGGGCCATGAAAAAATTGCTTTGAACCGGCTCGAGGAGGCAAAAAAGGAGGAGCGCGTGTCCCCTGCGGAGATTCGAGCCTTTGTGGGGTTGGGGTCCAACAGTCCTGATGCGGAAGACATGCTCGCGCGGGCACGCGAAGGGCTTTTCCGTTTGCCGGATCTGCGTTTGGGCGCAATATCTCCTCTGTACAGCACTGAGCCACAGGGCTATGCGGATCAGCCCTGGTTTCTGAACCAGGTGGTGGAGCTTTTGCTCGCGCAGCCTTGGCGTCCGCAAAGCCTGCTGGCGGCCATGCTCTGTCTGGAAAGCAAGCTCGGACGCGTGCGCAGCCCGGATCCAGCGTTGCGCTATGGCCCGCGCGCCATTGATGCGGACCTTCTGCTTTTTGGCGAGGAGAGTTGCGCAGATCCGGCCTGCCGGGTGCCGCATCCGCGACTGGTTCAGCGGGCTTTTGCTCTGCTGCCGCTGCTGGATATCGCGCCCCATGTCCGTATCGACGGAGTCGCCGCAGTCCACTGGCTGGCGCGCCTGAACTACAGGTTGGACGGACACAGAATTTTTCAGTGACGCGCCTCGACCTCTGTGCTAATTTTATCAATCGGCCCCACGCGTGGCATGGCCCGCAAAGGCCACTGCGCGCCAATACAGCGCGAACACACCATATTCCGTGGCGGCGCAAACGGTCGGCAACGGTGAAGGAGCATGACGAATGTTGAAATGGCTTGTTCTGATCGTGGCGGTTTATGTTTTGTACCGTCTCTTCGCCAATGACGTGCTCAGGAAAAAAAAGGCAAGCAAGGAAGAAAGCGCCGCAGATCTGGAACGGAAGGTTGCTGCGGGAGAAATGGTCAAAGATCCCGAATGCGGCACGTATGTGTTGATAGACGGCAATATTTCCGTGCGTGACGGCGACAAGGTTTACCGTTTCTGCAGCTATGACTGCCGGGATAAATTTTTGCAGCGCATGCAAGAAGGCGGCCGCGAATTGCCCCCTCGCGACGAATAGGGCAGAAGCGCCCGAAACAAGTAACCACCCGCTATGCGGGTGGGGACAAGTGTTATACACAAAAAACACCTT
>APFI01000020.1 GCA_000403945.1 Desulfovibrio sp. Dsv1
CGGCTTTTTGCCCGGCTCAACACGTTCAGGCGGACAATGGCACGCCGGGACAGGTTCCACCAGCACTTTACCGCTGAAAGGTCGGACCTCCCATGTCATGATAAACGAATTTCCATTGTTGCGCCGCCAGTATTGGGGACGCCATATGTGGGCGCGGGGCTATTTCTGTTGCAGCAGTGGCAATGTGACCGATGAGGTTATCAAGCAATACAGTGCGCAACAGGAAGATGCTGACGATACTTTCCGGATTGAGGGTGAATGACTTAAGCCTGCTCAAGCAGGAGCTATACCGGCTTTAGCCGGAACGCGACTTTAGTCGCTAAAGTGAATCCACCGGCTTTAGCCGGTGGAGTGTTCAATCAAGGTCAACCTCCTGACGGGCTTTGGCTCTCAGGCCGTCAAGATAGTCGGCCCAATCCTGAAGCATACGGCGGCGTTCGGGCAGGTATTCAGCCCGGTTGTAAATCCCGCGTATCTGCTCTGTGGGTGCGTGGGCAAGCTGGCGTTCAATCCAGTCACGGTTATAGCCGAGTTCGTTGAGAAGGGTGGATGCCATAGCGCGAAAACCGTGCGGGCACATTTCATCCTCTTCAAAACCCATGCGGCGTATGGCCCTTTGCAGGGCGCTTTTTCCAAAAGGAATGGTTTCGGAACGGTAGCTGGGAAAGACATACTGATTGCCGCCGGAGTACGCCCGCAGTTTTTCCAGAACGGCCAGTGTCTGCCTGCTGAGAGGGACAAGATGGTCGCGCCGCATTTTCATGCGTTCCGCCGGAATGCGCCAGATGTTGTCCTCAAAATCAAACTCTTGCCATTCCGCGCAACGGATTTCCGTTGTCCGGCAAAAGGTAAGGGCCATAATCTGCAAGGCGCTCCTGACGACCAGCGACCCCTGATAGTTGTAGATGGCGTGCATCAGCCGTCCCACCTTCTCCGGCGTCGTCAGGGCGGGACGATGTTTTTTGACATGGGGCATGAGAGCGCCGCGCAAATCCGCCGCCGGGTCACGTTCCGCGCGACCGGTGGCAATGGCATAGCGCATGATGCAGGAACAGTGATTTTTGAGCGCGTGCGCCGTGCCTATGATGCCCCGCGCCTCGACTTTCCGCAGCAAGGCCAGAAGTTCAGGGGCGGTTATGGCATTGACAGGTTTGGAGCCGATGAACGGGAAAAAGTTTCGTTTCAGCCGCCGATAGGTCGTGTCCGCATAGCTCGGCGACCATTTGGTCTTTTGGCGACACGGGTATGAATCTGCCTCAGTAGCGGAACTGTGTAACGCTATGGAAATAAAGCCTCCCAGCCTGTATGCAACCTTCGGCAACAAGGCCTCTCTCTTTCTTGAGGCCCTTCGGTATTACGAAAGTACTTATTGGGATGCGCCAGCCAAGCGTTTTATGAGTGAACCTGATATATACACGGCAGTTGCAAATTTTTTTAGCGAATCCGCACAAATACTACTCTCACCAGAAACTCCGTGTGGCTGTATGGTAGTGCTTGCAGCCATCAATATTGCTGAAGACGAAAAAGAAATTATCGAATCCGTACGCGAGGTTAGACTTGCCACAAAGAAAATGTTTGCCGACAGGCTCAGGCGGGCTATTCAAGATGCTCAGATACCTCCAGATACTGATGTTCCTGCCTTGGCCGGAGCGCTTAATACCCTGCTTGAAGGCTTGTCCATTCATGCCAGAGACGGCCTTTTTCAATCTGAGTTGAAGGCTATTGCCGCCCACGCAGTACGTATGCTGCCCCTACGTTCTCGCGAGGCATAGCTATTTCTTCGCCAAGCAGATTAAGAAGTGGGAGAACACTCTTGACATTTTTTAGTAATCACTAAAAAAATAATCAAACAACATTTTGACAGATGAAAAAGGGGATGCCTCACATGGAATTTACCGAACAGCCTATGCGCCCCCCACAGGAGGCTCATTCACTCCTGCCGCGAGCAACGCAGGGTTGCACCTATAATGGGTGCCGTTTCTGCTATGTGTCGAAGGGTTACCCCTTCATGGCGGTCACGCCCGACCAGTTGGAGCGGGAAATTCTGGCTCAAAAACAGTTTTTCCCCGACGATACTCCCATTTATATGACCGGCTCCAACCCTTTTGCCCTGCCTGCCGAAAAACTGAAAACGTATCTTGCCGTGCTGCGCAAGCATTTCCCTCATTTTACACGCGTAAGCATGCAAAGCCGTATTAACGACATTGCGGGCAAGAACATGGCAGACCTGCGTGAACTTTACGGTCTTGGGCTGAGTCATCTCTACATCGGCACGGAAAACGGCAATGATGCCGTACTCACGCTCATGAACAAGGGACATTCCGCTTCCGAAACTGTGGAACAACTGCTGCGGTTGGATGAGGCGAAAATAACGTATACCACGTTCTATATTATCGGCATGGGCGGCAAGGGGATGGGAGTCGCCAGCGGTGAAGCCACGGCACAGATGTTCAATCAGACGCACCCGCAACGTATCACCACGACGGGCATGACAGTCTTCCCTCATACCCCACTGGCGGAAATGAAAACGCGGCATGAATTCGTCGAGGCATCGGAAAGAGAGAAAATCGAAGAGCTTCAGGTATTTTTGAAGACATTGACCATAGATACCTTCTATGACGGCATCCACTACCTGAACCCGCTCAACTACCGTTTTGCCAATAATGACGCAGAAGCAAAACGCCATGCGCTGGAAGACATTGACGAAGTTCTGCGCTCCTATTCCGATGAGGAACTGGAAAAAATGGTCAGTCGGCATCTTAAACACTCTTTGTAGAACTAGGTCAGTTTTTTTCTTCAGAAAAGCTGACATTAGCTTCCATTATGGCAACGATCTTTACCAAACTAGGAGGAAACCATGGGCAAACACATCATTATCCTTAACGGAAGCCCCCGCTTGAAAGGCAATACGGCCATGTTATGCGATGCCTTTACCGAAGGCGCAAAGAGTGTCGGTCATACCGTTACCCGTTTTGATTTGCAGAAAATGGACATCCACGGCTGTCTGGGCTGTGTAAAGGGGGGGG
>APFI01000021.1 GCA_000403945.1 Desulfovibrio sp. Dsv1
TGTATACAAAGAAGCCGACATCGTTGTACTAGCTTCTCCCATGTACTACTGGGGGATATCCGGCCAGTTGAAAACAGCATTTGACCGTCTTTTCGCCGTTGCCGAGTGTAATCCCGGCTATGCAAATCCTAAAAAAAGGTGTGCTCTTATCATGGCTGCTGAAGGTAACAGTGCGGATAACTGGAAACCCGTTATAGACTACTATCATGCTCTCCTCGGCTTTCTTGAATGGAAAGACCTTGGGCAGGTGCTGGCTGGCGGCGTATTTGACGCCGGGGCAGTGGCAGGTCAGCCTGTTGTGAAGGAGGCCTTCAACTTCGGCGCATCGCTGTAAAAAAGGAAGGGCGGATATGCACAAGTCACAAAACTCCTCAGAAAAAGTTTCCTCTCGTCCCCGTCTTTCACGGCGCAGGCTTTTCTTTGGAGCAGGTGCTGCCGCCCTTTTTGCCGCGGCAGGAGGCACACTATTCCGCTATTTCGCCTCTACTTCTCCCATGAAGGTGGAGTCTTTTATGACACATGGTACAGGGAAGAAAAAGAATATTCTTATCCTTACAGGAAGCTCAAGATTGGGAGGGAATAGCGATTTTTTGGCAGAAGCCTTTGCCAAAGGCGCACTCGATAGCGGACATACCGTGGATATTTTTCCTACGGGAAGAATGCGCATGAGCGCCTGTTTACACTGCGAAGGCTGTTGGAGTACCGGAACTCCCTGCGTACTTCAGGATAATTTTGAAAAGTTATGGCCGCTCCTTGAAAAAACGGAACTTTTGATCTTCTGCAGTCCTCTTTACTGGTACAACTTTAGCGGCCATATCAAATGCACTATGGACAGGTTGTACCCCTATTCCAAAAAAGAAAAGCTGCGGGATCTGCCGATAAAAGAGGCAATGCTGCTCATGTGTGGGGAGAGTCTGTTTCCACGCTCCTTTGCCGGTCCTGCGGAAGCCTACCGTCAGATGTTGGGACTCAAAGGATGGAAGGATAGAGGAAGGCTTTTTGTTACCGGAGTGCATGAGCAAAATGCCATAAAGGGACATAACGCACTCGTTACAGCCGAAGAAATGGGACGAAATGCTTAATTTTTTATTCAATAAGTTCGCTATGTTGAATTTTGTTTAATCTACTGAGTCTTTCTCGGTATGAACAGGGCAGGCTTGCCAAACGTGACAGGAATGAGTAATGTAAAAGGAAACCCCAGTTCCTGCAGCCAACAGAAACCGGGGCTGGCACGGCGCGATGAGCGCCCCGTGCACGGCTACCAGCATTCGGACAATGTTTTACGACCTCGACCCATCGCGAGTGGGCCGAGGTCAACTCTTATTCAGCGACGGACGCCGAAAGGAGGACAAGGGCCAGAGCGACAAGCAGGACTAAAACAAGTCTCCGCATGGCGGCACCCTCCTTTTTCCGTTTGCGCCGTGCCGACGCATAGGCCAGAGGGCAGCCGTGCGGAGCTGCTTATAGTCTGTTTCGCTGATTAACTCATATTGGCTCTTTTTCCCTCTGCCTTCCCCCTCCCCCACCCAATTATTGTCCAAAGCAATCCAGCAACGCCCGGTAATATCCCATTCCTTTTGGGGTAATTGTCGGGGTATTTTTTTGTAAAAATATTTTTATTCAAAATATATCAATGGATTGCATTTCAAAATCCATTGTCATGTATTGTGGCGGGTTTGGCCGCCCAGCGGACTGGAGCGATTTTTGTATTGCCGCATCTGGTTGATAGCTATCTCTTAGTATATATTCAAAAAATTCGCTGTGCTGCGCGCTGGGCAAGTCTTGAGACAAAGTCTGGAAAAAGTATTCACACCCGAAAAAAGCAATGATATCCTGCCGCAGGCGAAAAGCTTCGCCGGAAACGGCGTGATAGCCCGAGGAGACCTGCATGCAACTGGAAAAGAAAACGCCTGAGGTTCCCGACATCATGAACCTTCCCAGACCCCGATCTGGCAAGAGTGGCGGGCGCAAGGCCGGAGTGCTGGCCTTGATGGCGGTGCTGGCGGTGGGCGGCGCGGCCTTTTGGCTGACTTGTGAGCCGTCCATCCGCGACCTGTGGCGAGAACAGGCCGCCGGCATCATCGACAACGCCGTCAGTGGCACGCCTCTGGCCAGCGTGGGCGATCTGCTGCGGGGGGGACCTCCGCCCCCGCCTCCGTCGGTGACCAGCCCGAACACCGCGCCGGGCACCTTGGCTGGCCAGAATGTGCAGGGCACAGTGGGCGCGCCCGTGGACACCAGCCTACCGCTGGAGCTGAGTGGGCTGGCGGGCGGTACGGACATGCCCGACCAGTCCGTACAGGGGGCTGTGGCCCCAAAGGTGACGGCTGACAGCAGGGTGCGCCCGGATTTTGTGGAAGATCTGGCCGCCTATCTGGTTTCGCGTTACAAGCCCGGTCCGCGCGGCGGTTTGCTGGGCGTCAGCGTGCAGAACGTCAACCAGCGCTACGGCGTCAAGATGGCCGGCGCGGCTGAAGGCGCGCGCGCGGGCCTGTTGCGTTACGCTTTTCATCCCACCATGCTCCAGAGCCTGTATGCGCTGTATGTGGACCGCTTCATGACGGCGCTGGACCGCGAGGCGGCGGCTAAGGCCCTGTCGCCGGAGCAGAACCGGCAAATGCACATAGCTCTGGCGGGCCGCTTCGCGATGCTGTCCGGCACGCTGGAAGGCGTGGCTTCGGTGCCGGATTTGAACAAGCGGATCAAGGCGCTGGAACAGATTTCCCAGAACGTGCTGGATATCAACACCCAGATGACCACGGCGGTTTTCGATCTGGACCAGTTGCGCGAAAACAAGGCATCCCAGCCCGCGATCACCGCCACGCAGTTGCGAGTGGACGGCCTGGGCGCCCGTTACCGGCGGGTGCTGGAAGAACGCGCGGCGGCGCAGCGCGCTCTGGTGGCGACCATTCGCAAGGGCGGCGGCCAAGACCTGGACGACGATTCCCTGCTTTTTGTAGCCTATTGGGTGGACCGGCGCTTACAGGAAGGGCCGCAGGCCTTGGCTTCCGTGCAGAGCGCCGCCGGCGTGCTGCGGGATCTGGCCCGGCGTTGCGCCCAGGCTGGATCGGACACGCCCGTCAACAGGACCGGTCAGGCTCCGTCCACACCACCCCTCCCGTCGGCTCCCGGGGGGGGGCCGGCTCGCAATGCGGCGTGGCAGGCTACAACGCCGCAAAACGCGACGCCTCCGGTGGCGCCCGCGCAGTCGGAGGCTGTGCCCGCTCCCGTCCATGTGGGTGGCCAGGGTCGGTGAGCGCGCCGCTGGTTTTTTTTGTGGGCGGCACGCGCAGCGGCAAAAGCGGTTTGGCCCAGCGCTGGGCCGAGGCTCAGGCCTCGCGACGACTTTTCCTGGCCACCTGCCGTGTGGAGGACAATGACGTTGAAATGGCCGCGCGCGTGGCCCGGCATCAGGCCGGACGCGGCGCGGGCTGGTTTTGTGTGGAAGAGCCCTTGGATCCGTTGACTGTGCTGAAAGGCGTCCTGGCCGGAAGTTCCGGCCAGGACGGCGACGCGGCCGGAGTGACTCTCTTGGACTGCGTCAGCCTGTGGATCGCCAATCTGCTGGCCGTCGGGCTGACGCCCGAGGAGATCCAGACGCGAGTGGTGGCCCTGGCTGTCGGACTGGCGGATGAGCCGGGCGGACGTGTCCGCCCGATGGCTCTGGTCAGCGCGGAAACGGGGCTGGGCATTGTGCCGTCCACGCCGCTGGGACGTGTCTACCGGGATGTGCTGGGTCTGGCCAATCAGACGTTGGCGGGCGTCTGCACTCATGTGGTTTTTGTCAGTTGCGGTCTGCCGCTGGCGCTTAAAGGACCGCTGCCGGAGGGTCTATGAGTGTGGTCGTTCCGCACTGCCGCAGGGCCGCGCTGTGTTGCACACTTCTGGCTTTGGGAATTTTCGCTCTGCTGACGTCCGTATCGGTTCCGCTTGTCCGCGCCGCTGACCCGCGTCAGTGTGTGGCGGATGTGGGCCGGGCCATTGACGCGGCAGACGCCGCCGCCTTTGAACGTCTCGTGGATGTGGATGTCATTCTGGATGCGGCCCTGACGCTTTTTCTGCGCGACGCGCAGATGCCGAAAGTTGCCGCCCAGTTGCCGCCCCTGCTGGCCGTGATTTTCTCCCAAGCCGCCTCCGGGGACTCCGGTGGGAACAATCTGCGTACTCTGCTGTTCAGCGAAGCCCGTGCTTTTGTGATCAACGGGGTGTCTTCCGGGGCTTTCGCCGGGCGCACTCCCAGAGGAGGATCCGCCCAGGGGCTGCTGGCTCCGCTTTTTGCCGACGCTTCCACAGGCCGTAAGGAGATTCAGCGGATCGGCCAGGCCAAGTCTGACAACCGGGGCTGGCTGGTGCCCTTTGCGGTGCATGACGCGGGCAACGGCGAAAGCTACGAGGTGCTTGGCCGGGTCAGCCCGGTGAAAAACGGCTTTCGTCTGACCGCGGTGGAAAATCTGAAGGAACTGCTGGACCGCCTGCGTGCCGAAAGCCTGAATGCGGGCGAATAACCGGCACGGCCGATATGCTGGAACCGATGGCCGTTGGAGCATTATGCTTTTTCAAAGGCCATCGGTTCCTGTCACGCGCAGCGGTGCGCTGCTCCGCAATCCTATCCGGAAACAGCTTGGGAGCGGGTGGAATCACACGTCAATCTGCAAGCTAGGCGCGAGCGCTCCAGCTGATGAGAAAGGAGATGAGAGCCACGCCCAAGCTTATGGCCAGCATTTCCCGGAAGCCTCGCAGAAAAGAGGATTTGCGCACCACAGAGACAAAATAGGTGAAGCCCAAAATAATCAGCGAGGCGGTCAGCAGACAGAAAACTAATGATACAAGCGGCGCGGAAAAGGATAATATTAACTAAATAATGTTTTAATATTGTCTAGAATTCCGTTTATATATGGATATAACATAATTGCATTGGATTGTTAATATTCTTCGGAAAAGATGCAATGCGGATGTTTTCCGTTCGCGCCCGTCAGCTCCACCAAGGCGTCATTGAGTCCCAGAATTATGGGACTGAGATAGCTGAGGTCGCCCTCTTTTTCATCATGGCGGCCAGTTCCGTTTCATGTCGGCTTTCGTTCTCCAGTATTTTCCGGACAATGGGGAATTGTTCCGAAACCGCTTTGTATTTTTCAATGGCTTTGGTTTCTCCCGATTCCATCAGATTGATGATAAAGGTCAGACCGAAAATTTTTGCCAGGAAGATAAAAAAGACAGACCTGGAAAACGCTGAGCTTGGGGAGCCCGTCCAAAAAGGACGCCCATTGGCTTTTGTGGTTTTGTTCATCCTGCGCGATGGCTTCCAGCATCCTGCGGCTATGCTCCGACTTGGTCTTTTGCGTCAGAGCTGTATAGACTACGGCGTCCAGGGATCCATCAAGATAAGATTGGTTGAGGAAAGGGGATGCGATTTATCGAGTTTCCACAGGTTAGAGTTTTTAAAGAGAATCCGTTCCGGCTTGGCCCCGCTTTGTCGTATCCCGCCGCAGCATCCGTATTCTGTCGATCACCATGCAACATCCGCAGATGGACACGCTGGCGGCGGTGGCGATGAACACCCCGCGATAGCCGTAGCCCGTGTGGATCACCAAGCCGCCCAGCAGGGGAGCCAGCATGCCACTGGAGTCAAAAGTGGCCATCATCACATTGGAATTGATGGAGCGGGTGGCAGGCGTGGAGCGGTCGTACACGGCGGCGGCCAGCAGGGGATAGAGCAGGCCCAGCCCTAGGCCGTAGATACAGGTCAGGGGAATGAACGCCCAGAGCGGCCCCCAGGCCAAGCCCAGCATGCAGCAGGCCAGCACCGCGCAACAGAGTGTGGTCACCAAGTAGCGGGGCAGGGTGTCCATGTGGTGGCTGCCGAACAGCCTGACCAGAATGATGGTCACCGTATAGGTGGAGAAAAACCAGGCTGGTTGCGCGCCAGTCACCGAGCAAAGGCCTTTCATGAAGAAAATGGCCAGCACGGTCATAATGCTGAAGCTCAAGCAGGCCATGTAGACGAAAAACAGGCCCGAGTGGCTTACGGCCTGCCACAGGGCGCGGCCCGAAAGGCTGTTCGCGCCCTGTGCGGGCATTTCCGGCGTCCGCAGGCGTGGGGCCAGGGGAATCAGCATGGCCAGCGCGGGCAAACCCAGCACGGCCGTGAGGGCGAAAAGGTGCGTCTCGCCGCCCAGAACAGGCAGAAGACGCTCGGCCAAGGCCGGAATGATCGAATAGGGCAGCAGCATGGTCAGGGAGAAGAGAGCGAAGCCCTTGGCGCTCTGCCCCTTGGGGATGCAGCTGACCAGCACGGCCACCGTGCAGCTGGAATAGACGGCTAGGGCGATGCCCTGAATGATGCGCAACAGCCAGATAATGCCGATGACGTGCTCTCCCAGGACATAGGGATAGGCCAGCATGACGCAGCTGGAGACCATGATGGAGGTCAGCATGGCCAGTAGCCTGCCGCGCTTGAGCAGCAGCACGCTGGCCAATGGACGGCAGAGCAGAACCATGGCGAAGAGGGAGGAAAGCAGCACACCGCGCCAGTTGGGGCTGATGCTGAGGCTTTCCAGCCATTGTTCAAAACAGTAGAATACGGCGATGTAGCTGTTGCTGAACATGGCCATGCAAAAGAGCAGGATAAAGTCACGGCTTAAGAGTTTCGGCGGCGGCTCGGAGGGTTTGTCCCAGCGCCTGGGCAGTTCCTGCGGTCCGGCAAAGGGGGGCATGGGGGCCTCATTGGTTTCTGGTGTGGAAGCCCTCCTTTTTTAGTGGTATTCGCCGTTGAGGAATTTGGCGGCGTACACTTGGATGGCTTCGTCATTGACCATGAGCATGTCCATCTGGCGGGTCATGATCAGCAGGCGCCCCAGCTGATCCAAGCGCGAACACAGTTCGAGCTTGGGATATTTCTGGTAGCGCGCGCGTATCCTATCACCCGTGACCTCGACGGTAAAGCCGAGTTCCGTGAGGACAAGTCCGATGCAACGCACCCGCCGCGCGCGCTGCTCATTGCCCGCCGCGCCGCCCGCAAATTCAAAGCGGATGTAGTTTTTGCTCAGGGTATCGCCGCACCAAGTATCCAGAATGGCGTAGTGATAGCCCACGCGCGAGGAAAAATTGAGGTAGCGGTCGGAGACGATGGCGTAGCTGCGGTCGCCGAATCGCTCCCCGCCGTGCTGGTTACCGGCGACCATGGTCTGTCCCATGACCGAGAGAAAACCGCGCATGTTCACCGGGCGGGGCCCCTTGGCCTGCACATCGGGATTGAGCATGCCGTTGAGCACATGCCGGAAGGGTATGCTGGTCACGTCTTCGAGTCTGGCGGTGGAGGCTTCGGGATGCTTCAGGCCGCAGCCCAAGTCAATGATGTAGAGGTCCAGCGGCACGGAACAGAGCAGGCGGCTGGCCGCGCCGCCCGCCCCACTTTCGGAAAGGCTGTCGGAGAGCAGAAACATCTCCGAATAGCTTAACTCGTGCGCATAGCGCATGACGTCGTGCAGGGACGTGCAGTTGGCCGGACTGAACAGATCCGACTGCGGGTCCACTAGGTGCAGGGGCAGAATGTACGGGGCCACACGCCGCAGCAGCACCAAGGCGGGTGTATCCACTCCAGGGCGTCGGCGGGCCAGGCGCAGGGCCAGCAATTCCGGCACCTCGCCGTCAAAAACCCGGCCCGACAAGGCGTCCACAGTCACCACTCGGCCCGGCGCGAGCAGGCTGGTGGCTCCGGCCAGATTCATCAGCGTGGGCACCCCGAATTCGCGGCAGATGGATGCCATGTGCCCGGTGAGGCTGCCGGTTTCGGCAATGATGGCCGCCGCCCGCTGCATGGCGGTCATGGCGTTGGGCGAGGAATGCTGCATCAGCATGACCGCGCCTTCCGGAAAGTGGGTCAGGTCCTCATCCGGATGCACCCGCACCACCGGGCCGCAGCCCACACCCTTGGCCGCCACGTCCGCGCCGGACAGCAGGGGCCGCATGTGCTTCAGGACCGGGGCCGCGCTCTCCTCCGGCGTGCTGTCAAGGCCCATGGGCCTGGTCTGGAGCAGAATGATCTGGTCGTCCTCGTCCACGGCCCATTCCAGATCCTGTGGATATTGGTAATGCCGCTCCAGTTCCAGGGCCATTTCCGCCAGCCTCCGCACCTGTTCGTCACTGAGGCAGGGCACGTCGCGCAGTTCCTCGGGCACGTCGGCAAGCACGCTTTCCACACTCTTGCCGGTGTGTGTGAGCTGCAGACGTGTTTCCTTGTGCGCGATGGTGGCCTGAGTGATTTTGCGTGTGGCCCGTGAAACCAGCCATTGATCTGGCGTGCCCGACCCGTCCACCACCATTTCGCCCAGCCCCCAGAGCCCGTTGATCAGTACACAGTTGGAGCGCAGGTCCACAGGATGGCGCGAGAAAGCCACTCCCGCAGCTTTGGCCTTGACCATCTCCAGGCAGCAGAGGCCCATGCCTGTGGCGTCCAGGGCGTAGCCGTGCGCGGCCCGATAGGTCAGAGCGCGCTCGGAAAAAAGGCTGGCCATCACCTTTTTGAAAACCATGAGCAGATCCTGCCGCCTGACGCCCAGGATGCTGCGGTACTGCCCGGCAAAGGACTGCACCCCGTCCTCGGCGATAGCGCTGGAGCGCAGGGCCGCCACAATGTCATTCTCCGCGCCGAAGGCTTCGTCCCATGCCGCCAGCATGGGGCCGCCCACCGTGTCATGCACCTCGGCTTCCAGGATGAGGCGCTGCGCCTCCTGGGATGCCGCGCTGATGGTGGACGGCTTTTCGGTGTCCACCGAGCGCAACTGGCTGTATATATTTCTGAACAGGCCGCTGCTGCGCAACAGGAAAAGCGTGCCCGCCTTGATGGTGATGGCGAAACCGCGCGGCACGGGCATGTCCAGCATGTTGCGCAATTCGCCCAGATTGGCGTTTTTGCCGCCCACGCTGTAGGCCATACTGGCGTCCACCTCGCTAAGAGGCAGGGTCAGAGATGCCACGTCGCCGCGCGCGTGCTGCTCCAACTCGCGTTCGATACGGCCGCCCAGAGCTTCCACGGCGGCGCTGAGATCCCGGTGGCGCTGATTGGAAATGTCATTGAGACAGGTCGCCATACGTTCACACTGAAGGATGGCCCGGTGCGCTTCCTTGCGCACCTGTCTGATTTCTAGGCTGCGGTCGCCGCGTTGGGCCGCGTTCAGCCCGGCCAGAATACCGGCTAGATCGGCATTGGCTTGCAATAATTCCTTGAAGGAGGCGTAACGGCGGGTAAAAGCGGCCATGGCCTGCTCACGGCTGATGCGCGGCGTGAGACCCAGCAGTTTCCGCAATGTCTGTACGGCGTTCATCAGGGGCGTCCTTTGTCGGCCGGAGTCTGTCCGCTGGGCTGCGCGATCACATAGCGCTGGGCCGGGCCGCGCCCTTCCTTGCACATCAGGCCGATCCGCACCATTTGTTGCAAATCGTATTGCGCCGTGCGCATGGAAATGCCCTTGCCCGCTAGGTTCTGGTATTCTTGGCGGCTCACGCTGCCCAAGGCCGTCAGACGCGGCAGCAGTTCCCGCTGGCGGTGGTTGAGCTGGTCCGTATTGGGGACGGACGGCGCTTCCCCCGTGCCCTGTTCCGAAGCCGGAACGGGACGCGCACCGGGACCCGGCCGCGCGTCCCGCTCTCCGCCTTTTGTCTCTTCCGGCGTCTGGCTTTCCCGCAAAGCATTGTCGTCCGGTGCGTCTTCCACCGACTGGCCGCCGGGATAAAGCTCAATGTTTTCCGCCAAAATCAGATCTCCGTCGCAAAAGGTCAAGGCTCTGGTCAGGCTATTTTTCAGCTCGCGTACATTGCCGGGCCAGTGGTGGCGCATAAGTTTTTCCAGTGCGCCCCGGCTGATCCGGGGAATGGCTCTGGGCATGCCCGGCTCGCGGGTCTTCACGGCATCATCCATAAAATGGACCATCAGGGCCGGAATGTCCTCTTTGCGTTGCCGCAGGGGTGGGGTGTGGATGGTGATGACGGCCAGCCGGTAGTACAGGTCATCGCGGAAGAAACCGTCCTGCCCGTTGCCGCGCAGTTCGGCGTTGGTGGCGGCGATGATCCGGGTGTCAAAGGGCGCGTCGTGGTCCGAGCCCAGAGGGCGGATGCATCGGGTGGAGAGCGCCCGCAACAGGGCCCGCTGGACTTTGGGGGCGGCGTTGCCCACCTCGTCCAGCATAAGGGTGCCGCCCTCGGCGGCCAGAAAAGCCCCTTTGCGCGCATGCTTGGCCTCGGTGAACGCGCCCTTGACGTGCCCGAAGAGGGTGTCCATAAGCAGGGCCTCGTCCAGAGCGCCGCAATTGATGGTGATGAAAGGGCCGTCGGCGCGGGCGCTCAGACGGTGGATGGATTCGGAAACCAGCTCCTTGCCGGTGCCTGTTTCGCCCACGATCAGCACATCGGCCAGCACTTGGGAGGCCTTCTGGATCTGACCATACAACGCCTGCATCGGCAGGGAGGTGCCCACCAAACCCCGGGCCGGCAGAGTCGCCGGGTCGGGCAGGTCCTCCACGGCCTCCCTCTGCCAGAGAGCGGTCTGCGCCGCAGCCCGGGAGAGCTGATCGGCCTTGGCCCGGCGCAACCGGTCAAGCAGCGCGTCCACATTCTGCTTGATCGTTTCCAGTTCCAGTGGCAGAGGGGGCAGATTCAGGGGATCGGCACTGTCGTCTTCATTGCGGCTGCGCAGCTCGCCGGAAAGCAGATTCAGACTCCGGCCCATGTTGCGGGCGAGCCACCAGAGGCTCAGCCCCAGCAGGAGCAGTCCGCCCAGAAAAGAGAGGGTGTAAATGCTCAGCAGCTGCATGCCCGCATGTGTGGATGTAAAGCTGCTGTCCAGCATGGCCAGCCCGCCGACCACCACGCGCGGGCCTTCCGGATTGGGCATGAATGTCACCGGCGCGTAGCTCACGCTTTCAACCCGCATCTGGCCGCTATTCCAGTCTGTGCCCACCTCCGAAAGAGGAAGCCGGCCGGAGCGGCCCGCCTGCACCTCGGCCACCATGGTCCAATAGTTAAGATGTTCCGGGCCGGGACGGAAGGCCATGCTGAAACCGGGGCGGCCGAAATCCCCACGGAAACCGGCCCGCACCTCATCGGAACGCAGGGCTTTTTCGCCGGAGCCGTTGCCGAGGCTTTCGGACTGGAAAAGCATCCAGCCGTCCTGATCGAAAAAGAGGCTGCGCACCATGGTTCCCGCCTCGGCGCTGATGGGCACCTCGGGCGAGGAGTAAAGCGACATGGTGTCGCGCAAGGCGTTGAGATCCAGAGAGAGAATCAGAATGCCCTGAAAATTTCCAGCCGCGTCGTAAATGGGCGTGGAAAAGCGCAGCACATAAAAGGCCAGGCTTTGCAGCGACTTGTCAATGGGCACCATGGAATAGACCCCTTCCAGGGGCTGGCTTACGTTCACATGACCGGGCCGCTGGCCGGGACTGATATTGTGAAAGGGACTGGCCGGGGCGTCCAGAGCCACATGAGGTGGCACGGCGATGATCTCGCCGCCGTAGTTTAAAAGGAGATAGCGGTTTTCAGGCGTCAGACCCATGAAGGCCACTTCGCGGTAACGCAGGCCGTCGGCGCGGGAGCGGAATTTGAGGCGGCGCGCCATTTCCTGCCGGTTCATGGAACCGGCGGCCAGAATCAGCAACTGGTTGCGCGTTTCAACCAGAATCTGTTCCAGCGCAAGGCTCATGGCTTGGGTTTGCAGTTGCGTGTTGCGCGCTATTGCGTTATTGGCGAGATTGGCGAGGCTGCCGCCGGTCACGAAAAAGATCAGCGACAGAACCGCTGCCAGCAAGGGCAGGCCCAGCAGCAATATGCGACTTGTCAGGCTGTGGTTCACAAAAAAGGAGAC
>APFI01000022.1 GCA_000403945.1 Desulfovibrio sp. Dsv1
CTGCGGATGCGCATGGCATGCCGGTCAGGGCTTTTGTCACACGGGGCGCGACAGCGGATTGCGCTCGGGCAATCGCTCCGATTGACGGATTTGCGGTGGAAAAACTTTTGGCGGACAAGGGCCGCGACACGGACGAGATTCTCGCCCGGACTGAAAAACAGGGTATGGGAGCGCTCATTCCCCGAAGAAAAGCCGCAGGGAGCGGCGCAATTACGACAGGGAGCCTTGCAGGGCCCGGCACCCGATGGAGAACGCGTTCCCTCATTTGAAGCGAT
>APFI01000023.1 GCA_000403945.1 Desulfovibrio sp. Dsv1
AAAAAATGCGGTGTCATTTCTGGCCGCTATCTGGATCGGATGCATCCTTTTGTGGGTTTCAATCTCGTGACTACACTATCCAGCAAACATATCGAAAATACTTCCATAACCGGACATGCCGTTTATTTCTGTTCTGTCTGCTCACCACCCTGGTGGGTCTGTCCATTCGGGGCGCACTGGCAGCGTACGCTGCTTCTGTGGCCGGAACGGTCCGGATCAAACAATGCGCGGCCGCAGCCCCCGCTTCCCTCGAGGCGGCCACGCCGTCCGCCGCGTCGCCCAAGATACGGATCGGGACAGATCCATCCGGGCGCTGAAATGTATTGCGGAAGGTAATCATGCCCAATTTTGCAACCCAGAGCGTCCGTGGTTTTCTGCTTCTTTTCTGCCTGCTGGCCGGGTCCCCCGCCGGGAGTCCAGCCGCTCCCGCGACGAACAGTCCGCGCCCCGACAATCCGCGTATGACCCCGGTGGTCCGCGCCGTGCAGGCTGTGGCCCCGGCGGTGGTCAACATCACCAGCACCCATATTATTGAAGGGCAGCGCATCTCCCCTCTGGAACATTTTTTCGACCCCGGCTTCCCGGGTTTTGACGGCTTCCCCGGCGCACGGCCCGGACGGCAGAAACGCGTCAGTTTGGGGTCCGGCGTCATTGTGGACGGTCCGAAAGGCCTGGTGCTGACCAACGCCCACGTCATCGCGGGCGGCGACGAAGTCATGGTCCATCTGCTGGACGGGCGCGAATTTCCCGCCACAGTCAAGGGCGCGGAACCGGATTTCGACATTGCCGTGCTGGAAATCAAGGGTGCGCGCGATCTTCCCGCCGTGCGGCTGGGCGACTCCGCCGACATCATGCCCGGCGAAACCGTCATCGCCATCGGCAATCCCTTCGGCTTCAACCATACGGTGACCACAGGTGTGGTTTCGGCTCTGGGCCGCACCATACGCAATGACGGCGGCGTGTTCACGGATCTGATTCAGACCGACGCGGCCATCAATCCCGGCAACAGCGGCGGCCCGCTGCTAAACATCGAGGGCGGGCTCATCGGCATCAACACCGCTGTAGACGCACGGGCCGAGGGCATTGGTTTTGCCATTCCCATCAACAAGGCCCGCCGGGTCACGGCCGATCTCATGGGCCAGGGCCGTGTGGCCCCGCTCTGGCTGGGGCTTATGGCCGAAGATCTGGACAGCCGCATGTCCATGGCCCTGGGCCTGCGGGAGGCGCGCGGCGTGCTGGTGGGCGCGGTCTTTGAAAATACCCCGGCGGCTAGTGCGGGCATTACGCCCGGCGACATCATTGAAAGCATCAACGCCACACCCGTGCGCGACCGGCGCGATTACATCAATGTGCTGCGCAACCAGACCGGCGGCGAAAGCCTGCGTCTCAATCTGCGCCGGGGTGAAAAAAATCTCACTCTGGACGTGACGCCCGCGCCCTTTGACGACGCCACGGCCCAAAAGCTCATGGAACGCCGCTGGAGTCTGTGGGTGCGGGAATCCAGGCAGGGTCCGGTTATCCAGAGCGTGCGCCCCGACGGCCCGGCCGCCTTCCTGCGCAAGGGTGATGTGATCATCGGTGTGGGCGGCGCGCGGATCAAAAATGTGGCCGAACTGATCCAGGCTTTCCGCAAGGAACGCCTCGCCGGACAGGTGCTTTTGCAGGTGGTGCGCGACGGCCGGGGCTACTACGCGCGTCTGGTGCTCTGAGCCCGGCGGCAGATCGCCCTTGCCAAAAGGCGCTACGGCTTTATTTCGTATGGCGAAGCTCGCATGGCCCGGACCGGGCAAAAAGACCGGAGGCACTTGACAGGTCCAAGGGCTGAAGCTATCCCTTTCACAAGCGGTTTCCAGCCGCTCCCGCATCAAGAGAACATAAAGTTACTTTGGGAGGAAACAATGGGCTACAATGTGAGTGTTGATAACGACAAATGCGTGGGCTGCGGCGAATGCGTGGATGTTTGCCCTGTGGAAGTCTATGAAATCAAGGACGGCAAGTCCGAACCCGTGAACGCCGAAGAATGCCTCGGCTGCGAATCCTGTGTGGAAGTTTGCGAAACCAGCGCCATCACTGTTGA
Source organism: Desulfovibrio sp. Dsv1 (assembly GCA_000403945.1). Classification (GTDB taxonomy): domain Bacteria; phylum Desulfobacterota; class Desulfovibrionia; order Desulfovibrionales; family Desulfovibrionaceae; genus Desulfovibrio. The sequence continues at coordinate 2,078 of APFI01000023.1, forward strand.
AGAAGCCTAGTTAACGGTGCAATGCCGTTGCGGACCCGTTTACGGAACATTTGTTCTTTTCAGAGTGCCGCCGGGCGTATGTGCGTCTGGCGGCACTGCTGCAACCTGTCCGCGTTGTTGTAGGAAAGCCATGATCCCCGATCTGAGCCCCATATTTTCCCGCTACGAATCCTTGCGGGCCGAGGCCGACGCATTGTTCGCGCACGTGCGCGAGGCGCAGCCCGGCTGCGTGACATGCAAGGAAGGCTGTAGCGACTGCTGCCACGCCCTGTTTGATCTCTCGCTGGTGGAGGCCATATACCTGAACCGCGCCTTCGAGGCGGCTTTCACCCACGGGCCGGAGCGTTCGGACATCCTCGCTCGCGCCTCGGAAAGCGACCGCCGTCTCACCCGCATGAAGCGGGAGCTGTTTCGCGCCGAAAAAGACGGGGAACGCCCGGAAGCCATCATGGCCCAAGCCGCCCAAGCCCGGCTGCGCTGTCCCCTGCTGGATCAAGGGGATCGCTGTCTGCTTTATGCGGCCCGGCCCATCACCTGTCGCCTGTACGGCGTGCCCACGGCCATTGCCGGGCAGGGACATGTCTGCGGCTTTTCGGCCTTTGAAAAGGGCAAATCTTACCCCACCGTGCATCTGGACAAAGTCCAGGCCCGGCTTGAGGAACTCAGCCGGGATGTGGCCGAAACCGTGAAATCCCGCTTTACGGAACTGTACGAAGTTTACGTGCCCCTGTCCATGGCCCTGCTCACTCGCTACGACGAGGCCTATCTAGGCATCGGCCCGGCCAAACCCGAAGATTAGGCCCCCCCATGTTCGACAGCATTCCGGCCACTGCTTTTCGCGACGGCACGCCGCAGACGCTCACGGACGAACAGGAAAAACTCAAGCGCGAGATCTACGAAAAAATGAATCCGCGCCGCCGCAAGTTTGTGGACCGCATCGGCTATGAAGCTTGGGATCCCTTCCAGAAGCCCAACGATCCGCTGGATCTGCGCATGGATGTGAGCAAGCGCACCACCCAGCAGCTGGTCAATGAATTTCTGCGCGAAACGGCCCGGAAAGGGCCGTACAGCAATGATTACGGCAAGGGCGCCATGGAATGCGCCTTGGGCGTGGTCAACAAGGATGAAAAATACCAGGGCATTTTCGACTTCTGCCTCTGGTATCACGATCTTTTGAAAAAAGAAGGGCATATCGAATGAAAGAGCGTTACGACGATCTGGACGAATATATCGCGGACCTCAAAAAGGAAATCGAGGCCAACGAGCAATGCGCCACCCACTGCTATAACTTGGGTCTGGCCCTGCTGACAAAGCGCGATTTTGTGGCCGCCGAAGAAGCGCTGCTCAAGGCGGTGCGCAATTCCCCGCACTTGGCCGAAGCCTACGTGCAATTAGGCGGCATCTGTCTTGAGCGCGGCGACTTGGAAGGCTGTCTGCGCTACAACGAGGAAGCCGCCAACTGCCGGGCCAAATTCCCCATTCCCTGGAGCAACATCGCCTTTGTGCACCTCCAGCGCGGCGAACCGGACAAGGCCATCACGGCCCTGCGCAAGGCCCTGAAATGGGACCCCAAATTCGTGCAGGCCAAGAATGCCCTGTCCACAGCCTATTACATGAAGGGCGACTTCAATGCCTGCGAGGAAACCTGTCGGGATCTGCTGGCCCAAGAGCCGGGCTTTGCCCCAGCTTGGAACAATCTGGCTCTGGCCCTCTTTGACCTCAAGGAATACGACCAGGCCATTGAGGCTGCGGACAAGGCGCGTGAGCTGGGCTTTGAGGTGCCGGAAGGCTTTCTGGAAGAACTGAAGCCCCACAGAAAATAAAACGGGGTAGCGCACTTTCGGCATATTTTTTGCTAACAAAAACGCGGACGGTCAAATTTTCCGACGTCCGCGTCTTTTCGTGTCCGGGCTCCCCCAGCCCCGCCCGCAAACAAGAAGGAGTACAAACGCATGGAACTGGAATTCCGCTTTCGCAATAATGACTTGGGACCGTATTTTCCCACTTTTCAGGAGCGGATCAACACCATGCTCCCCGTTCGCCCGGCGGAAACGGCCGCCGAAGCCGCCGCGCCCGTGCTGCCCTCGCCGGAAGAATGCCCTCCGGTCACGCCCCATCTGCCCGGTATGGAAGAGGTTTCTCAGACCCTGGCCCAAGTGGAAGAGAAGGCCGTCCTGCAAAGCCAGGAGTTGATCCAGGTCCACTCCGGCCTCAACGAGCAGCGGGTGGCGCGCCTGCTGGGTCTGCTGGACTGATTTCCTCAGGCGGATTCGCCTCCGCATCCTTTCGCGTTCAGCATGCGCTAATAAAACGGCGCTGCCCGCCGCCCATGTCACTGGCGCGCCGCAGCTTTATGAAACCGGCCGGTTTCGCGCGCAGACGGGCCTTTGCTGTTCGCCGCGCACGCTGTGGCTAAGGGCAAACAACACAAAGGGCTGCAACGGTTGCCGCAGTCTGCGGTGCCCCATCCGTAGGCGGCTAGGTTTCCCATAATTTCGTGTTGAAGGGCATTAGTTTCGGGGCAAAGCCCTCTTATCGGTCTCAAGCTCCGCTTCCCGGCGCGGCAGTTACTGTCCCCCCCCTCCCGGCCAAGTGGCGTGCCACATCCTCCAGCACCTGCGCCCCCAGCGCCAGATCCTCCGGGTCTGTGGCCTCCTGCGGACAATGACTCAGGCCGCCGATACTCGGTACAAACAGCATGCCTGTGGGCACGCCGCAGGAGCCGAAGGCCGCCGCATCGTGGGCCGGGCCACTGCTCAGGCGCAGCGGCTCCACGCCGCGAGCGCGCGCCGCGCGGCAGAACGCATCCTGAATGTGCCCGGCCATGCGCGCGCCGCCGCTGGATGAAAGATGCTTCACACAAACTTCCAGCCCGCGCCGGGCCGCCATCTCACGCAACATGTCTTCAAGGCACCGCCAGTTCTCCTTCAGCACGGACACGTCCACATGGCGGATATCCACCGTGAAGATCACGCTTTCAGGAATGACGATACCCACGCCCGGTGAACAGGAAAGCTCACCCACTGTGAACGAAAAATCCTCGGGCAAGCGGCCTTGCTCCCAGAGTTCTTCAAGCTTCCGGGCGAATTCGGCAAAACCCGCCATGGGATCGCGGCGGCCGCGCATAGGGCTGGCCGCATGGTCCGAATGGCCGCGCAAGGCCACCCGATGCAGGCACATGCCCGAGATGGTCGTCACGACGCCCAAGCGGCAAGCGTTTTTTTGCAACACGGCGTTCTGCTCAATGTGCGCTTCTAGGAAGGCATGCACGGTGGCGGGATCAATGCGCTGGTCGGGCAGGGCGTCCGGATCCAGCCCGAAGGCGCGCAGGCGGCTGTAGCAATCGCCCTCGGCATCGCGCAGGGTCTTGAGCTCCGCCACATCCACCTGTCCTGTCAGGGCCTTGCTGCCCAGACAGGTGCAGCCGTAGTTGGACCCTTCCTCCTCGGCGAAGGCGATCACTTCAACAATGCGCGCGGGCCTGAAGCCTTCGTCGCAAAAGCTGCGCACAACCTCCAGTGCCGCAGCCACGCCGTAAATGCCGTCCAGAGTCCCGCCGTGGCGCACCGAATCCAAATGTGATCCCAAGATGACGCGTCCAGCCTCCGGACCGTTCCCGAAGACGCCATGCACATTGCCGATGCCGTCGGTCCAGTATTTCAGCCCCAGAGAGGCGAACTCCCGTTCCAGAATGGCCCGGCCGACCCTGTCCGCCGGGCTCCAGGAAAAACGAGTCACACCGTTGCCGGGCGTGGCGTTGGCCGAAGCGGCAAATTCTTCCAGCGTGGCAAGCAGACGTTGCGCTTTCATACTGTCACTCCCCATCAGGCAGGCGGCCGTCGCGCGCGGCCGCGCTGATCTTACAAGTCCAGCGCCAAGCCCACCGGGCAGTGGTCCGAGCCACGGACGTCGCTTTCGATCCAGGCATCGTTGACCGCCGGGACGAGTTCTTCGGACACGAAGAAGTAGTCGATGCGCCAACCGATATTCTTTTCCCGCGCGCGGGTTTTATACGACCACCAAGAGTACTGGTCCGGCTTGTCGCCGTACACCTTGCGGAAGGTATCCACATATCCCAGGGCCGTGAAGCGGTCCAGAAAGGCGCGCTCCTCGGGCAGAAAACCGGTATTTTTCACATTCTGCTTGGGTCTGGCCAAGTCCACAGGCTTGTGGGCGATGTTGAAATCGCCGCAGACCACAATGGGTTTGCTTTTGCGGCATTCTTCCGCATAGCTGAGAAAAGCCTCGAAAAAGCCCATTTTATAGGGCACGCGCTTGAAGCGGCCCGTGGGCTTGCCGTTTTCATCCAGTTCCTCGGCCCCGCCGTTGGGAAAATAGCCGTTGAAAAAATGAAATTCCGGAAATTCCAGATGCAACAGGCGCCCTTCGCCCTGCCATTGCGGATCGGGCAGTTCCGCGCGCACGGCCAAAGGTTTGAGCCGGCTGAAGACCGCCACCCCGGAATAGCCTTTTTTCACGAGGCTTGAGGACCAATGGGCATCCCAACCCGTCGGGCTGACCAGCTCTTCCTTAAGCTGTTCCGGGTGAGCCTTGGTTTCCTGCAGGGCCACGATTCCGGCGTCGGTGCGCGCGAACCACTCCCACTCCGGCTTGGCGGAGAGGGCCCGCAGGCCGTTTACATTCCAAGAGACGAGTTTGATAAGCATATACCCTCACATGGGTCGCAGCATAATAGCCAAGGCCGCCGGGAGCAAGTCGCGCCGGACGGGACGGGTGCCCCATTGCGCGCGCGGCGCTTTTTCGTTACACAAAAGGCGTTGTCGGACAGTCCGTCGAATCCGCCGGACTGCGGTTTTCCAGAGGCTGCGTGGCCATCTCGCCTGTGCCCGGTTCACCTTTGAAGGAGCCCTATTATGGAAGTTCTGCCAATCCGTCGCGCCATCCTGAGCGTCACGGACAAGAGCGGCTTGGCGGATTTCGCCACCTTTCTCAGTTCCCGCGACGTGGAACTGATTTCCACTGGCGGTACTCAGAAAGTGTTGGAAGCGGCTGGCCTGCCCGTCACCGCCGTCAGTACAGTGACCGGCTTTCCGGAAATCTTGGGCGGCCGGGTCAAAACCCTGCACCCCAAAATCCACGCAGGCATCTTGGCCAACAAGGATGATTCCTTCCACATGCAGACCTTGGCCGAAAAGGGTATCCGCCCCTTTGATCTGGTCTGCGTCAATCTTTACGATTTCACCGGAGCGGTGGAACGCCATCTTTCCTTGGAAGACGCCGTGGAGGAAATCGACATCGGCGGCCCCTGCATGCTGCGCGCGGCGGCCAAAAATTTCCACAGCGTCTTGGTGCTGCCTTCGCCCCAGTGGTACAGCGCGGCCATGAACGAACTGCGCCAGCACGAGATGAGCGTGAGTCTCAACTTCCGGCAGATCATGGCTTCGCGGGCTTTTGAGGCCACATCGCGCTACGATGCGCTGATCACCTCCTACCTGCGACCGTAGTCAGCATACTGCAAGGAAGGCGCGCCATTCCCAAGCCAGAAGGCAATGTGGAGGGGCTCAAGCCGAGCCAGCTCAACGCTCTGAACCGTCTGTTCAACCGCCGTTTTCCTGCGTCGGACGTCTACACCACCGAGCAGGCTCGCGAGCTGGCTCTCCTGTCGCGCGCGCTGGGCCGCCAACTGGGCCTGCTCATCGACCGCAAGGGCCGGGTGCAGATGGTTCTGGTGGGCCAAGCGGGCAGCATCCTGATTCCCGAGCTACCGCGCGGCCGAACCGGGCAGGAACGTCTGCGCGGCCTGCGCCTGCTGCACACCCACCTTTCCCCGGACGGCGTCAGCCAGGAAGACCTCATGGACATGCTCTTCCTGCGGCTGGACGCGGTCATCGCCCTGAGCGTGAACCCCACAGGCGATCCCGTGCAGTGGCAGGCCGCGCAGTTGCTGCCTTCCGACGCGGCGGACAAGCCCTACCATCTGGATGCGCCGCAGCCTTGGGACCGCACCGCCGCGCAGTTCGCGGCCACAGCCGAGGCATTGGAGGAAGAGCTGGCCCGGCGCGGCGAAGACGTGCGGGGATCTGCGGACGCGCCGCGCGCCCTGCTGGTTTCCGTGGCGGCCCAGCCCCGCGTTCTGCAGGAGCGCAATCTGGACGAACTGGCTGAACTGGCCCGCACCGCCGGGCTGACCGTGGCCGGGCGCATGGTCCAGCGCGTGGCTCAGGTCAACCCGCGCCTGATTCTGGGCAAGGGCAAGGTAGCGGAACTGGAAGTGCTGGCCCTGCAGGGCCGCGCGGGCATGCTGATCTTCGACGGCGAACTTTCGCCCGCCCAGTTGCACAATCTGGCCGACATCACCGAGCGCAAGGTTATTGACCGCACCCAGCTCATTCTGGACATTTTTGCCCAGCACGCCGTGAGCAGAGCGGGCAAACTTCAGGTGGAGCTGGCTCAGTTGCGCTACACCCAGCCGCGTCTGGTGGGCAAAAACCAGGCCATGGATCGTCTCATGGGCGGCATCGGCGGACGCGGCCCCGGCGAAACCAAGTTGGAGACGGACCGCCGCAAAAGCCGTGAGCGCATGGCGCGTATCCGCAAGGAACTGGACCAGTTGCGGCGACAGCGCGCCTTCACCCGGGCCCGCCGTTCGCGCCAAGGCATCCCCCTGGCCGCCCTAGTGGGCTACACCAACACGGGCAAGTCCACCCTGTTGAACACCCTGACCCGCTCGGAAGTACTGGCGGAAAACAAGCTCTTCGCCACGCTGGATCCCACCACGCGGCGGCTGCGCTTTCCGGCGGAAAGGGAGATCATTTTGGCCGATACCGTGGGCTTTATCCGCAATCTGCCCAAAGACCTCACGGATGCCTTCCGCGCCACGCTGGAAGAGCTGGAGGCCGCCGACCTGCTGATACATGTGGCTGACGCCTCGCATCCCGACCTGCTCCAGCAGATCGCGGCAGTGGAAATCATTCTGGCCGAAATGGAACTGGATCGCGTGCCGCGCCTGCTGGCGCTCAACAAGTGGGACCAACTCGCGGCGGCGGCACGATCCGAACTGGTCGAGGCATTTCCCCTTGCCCTGCCAATCTCGGCCAAAAGCGGGGACGGCCTCGCCCCGCTGCTGGAACGCCTGGCAACCGATCTGCTGCTCCGCACCGGCCCGCATGTCATCACGGATATGCTCTTCTCCCTAAACTGAATCCGTAAGCAAAGCCCTCGCGTTGCAGGCGTACCGCTTCCACCAGACCGGCGGGCACCACTGTGCAGCCCTGCCAGAGGCGGCTGTGATCAATGCTGTTGTCCGCCAGTGCGTTGGCACAGCGCACGACACGCGCGCCCTGCTCCAGAAGAGGAGTGGCCAGTTCGCGCAGGTCCGCGTGTTCGTTGGTAAACAGGGTTACGGCCGGTCCGTTGGCCACCACGGCCAACTGGAAATTTTCGTCGGGCAGACCCTTGATGTAATTGGCCACGTTTTTCAGCATTAGGCGCAGCATGGCGGGATCGTTGCTGTCTATATGCAGGCAGAGATCATATGCTTGGATTTCACGCCAGAGCGTAATTTTTTAATTTAGCAAAGCGGCGCGGCTTTGCCAAGCTAGGGCGTGAGCCGCTCCTCACCCTGATGCGGTGCGGGCGACAAGCCCCCGTTCAGATGCTCCAGCCGGGTCGGTGAAAATCCTTGCGCCCAAAGGGCGAACGCAAATACGGATTTTTTAATCCGACAGCCGAATTTCTCCCACCGGCACCCGGATTGCGTCCGCTGACACTCGGGGATATACAAGGTACACTATGCGTTCTGGCGTGTTCTCTTTTTTCCGCTTTTCCCACGCCGTCAGCGGGCGGTGTTGCGTCGGGAGCGTCTCCCATACTTTCTTTCTCCCTCTGTCCCGGTCGGCGGCACGGATTTTTCTGCTGGCCGCCCTGCTCATGCTGCCGGGGCTGGGCGGCTGTGGACTGCTGAGCAAGTGCGGTGATGCCGGTCTGCGGGCGGCGGATGCCCAACGGACGGAAACAGGCGGCAAAACGGATCCGGCCTGGCAGGACACGCCCATACCCTATATCCTGTGCATCGCAGTCCGCGACAAATCGTCCGGGGCGAACGGGCTGGAGGACAAGATGAGGGATGCCAGCCAGCTCGCCCAGCTTGCCAAAGATCCGCCGGACAGCCTGCTGACCTTGGAACGCCGGGCCCGTGCTGATACGGACAGCGCGCTGAAACTGTTGCATTCCCAATGCTATTATGACGGCAAGGCCGCGTTCAGCTTGGATGAAACCGTCTCGCCGGTGCGTGTGACCCTGCTGCTGGATCCGGGCCCGCGTTACAATTTGGGCCAGGCCGACGTGAGTTATGATCCCGCGCCCGAGGTGCCGAAGTCCTTTAAAAATCGCAGCCGCGAGAGGGGCTTCTGGGGCTTGGAGCGTGAGATGTTGCCGCCGCCGTCCTTTCCGTCCGTGCTGCCCGGCGTGACTGTGGGGCGGCCGGTGACCGCCGACGTCATGCTGGGCGCTGTGGAGGCTTTGCCGGAACGGTTGCGCCGCGAGGGCTATCCCCTAGCCAAGGTGGCTGACGCCCGCTACAGTCTGAACCGCGATGCCCGCACCCTCAATGCCGACATCTTGGTGCGGCCCGGCCCTCCAGCGCTTATGGGAAGCATCAGGGTGCAAGGCACAAAGGACGTCAGTGCGGAATATCTGCAACGCCTGACCCCTTGGACGCCGGGCGAGGAGCCCTGGGACAGCAACCTGCTGGAGGATTACACCAACACCCTGCGCGGGCTGGGCCTGTTCCGCTCCGTGGAGGCAGCCCCGGCGGAGTCTGGCCTGGAAAAAAGCGGCGAGGAGGGCGGGGTGGCCGTACTGCCTACGGACATCACCGTGGCCGAAGCGCCCTTTCGCTCCATCAGCGGCAGCGCCCGCTATGATACGGACACGGGGCTGGGTCTGGAAGGGGCATGGGAACACCGCAACCTTTTCCACAACGGTGAAAAACTGACGGTCACAGCGCCGTTGGCCACGGAAATTCAGGGCATCAAGGCGGCCTTTGAAAAACCGGCTTTTCTGGCGCGGGAGCAGAGCCTGTTGGCTTCGGCCTCGGCCCTGCGCGAGGATACCAGCGCCTATCGCAAAATGGTGGTCAACGCCTCGGCGGGTCTGGACCGGCAGCTTTCCCGCCAGTGGTGGGGCGGCATCAGCCTGCTCGTGGAAAGCGGATCCCTCAAGGATAACGAAAACAGCGAACACCCTTACGTCATGGTCAGTCCTCGCGCAACTTTGCGGCGCGACAGCCGCAACAATGTGCTCAATCCCAGCAGCGGCTCGGAAGTGGAAATCAGGCTCACGCCCTTTACCGGTTTTTATCAGGAATCGTTCAGCGCCATGGCCGGAAGCGTGGCAGCCAGCGTTTATTACGCACCCCTGCGTGACAAGGCCGGGCGACCCGACGACCGGCTGGTGCTGGCGGGTCGGGTGGAAGGTGGGGCCATGTCCGGGTCGGCGCTACGCAACATTCCGTCCAGCATGCGTTATTACGCGGGCGGCGCGGGTTCAGTGCGTGGCTACGCCTATCAGGCTCTGGGGCCGCGCGACAGCGAGAATGATCCGCTGGGCGGGCGCTCCTACCAGATCGTCAATCTGGAAGCGCGCCTCAAGATAACCGAAAACATCGGCGTGGTGCCCTTTCTGGACGGCGGCATGGTCTACACGGACGAATTTCCGTGCATCACCGGAGATATGGATTGGGGCGCAGGCCTGGGCCTGCGCTATTACACGCCCATCGGGCCGGTGCGCCTGGACGTGGCCGCGCCCTTGCGGCGCATTGACGGCGATCCGTCGGTGCAGGTGTATATCAGCATAGGGCAGTCCTTCTGATGGCGCGGATAAACGAAAAACAGCACACAGTCCGGGATGCGGGAATCTCTCGGTCCCGGCGTTCCGGACGCTCCTGGAGACGGACCCGCTGGTTGCGGCGTACTCTGGCGGGTCTGCTGGTCCTGTTGCTGGCCGCGTCGGCCGGTCTGGCTTGGGTGCTGCGCAGCGAAAGCGGCCAGGCTTGGCTGCTGGGAACCGTCAACGACACACTGGAAAACTCCCTGCGGGAGAGCGGCCTGCGCGTGCGTCTGACTCGTCTGTCCGGGCCGCTGCCCTTTGCCTGCTCCTTCGGTCTGGAAGTCGCCGACGTCCACGGCGTCTGGTTGACCGCTCCGGAAAGCAGCTTTGACTGGGATTGGCGCGCTTTGCCCGGCACAGTGCATATTGCGGCCGTCCGCAGCGTCAATCCGGCCCTGACCCGCCTGCCCGATCTGTCCCCCTGTCCGGAGCCCGCCCCACATCCGCCGTTGACTGTGGAGTCCCTGCGTCTGATACTGGGCGACGCGGCGCGCGTTTTGAATAATCTGCCCGGCCAGTTTCCATCCGTGCGTCTGGACACTCTGGCGCTGGAAAACGCGCTGCTGCCGTCGGAACTGCTGGGCGGCGCGGCGGTCTCGACACCATGTGCGTCAAAAAACAAGGTCGCGCCTTCCGGGGTGCAGCCCTTGCGGGCCGATCTGGAGGCCGGGCTTACCGTCGGCGAAAAAGGCGCGCAAGCGCACGCGCGGGCGCGGCTGTCCGGCGCAAAGGCGATTCCGTTCTCGCCGTCCATCCTGAACTGCGCGGCGGCGGAAGTCAGCCTGGAGGTCCAAGCCGGCCCGGCAAAAACGGCGGACAAAAGCGCCGTTTTTTCTGTAAGCAGCCGTCTGGAAGCACTTTTGCGGAACCCCGTGCTCAGTGTGGACGGCCTGCCCCCTGATCTGCTGGGTTCCGAAGTCCGTCTGAATCTCGCTCTGGAAGGCGGCGCGGCCGCGCCGGAGAGCGGGTCCGCATCGTCGGCGCATCTGGCCCTGACCGGCTTGAATCTGGCGGCGGGCCCTCTGACGGCCACGGGACAGGGGCAGTGGCAAAAAAGCGGCGGCAACGGTTGGCCTGATGGCCCTCTGGACCTGAATCTGGCCGTCAATCTGCAGTGCCCGGTAAAGGAAGCCCCACCCGCTGCGGACACTGAGGACATGCTGGCCATGCTGCGCGCGCCTGTGTCCTTCAGTGTGAGCGCCAAAGGCTCGCTCCTGCGGCCCGACGTGAAAGTGCGCCTGGCTTGCGCGGACATTCAGAGCGGCGGTCATGTTCTCAAGGATATGCTGCTGTCGCTCACGGGCGCGCCTCCAGCCTGGAGCGGGGTGCGCGAGGAAGCCCGCCTGCTTCTGGATCTGCGCGCCCAGCTGGATCAGCGGCCCCTTAGTCTGAGCACAGAGCTTTTTTACGGGGGGGACACAAAACAGGGATTTGGAGGCTGCCCGACAAACATATCCGAGGCTGTTCCCGCCGGTCTGCGCAAGCTGCGTTTGAATGCGGCGGGTCTGGAAAGCACGGGTGATGTGACGGTTCTGCTCGCGCCGGGTGGCATGCCCGCCCTGAACGGTAAAATAGAATTGCGCGTGGCGGACTGGCAGGCCCTGTCCGCTTTTGTGCCGGGCCAGAGCCTGGACGGCGATGCCGCGCTGGATCTGGAACTGCGCGCGGGCACGCCTGGAAACGGCGCGGACTCCGGCGCGCAGCATGCCCTGGCGCGCTGGAAAATTCCCCGTTTCAGCCTCAGTCCCGTTCAGGGGCAGGGCGACGCGCTGCACGTACGCGGTCTGGACGGCGAACTGCGGCTTACGGACCTTTTCGGCCAGGCGGCCCTCACGGCACGGCTAGATCTCGTCGGTCTGGACCGGGGCAATTTGCGTCTGGCCGCGCGGGCATCGGCCAAAGGCCTCTTGCAAGGACCGCTGGACCTCAGTCTGGAAAGCACGGGCGGCGTGACCAGTCATCTCAACATCCAGTGGCGACCCGGCCAAGTTCTGCTGCAAAGCCTGGATCTGCATTTGAACGGCCTCAAGAGCGCGCAGGACGGCACAGGACGCACTCTGGGCCTGCGCGCCGCGCGTCAGGCGAAAATCAGTTACGGTGAGTCAGGACTGGCCGTTTCCGGTCTGGACCTGGCCTTGTCTCCTTCAGGCCGGTTGCAGACGCACGGCGCGCTTGCGCCGGAAAAACTGGATTTACGGGTTACGCTGGACGGTCTGGCCCTGGAACCCTGGCGCGCTCTGGTGCCCGCCCTGCCTCTGGGCACGGCCGAGGCCCGCGTGCATCTCGGCGGCAGTCCTGTCCGGCCCGGCGGGGACTTCCGGCTGGACGTGCGGCGTCTGCGTGTCTCGGGCAGTCCGCTGGCTCCGTTGGATGTGGCGTTGGCGGGGAGCATTGAACACGGCGACGCGGGCAGCGCGCTGACAGCCCGCCTGGAACTGGACCCCCAAGCAGTGAAGGCTTTGGGCGGCAGCGAGGCCCGCCTCAATCTGCGCCTGCCCCTGCTCCTCGGCCCGGACGGCCTGCCCAAACCCGCCCCACAGGGGCGACTGGCGGGACAGGTGCGTTGGAAAGGGGCTGTGGGACCGGTCTGGAGTCTACTACCCTTGGCGGATCGCCGTCTCAACGGCCGGGTATCTCTGAATCTGGAGCTCGGCGGCACCTTGGCCGCGCCGCGCGTGACCGGCGGTCTGCGCGTGAACAAGGCCCGCTATGAAGATTTGTTGCTGGGCGTGCTGCTTACGGACATCAATCTGCGTCTGGATCTGGACGGGAGGAAGGATGCGGACGCGGCAGACGGGGACAGCCCTCTGGCCGGAAGCATGCGTCTGGAACTCACCGCCGCCGATGGCCTGGGCGGCAGCCTGCGTCTGGCGGGTGGCGGCTTGGACGGCCGTCGCCTGGACCTGCGGGCCGCCCTGGATCATCTGCGGCCCTTGCGCCGTCGGGATCTGCACATCAATCTTTCCGGTCAGGCGCAGGTGACGGGCAGCGCCACGGCACCGGACGTGCACGGCGAAATCGTCATCAATCAGGGTGCGCTTCTGCTCGACAATCTGGCTGTGGGCGGCAGTATCACCACGTTACCCATTAAGGATGTCGCCGCAACGCACCAGACCGTGGTGAATGCCGCGCCCCCGGCCTCTCCGGCGGCACCCGCCGAAACCCAAGGTTCCCTGAATCTGCGCATCCGCGCGCCGGGGCGCTTTATTGTCGAAGGGCATGGACTGACCAGCGAATGGCAGGCCAATCTGCTGGTCGGCGGCAGCCCGGCAGCGCCCATGATTACCGGGGAACTGCGCGCTCTGAAGGGCAATTTCGATTTTCTGACCAAGAACTTCTTGCTCACGCGCGGGGTGATCACTTTTGGCGGCGAATCGCTGAGCAATCCGCTGCTGGATATCGTGCTGACCAATGAAACGCCGAACCTCACGGCGCAGATCAGCATCACCGGCACCGCGAACAAGATGAAGCTCAGCCTGAGCGGCGAACCCAGTTTGTCCAGAGACGAAATCCTTTCCCAGATTCTCTTCGGCCGCAGCCCCAATGAACTGGGCCGTCTGGAAGCTCTGCAACTGGCCGGAGCCGTGGCCCAGCTGGCAGGTTTCAGCTCGGCCGGGGGCGGCATGCTCGACTTTACCCGCAAGGCTCTGGGCGTGGATGTGCTGCGTCTGGGAACCTCGTCCACCGGGGCCGCTGGAGAGCCCGGGGACCAGACCGCCGGAGGCACCACCCTGGAAATGGGCAGGTATATCGGCGACCTGATCTACGTGGGCGTGCAGCAGGGCATGAAGCCGAGCAGCACTGCTTTCATCATCCAGCTGGAATTGACTCCGCGCATCAATCTGGAACTTCGCACCGAGCAGCAGATCACCTGGGGCGGCGTGCGCTGGCAATACAATTACTGATCCGGCCTTGTGCGCCGGAGCGTGAAAAATTCGAACACCGGAGAACCTTCATGTCCACGCTATCTCGCGTCGCCGCCACTGTTCCCGCCGGACCGTCCCGGCGTATCCGCCGGGCAGCCACCGGGGATTTTCCGGCTCTGGCTGAACTCTGGCGGCGCAGTGTGGAAGCCACGCACGATTTTCTGTTGCCCGGTGATCTGGAGAGGATCGGTGCGGAGGTGGCGGACGTCTATCTGCCGGGCGTGGGGGAAGTCTGGCTGGCGGAAGAGAAAGGCCGTCCGGCGGGTTTTCTGGGCTGTGACGGACCGCATGTAGAAATGCTTTTCGTGGAGCCGGAACTCTTCGGGCGCGGTGTGGGCGGCGCACTGCTGCGGCACGTCCGGAACCGGCACGGTGCGCTGCGTCTGGAAGTCAACGAGCAGAACGCGAAGGCGCTGACCTTTTATCAGCGCCAGGGCTTTGTGATCACGGGCCGTTCGGCTCTGGACAGTGCGGGGTACCCATATCCCTTGCTGCATCTGGCTTGGCGGGAATGATGCCGATCCGGCCGCAGTCGGGAATGATTCCGGCTGTCCGGTCGGCCCATGCGACCGCACAGGCCGTGCCAGGAGCTCCGAAAGCTCAGCGGCAGCCGGTCGATCTGGCTCCGGCATAGGCGGTTCGCCACTCCGGCCAAGTGCCAGGGCTGTGGGCGGAAAGCCCGGATAATAGCTGCGAATGAGGTATATCCCGTTTCCGTATGGCAAGATAGTCCATCATGCGGCTGCTCGCGGGTTTTGATGAGGCATGCCCCGCCACGCGCCTGTACCGCCGCCTTCCTTGTGGATGACAAGGCTTCGGGGCGTCCATGCCGCCGAACTTTGCCCGCCATTTATAAAAGTGGCGCTGCTTATGTCATGCTCGTCAAAGCTCGATCACGGGAATTCCATTCTCGGCATGCTTCAATATCGCCAGAATTTGGCTGTCGGAAAATCGAGAGGTGTGCATGCAACATCTCCAGGTTGATTCATTCCCGGCAATTCCGCGTTCTAAACGCTACTTTTTTTCGTGGGATACCGGGGTAAAACACGCTTTGCCGGGCTATCGCCCCAAGAAACTGTTAGCGCTGGCAGAAAGGTGGAAACCTTGGCGCGGCTATGTAGTTATGAACTTATGGTGCAAGGAGAAATAAAACTATGCAGTACATAAGCGCCTACCAATCTCCAATCGGAAAAATTCTTTTGGCTTGCGATGAAATTGGCTTGGCCGGGTTATGGTTTGAGGAAGAAAAATTCTATGCTCTCAGTCTTGATAAAGAACATGAGGAAAGAAAGATGCCGGTTTTTGCTCACGTAAAACGGTGGTTGGATATTTACTTTTCTGGGAGGGAGCCAGATTTTATGCCGCCGCTTCATATGCTTGGTTCCCCATTCCAGATATCCGTATGGGAACTCCTGCGGAAAATCCCTTATGGCAAGACAACAACTTATGGTGAGTTGGCAAAATGTATTGCCGCAAAGCGAAATTTACCCCATATGTCTGCGCAGGCAGTTGGAGGGGCAGTAGGCCATAATGAAATTTCCATCATCATTCCTTGTCATCGGGTTGTTGGCACTAACGGCAGTCTAACAGGTTATGCGGGAGGGTTGCAAAAAAAAATCAAACTTCTTACCTATGAAGGTGTTAATATGGAACATTTCTTCATTCCTAAAAAATGGACTGCGCTATAGTAGAAAACCTATCTTCTAGAAGATAGATTAAAACTGATAATATGTCGCAGCAAGCAACACAAAATTTTTCGGAGCGAATTTTCCAATAAAATGAGATAATCCCGCACTATGAACGGATTGGAATTTGAACACGCACTCGTCGATGCCTTGACGGCATATATAGAAAGAATGCCGGGCGCGAATGGCAACGCATGAGAACTGAAAAGAGAAAGAGGCAGCGCCTTACCGTTGGCGACGCATACTCACTTTGTCGCTACCTTGGTATTTCTTTGGCTTCTGTATGCGGTTCAGTAGAATTAAACGGAGCATCTACCGTTATTCAAAACAATGATGATACAAGTAAGAAAAATATGGTGTAGTAGTGCGAAATGAATACGGCATATCTACAAAATCACAATACAAAATAATTGATTGCAATAATGCTTTTGAGCATCTATATCAATTTGACAACTGTGAAGAATTATACAAAAATAATGTAAAATTGAAAACGTGGTAGGCCGACTGAATCAGAATATCTGACTTACTTACGCTGAATCAGTCTCTCCGCCATATCATCCGCCCGAAGTGGCATACTTGTAACCCTTCAGGGCGCGGAGGCATGGACAAACAAGGCTAGCTCTGGCTTCGGGTATGAAACCTGCGAGTTAGATCGAGGGGCTTGCGGCAGATATTTTTAACCGTAAAATGGTTCCCGTTTTCTCCTTGGTGGCGAAATAGGCAAAAAATAGAGCGGATTGTATCTGGATTCCCTTTCCATATGGACATAAAAATTTTTCGGTTTGGTTACGAAGCGTTCACACAAAGGGAAGCTGTCATGAAAAATCATGGAATGACAAAAAGAGAGATGTTGAAGAGTTCTGCGGCAGTAGCTGTTGCTGTAGTAGTTCCCGCCTTACTGTCTTCTTTCCCGGGTGACGTTCAGGCCGCTTCTGTGGCAGAAAGCCAAAAAACGCCCCTTGTAGGTTCCCGTAACGTCACAGGAATCAAAACTCCGGGGTCTCGTGCGAAGGTTTATTTTACTTCACATATTGATGCGGAGCACCTGCTTCGTCTTTATGAGCGAATTAATGGAGCCATTTATGGCAGGGTAGCCATAAAACTGCACACGGGAGAAAAGAACGGGCCGAATATTCTGCCTCGTGACATGGTACGAGCGTTTCAAGCTCAGATTCCGAATAGCAGCATAGTGGAAACCAATACTTTGTATCAGGGAGATCGCTACACAACAGAATCGCACCGTGAAACTCTCAAGGTCAATGGCTGGACATTCTGTCCCGTTGACATCATGGATGAGGAAGGAGATGTGACATTTCCCGTGCGTGGCGGACTTCGTCTCAAGGAAGTGGCTATGGGCGGGCATATAATCAACTATGACTCCATGATTGTGCTTACCCATTTCAAAGGGCACGCCATGGGAGGATTTGGCGGCTCCATGAAAAATATCGCCATTGGTTGTGCCTCCGGGCGGGCAGGCAAGCGTCAGGTTCACGGCGTGGCCGGTGAAGTACCCACGGACTGGAATGCCTGGCCTGCCAAGGAACCGCTCATGGAGATGATGGCCGACTCGGCCAAAGCTACCTGCGATTATTTTGGCAGCCACATCGTATTCCTCAATGTTATGCGTAGAATGTCGGTGGACTGCGACTGCGCTGGAACGAGTGCCGCCGCTCCCACTATACCCGATATAGGCATATGTGCTTCCACGGATATTTTGGCCGTAGATCAGGCATCCTGCGATTTGGTGTTCGGCAAGCTGGACACGGAAAATCATGATCTTGTCGAGCGTATTCAGAGCCGCCACGGTTTGCGTCAGCTCACCGCTATGGCGGAACTCAAGATGGGCAATCCTCAGTATGAATTGATTTCTATTGACTAAAGAGTATCCTTTTCCTTCCAATTTTTCATGAAATCCGGCACATACAGCGATGTGGTGCCGGATTATTATTTGCTAAGACAGGCTCATGTTCGGTGTGCAGGAGGGGAAAGGTGGTAGGGCTGACGAAGAGGAAGTTCCTGTTCGTCTTTCTACGCCGAAGCCAGCACTTCTGTAACCCTCCCTTAACATGGTGCAGACCAAAACTGGAGACTTCTGGTAAACCATCCCCAGG
>APFI01000024.1 GCA_000403945.1 Desulfovibrio sp. Dsv1
TGTGCACATGCTTGTGAGTATCCCACCCAAGATCAGTGTATCGAGTTTTATGGGATACTTGAAGGACAAGAGTTCGTTGATGATTTTTGATAACCATGCCAACCTGAAATACAAGTTCGGCAACAGAAAATTCTGGGCTGAGGGGTACTATGTAAGTACCGTTGGACTTAAAAAAATACATCCAGCAACAGGAAAAACATGACATAATGCAGGATAAATTGACCACGCACGAATATGCAGACCCCTTTCAAGGGGTAGCCAAAGTGACAAAGGCACTGGACTTGAACGAAGTGAAAGCCAGCGTCATTTAGGCGCTGGCCGGTAACAAGCCCTTATAGGGCTGGAGCAAGCCACCCGTATAGCGGGCGGTTTTGATTTTGTACGGAGAGCCTCAGGTTCAAACGTGCCGTCGGCTGAGTTCAATGTCCGGCGAGTGGCATGGATATGTCCACGCATAACATGTTTTAATTGGCCGTCGCCTCCAGTCTGCCCGTGATATTGTCGCGGACCCATTTGGGGTCGATCCACTCCAGAGGCATCACTTCCACGCCGCCCACCAGAATGCCGAAATGTAGATGGTCGCCGAAGGCCAAGCCGGTGCTGCCTGTATGGGCAATGGTCTGGCCTTTCTTGACCACGTCGCCTTTGTTGACCTGTATTTCGCTCAAATGCGAATACAGAGACATGAGGCCCAGGCCGTGGTCGATGACCACAAGGTTGCCGTAAATACCCAACTCACCCGTATAAACTACCCGGCCGCTGTTGGCAGCGGGCACGTCGGCGTTGCGCACCGAAGCCAGGTCAAAGCCCAGATGGAAGGACTCGCCCACCAACTTGCCCTGGTAATGGAAGAAGCGGTGGTCGGCGAAACCGGCCCGTGCGGCGGAGCGGGGCAGGCGGGTGAAGATGCCGCTCCAGAGCATGGCCGCCGCCGTATCCTTGCCGATTTCACGCAGGGTCTGCTCATTGGCCGCGCGTACCTGATTGTTGATGTAAAGATAGCACTCAAGAGGATTGGCTGCATTGGGGGCCAGAGCGCGCAGCTTGTTCTCCACTGAAAGCAGAAAATCGTCCTTCAGCTCCAGACTGTCGCTTTTGAAATTACGCTCAAAGGCCATGACCGCCAGACGGCTTCTGGTCACGTTGCCGGCCAAGTCCGTGGCCGTGATTTCCACCGCGTTTTTAAAGTCGCGGGCCGTCATGGTATAGGGGAAGGGAAAAAAGCAGAGATAACTCCCGTCCTTTTGCAGAAAGCCGGGCACGAAATAGCCCGCCACCAGCACGCCACTGCTGCTCACGTCTTCGTCTATGGTATAGCGGACCACCGCCGCGCCGCCCCGGCGCACGTTGGGCGGCAGAGTTTTGACGGAAATGCGCGGCGGCTGGGTGTCCAGACGCATGGGCAACTGCACTGTGCGGGTGTTGCCCTGGCCGAAGCCCGCCAATGAACCGTCCGTGGCGCGGATTTCCAGATCAAAAGTCCCTTCGCGCAGGCTGGAGTCCTTCAGGGGCACGTCCACCACACGCTCGGGTAGGTACTCGTCAAAATGTCTGTTGAAGATTACATTGAGCACATTGTTTTTGTGGATGCCCACCGTAAGCGAGCGGATGCCGGAGGGATCGTTCATATGGATCTGCAACACCGTGGCTGGCGAGACCCTGCCGGTATTGGGCGTAACCTGAATGGCCGGTCCATCCATATCGTTAAAAAAAGTATAGCCACCGGCAGCCAAGACGACGATGACCAGCAGAACTAACACTGTGGAAAACATACTTTTTTTGCGCATTGATGGCTCCTCGTGACGATCTTTAAAATGCTGGCACAAAGAAGAGTGATTTTCAAGAAAAAGTCCTGATTTTTTTTCTTGACCGCACTTGGGGCGATGCCGGACGCGCATTGACTTGGCTGCCAAAATTTGTTTTTTCTTCCGCAGTATGCAGAACGGCAGATACCCATATGGTCAAAGCTTCCCGAGTTCGCAAGAGACGCGCAATCAGCAGGTGGATCCTAGGCGTCTGCGCCGCCGGATGGTACAAGAACAGCTTGAGGCCAGGGGAATCAGCCATCCCGGCGTGCTGGCCGCCATGGACGCCGTGCCCCGACATCTTTTCGTACAGGAGGCCTTGCGCTCCCAGGCCTATGAGGATACCCCCCTGCCCATTGGTTACGGCCAGACCATTTCCCAGCCGTATATAGTCGCGCTGATGAGCGAACTGCTGGAAGTTGACCGGGGTATGCGCGTACTGGAGATCGGCACCGGTTCAGGTTATCAGGCCGCCGTGCTGGCCGCCATGGGCTGCACTGTTTTTACGGTGGAGCGTCTCCGCGAACTCCATCTGAATGCCGGCGCCATCTTGCGGCAACTGAGGCTTCACGGTATCCACATGCAGCGGAGCGACGGCACCTTGGGCATGCCCGAGGCGGCGCCCTTTGAGCGCATTATCGTCACGGCTGGCGGCCCCGAGATTCCCCGCCCTCTGGTGGATCAGTTGGGTGAGGGGGGCATTTTGCTTATCCCCGTAGGCCCGCGCCCGCGCGCACAGCGGATGATGCGTCTGCGCAAAGAGCAGGGTCGGATCCATACCGAGGATCTCGGTTCCGTCATTTTTGTGGATCTGGTGGGCGACCACGGTTGGCAACCGTCGGGACGTTAATTTTCTGAAATTCCGTTAACACATGAAGGAGATGTCATGTCCTCCTGTTCATCCTGTTCTTCCGCCTCCTCCTGTCCCAGCTCCACGGACAAGGGAGGCGATGGAAACTGCAATGATCTGATGGCCCGCCAGGACCGCATCATTGCGGCCACACTGGGGCATATCCGCCATAAAATTTTCGTCATGAGCGGCAAGGGGGGCGTGGGCAAAAGCTCGGTGACAGTGAATACCGCAGCCGCCCTGGCCCGGCGTGGTTTTAAGGTGGGCATCTTGGATGTGGATATGCACGGTCCCAGCGTGCCCAACCTGCTGGGCCTTACCAGCACCGTTGAAATGGACGCCGGCGGCGAGCTGATGCTGCCTGCGGCCTATAATGAAAACCTGTCAGTCATTTCCATGGACTCGTTGCTGCAAGACCGGGATCAGGCCATCCTTTGGCGCGGTCCTAAAAAATCCGCAGCCATCCGCCAGTTCATCGCGGACGTGAAGTGGGGCGAACTCGACTTTCTGCTTATGGACTCCCCTCCGGGAACAGGCGATGAACACATGACCGTACTGAAAACCATTCCCGACGCACTCTGTGTGGTGGTGACCACACCGCAGGAAATTTCCCTGGCCGACGTGCGCAAGGCAGTGAACTTCCTCCAGTATGCCAATGCCAATGTGCTGGGCGTGGTGGAAAACATGAGCGGCCTGGTCTGCCCGCATTGCCGCAAGGAAATTGATCTCTTCAAAAAGGGCGGTGGGGAAGAACTGGCACAGCATTACGGACTCAGATTCCTAGGGGCCGTTCCTCTGGATCCGGTCACTGTGGCGGCCGCCGACCGGGGCGTGCCGGTGGTCTACCTGGAAGGCGAAGGCCCGGCCAAATCATCCTTCCTGGCTCTGGCCGACGCCATCGCGACAGCGGCGGACAACAGTTTGGAAGCCTTGTCCACTCCCAACTCCTGAAATCACAGGCCCCTTCAAACGGAGGGGCCATTTTCATGCAAAAACCACGCGAGTCCGCCGGAAGACGGAATATTTCTCCTTTTCTCCGGCACGCCTTTGTGCTAGAAAAACAGAAAAGGTTCGATGGTAACGGAGAGGAACGATGCTCAACCTTGCCAATAAAATTACCTTGTTGCGCATTTTGATGGCACCTCTGGTTGTTGTTCTTCTGTATTTCCAATGCCCCGTTTTTTGTCTGCTGGCCGCGCTGGCCTTTATTTTCGCGGCCATCACCGACTGGGCCGACGGCTACATTGCCCGGCGTGAAAACATGGTCACCAGCATGGGCAAATTTCTGGACCCTCTGGCCGATAAGGTGCTGATCTGCTCGGTGCTGATTATGTTCGTCAAGCTGGATTGGGCTCCGGCGTGGGTGGTGATAGTCATCGTTTGCCGCGAACTGGTGGTGACCGGTCTGCGCGCCATGGCCATTGATGAAGGCATCGTGCTGGCGGCCGACAAGTTCGGTAAGGCCAAAACCGTGTTGCAAATCGTGGCTATTGTACCGCTGATCCTGCACTATCCCCTGTTCGGCGTCGAACTTTGGCCGCTTGGTGAAGTGTTGTTGTATGTGGCCTTGCTGCTGGCCCTGATCTCCGGCATCAACTACTGTTACTATTTTTACCGGCATGCCTGTGACAAGGTTCAAATCGGAAAGACCATATGAGCACCTTGCAAATTCGTCTCAAAAACTGCATCCAGACTATTCTGGATCTGGAACCTGATATGCGCTCCGGGAGCTGGGGGCGTCATTTTGACGAGGAGTTTTTCACGCTCAAGGGATATCTGCAGCGGGTGGACCACATGAATCTGGCGGAAGACGACGTGCAACGACTTGAAAATGCCACAGCCAGCTTTCTCTCTGAACTCAGGCTCCCCCGTGGGGAACATCCGCAACAAAAACGCCTTCTGCAATAGATTATGTTCTGGCGTGTATTTATTCTCGTAGCTTTGGGGCTTATCAATGTGTTTCTGTTCACTCGCATGGTCTGGGGCCCCACAGGGCTTGTGGAATACCGCGAACTCAAACAGCAATATGCTGCTCTGCAAGAGCAGATCACCGGTCTGGATGCGGAAAATCTGGCCTTGAGCCGGGAAATCCGTTTATTGCAGTCCGACAGCCAATATGTGGAAAAAATGATTCGCCAGAGCCTGCATTACATGCGGGACAACGATGTGCTGTACCTCTTTGGCAATTCGGCCAAAACCGGATCGGGAGCCGCAAATAATGACGGAAAAAATTGAGTGGTATAAAGAAGTTCTGGAACTGGAACCCAATTCCAAGGTCTTTTTCCCTCTGGCGCGCATGTTGGCGGAGGAACAGCGCTTTGATGAGGCTGTGGATGTGCTTGAGAACGGCCTAGAGCGCCACGGCGAATTTCTGGAAGCGCGTCTTTTTTTTATTGAACTTTTGCATAAAACGGGCCGCAGCCAAGCCTGCGCCAGACAAATAGACAGCCTCAGCGGCATGTTTTCCGCCTATGCGGGATTCTGGCAGGCTTGGGCTGCCTGCCTGTCAGCAGCGGACGCTTCGTCGGATACAGCTTCCGTGCTGCGTTTTCTGGCCGCCCACTTCATGCGTGGCCCCATCTCTCTGCACGAAGTGCTGGACAGGGGCATTGCCTCGTTGCTGGGGGAAACGCGGCCGCAGGACGGTTCCCTAGCCGCCCATGCGCAAATGCCGGGTGCCGGAATGATGTCAGAGACAATCGCGTCGGGGGGACCTCCGCTCACGCCGGAGGAAATCATGCCGCCGGATGATTCTCCTTTGTCTCTGCTGCCGGAAGAAGATAAACTGAAGCTCCGCCTGAAGCCCTCGTCAGCTTCCGCCATCCCGGCAACTGGGGATGACGATCCTCCTTTTGGAGAGACGACCGGAGAAAAATTTGATCCCGACGCCGCCATGGCGGACGAGGAAGCTCTGCCCGAAGCTCTGGAAAACCCCGCCCATGAAGAGACTCGAGGCGGATCGCTTTCCGCTCCTGCTGAGACTGACGCGCTGCCGTCGGAGGACGGCGAGGGGAGCGATGAATGTTTTTCTCTGCGTACCCGTTCTATGGCCGAAGTACTGGCGGAGCAAGGGGACATCAAGGGGGCGCTGGATATTTATCATGAGCTGGCGGCGGTTTCCCCTGAAGAAAGCACCGATCTGCAGCAGCGCATTGCCACGTTGAGCGCGCGCCTTGGCAGCGTGCAGGAAGTGGGACAGGAGAAACCTCCGCAGCAGGAGGAATCCGCCAGCGGCAAAGATAAGCTGATCAGCATGCTTGAAGCTTTGGCGGAACGCGTGGAAGCCAGGGCGCAAAACTAGAGCAGGTCAGCGTCCCGAGAGGCTTGCGGGTGTTTCTCACTGTTGAGCGGCCATCTTGGCGTAACATGCTCCGGAGCACGGGGAATATGGTGTCGAATTCATTTTTGCGTTGTTTTCTGCTGCTGATGGCCGTGTCTCTGGCAACTGGCTGCAGTTCTTATCAGCCCGCCAAAAACGTCTGGAAAAGCACCAAGGGTTTCTGGAATACCTATGTCAGCCCTCCGGCCAGCGTGGACTATGAAGAAAAAGGGGATATTTCTCCCCGGACTCTGGCGCTGACCAACAGCATGATGGGCATTGATGTGGAGCTGGGTCGTCTGGAGCGAGTTATGCTCAATGCGGACAAGCCCCCTACGCGGGAATGGATCACCACGTTCTTTGCTTCATTCCCCTGGATCAGCGGTTTTGCCGGCGTCAAATACGACGGCACCATCTTGGGACAGGAACCGGCTACTTCCCTGAAGGAGCTGGACTTCATTCCGCTGCTCTATGAAGATAAAAAACAGAACAGCCGGGCTCTGCGCGCCGATGTGCAGAATACCCCGCTGGGGCCCGAGATCATGCTGGCCGCACCGCTTTACGACGGAGTGGACTTCTTGGGCTTGGTAGCGGCTTATTTTGACATGCGCGCGCTGATGCAGTATTCCAGCAGCCCGGAAAATATGGTAATCCTGACACCTCAGGCTCTGCTCTGGCCCGGAAAATACAACTTTGCCGCCACGCCTCTGGCTGGCGTCAACTGGTCCGAAACGGTAAGCAAGAGCTCATCCGGCACCTGCATCAACGCCACTGGTTCTTTTTATTATATGGTACGCTACCTGGGCAATTTGCCCTTGGTGTTTGCCGTGGTCGAATCCGGCACCTTCCCCGAAGGCAAGGGAGATCTGGAACAGGGTTTGCCCTTCTTCCCCAAGGAACGCGAAAAGCTGCCGCCTCCTCCCCGGCCGGAGCGCAAGGACAAGGCAGATGTCTCCGGCGAAGACGTTCCATCCACGCACGTGGGCGTGCCCGGCGAGCCTTCCAGAACTGACGACGGCAGAACGGACAATGAAATCCATCCGGGCAGCCGCAATAGCATGTTGCTGAAGGGCAAGGGTGCTGAAAAGCAGCGGGTGCAGGAGCGCGCGCTGGAAGGAGAAAATGTCCCGGTCGAACGCGTGCAGCGTCCGAGGAGATCCGCGCCGCAACATCCGCGCCGCAGCGCGCCACCTGTGGATCTGATTCCGGATGTCGACATGCCTGTGCTGCCCGGCGGCCGTCCGAGCCCCTTCGGGTCGCGGGAAAAAGCTCCGGTCATCAAGCGCCCGAGTCCCTTTGGTCCCCGTGCTGACAGCCCGGTCGCAAACACTCAGGAACGGACGGCTTCCGCGCAGACTCCGGCCACGGAAAAAGCGGAAGAACCGCAAGCGCCTGCAACTCTGCCCGACGGCCGACCGAGTCCTTTCGGCCTACGGAATTGACGCATAGCTGAATGCCGACTTGCGCCGCCTCCGGGTGGCGCAAATCTTTCCGGCCCCAAGGCATCCCGCCTTCAGGTCATTATCAAGGAGGCTCTCATGGCTGACATCACGGTTACCGAGCACCTTCTGCTGCATCAAAAGCGCACACCGCAGGCGACAGGACAGTTTACCGGATTGCTGTATGATCTGATTCTTTCCGGCAAATCCATTTCCCGCCGCATTAACAAGGCCGGTTTGCTGGATATTCTGGGCGGCACGGGTGAGGTCAATGTTCAGGGCGAAAATGTCCAGAAAATGGACGCCATCGCCAACCGGATAATGATTTATCGTATGGAGCGCTGCGGCGCGCTTTGCGCCATGGGTTCCGAAGAAGATGCCGAACTTATCCGCGTCAGTTCCGAATTCCCGCGCGGCGATTATATTCTGATCTTTGATCCTCTGGACGGTTCTTCCAATATTGACGTGAACATCAATGTCGGCACCATCTTTTCCATTCTGCGCCGGCCCGAAGGGCATGCGGGCGAGGTGACGCTTGAGGAAGTGCTTCAGCCGGGTCTGCAGCAGGTGGGGGCGGGGTATATTCTGTACGGGCCGTCCACCATGCTGGTGCTCAGTACCGGTCAGGGTGTGCACGGCTTCACTCTGGATCCGGGCGTGGGAGAATTTCTGCTCTCCCATCCCGACATGCGTATTCCGGAACAGGGGCATATTTATTCCGTCAATGAAGGCTACTGGAAGTATTGGGACGACCCCACACGCGAAGCCGTAAACTGGTTCCACAATTGCGAGAGCCAAGACGGAAAACCTTATTCCTCCCGCTATGTGGGGGCGCTGGTGGCGGATTTTCACCGCACCCTGATTTATGGCGGCATCTACATGTATCCGTCGGATGTGAACAAACCCGACGGCAAGTTGCGCCTGATGTGTGAAGCCGCGCCACTCGCTTTTCTGGCGGAACATGCCGGTGGCAAGGCCAGCGACGGGCGGCGGCGCGTTCTGGAACGCAAGCCCGAGCGCCTGCACGCGCGTACGCCGCTGTTTATCGGTTCGCGCAAGGACGTGGAAGCCGTGGAGCGCATCTATGCCAAACATGCCCAAGCCTGAAGCCGTGGCGACACGGGAGCTGTGACCCATGCTTTGCCTCGGCATTGAAAGTTCCTGTGATGAAACGGCTCTGGCTCTGGTGGAAGACGGCCGTCTGCTGGACTCGGTGCTGGCCAGCCAGGTAGACGTGCACGCCCTGTTCGGCGGGGTTGTGCCGGAATTGGCTTCGCGCGAGCATTACCGCTATATTGGGCCGTTGTTTGACGAGCTTATGCACCGCTGCCAGCGGCGCGCTGCGGACATCAATCTTGTTTCCGTGGCGCGCGGCCCTGGCCTGCTGGGCAGCCTGCTGGTGGGCGTCGCCTTTGCCAAGGGGCTGGCCCTTGGCTTGGGTACGCGATTTTTGGGCATCAACCATTTGCACGCGCATTTGCTGGCTGTGGGGCTGGAACAAAAACTGACATTCCCCTGCCTAGGGCTGCTGGTTTCCGGAGGGCATACCCATATTTATCGGATGGAAGCGCCCTGGCGTTGTCTGCCTTTGGGCCGGACATTGGATGACGCTGCCGGAGAAGCCTTTGACAAGGTGGGCAAACTTTTGGGTCTGGCATATCCCGGCGGTCGTCTGATGGATGCTCTGGCTAGGGCTGGCAGGGCGGATGCCGGGCTTTTCCCACGCCCGTATCTTGACAACGACAATCTGGATTTCAGCTTCAGCGGTCTGAAAACGGCCGCCGCCGCCTACATAGAACATCACCTGGACGGGCGCTGGCCGCGTCCTCTGCAATGTGTCGAAGATGCGCCGCAGGTTCTGAGGGATTGCTGCGCATCCTTCAACCTGGCTGTGGTGGACACATTATGCGCCAAAGTGACGCGCGCCTTTGACCGCCAGCCGGACCTGCGCACGCTGATTGTGGCCGGAGGGGTAGCCGCCAATACCCTGTTGCGTGAACGCTTGAAAGAGCTTATGCGGCGGCGCGGCGGCGGAATTCTCGCGCCGGGTTCAGCCCTGTGCACGGACAATGCGGCCATGACGGCCTATGCCGGATGGCTGCTGGGCCAGGCCGGTTTTCATCATGATCTGCGCATGGAAACCATTCCGCGCGGCAGAGTGGTGCCGGAGGATATACTGTGCCGCGCGGAATAGCCGCAAATCGGGGAAAACCGCCTGAATGGCGCGGATTATCTTGACACCAGTGCGTTAGAAATCTACTCTCTGCCAGTACAGACACGGTCGCGGCGCATTGCCACCCCGCCTGCACAATGCGCGTCACGCGGCCTAGTATTGTTGCGCCGTCTCACGCGACGCCAAGAGCAACCTAAGGAGTAATTAATATGGCTGAACAGGTCACTGACGCCACTTTTGAAAGTCTAGTTCTCAAATCCGATCTGCCGGTTCTGCTTGATTTCTGGGCTCCTTGGTGCGGTCCTTGCCGCGCGGTGGGGCCCATCATTGACGAACTTGCCAAGGAATATGAACGCAAGGTGCGTGTGGTTAAAATGAATGTGGATGAAAATCCCGCCACACCCGCCAAATTCGGTATCCGCGCTATTCCCACACTGGTGCTTTTCAAAAACGGCGAGACAGTGGAACAAATCACCGGCGCCGTCACCAAGGTGGCCATGAAGGAACTGCTTGACTCAAAGGCTCTGGCATGAAGTTGTATGATGCCGTTGTTATCGGCGGCGGACCAGCCGGCATAACAGCTGCCATGTATCTGGCGCGCTCCGGTTGTTCAGTTTCTCTCTTTGAGCAACTGACGCCGGGCGGCCAAGTCCTGCAGACCGAATCCCTTGAAAATTATCCCGGCTATCCCCAGGGCATCAAGGGGTATGAGCTGGCTGATCTTTTTGCCGCTCATCTGGATGGCCTCGACATTGATCGGCCTGCCGGCGCCGTGGAATCCGTTTCCGGCACGGCGGGCCGGTTCAATGTGCGCGCCGGTGGAGAAAAAGAGTACGCCGCCAGAACGGTGCTCGTCTGCTCCGGGGCGCGTCATCGCCAGTTGGGCCTGGATAACGAAGACAAACTGGTGGGACGGGGCGTTTCCTATTGCGCCTTGTGCGACGGAAACTTCTTCCGCGGACAGACTGTGGCGGTGGTGGGTGGCGGCAACGCGGCCCTGGAAGAGTCGCTGTATCTTGCTAAAATAGTGGGCAAGCTGCATCTGATCCACCGCCGGGAAGGCTTTCGTGGGCTCAAGGTCTACCGGGACAGGCTGGAAAGCATGACCGACAAGGTGCAAATCCGCCGCAGCACGGTCATCACGAGCCTGAAGGGTGAGGATCATCTGACGGGGCTCAGTCTGCGCAATGTCCAAAGCGGTGTGGAGGAAGAACTCCCGGTGGACGGGCTTTTCGTCTACGTGGGTTTTGCTCCGGTGACCTCTTTTCTGCCTGTGGAGCTCCAGCGGAACGACCAGGGCTTTATTGTGACGGATACGGAAATGCGCACAAATATTCCCGGTATTTTTGCCGCCGGGGATATTCGC
Source organism: Desulfovibrio sp. Dsv1 (assembly GCA_000403945.1). Classification (GTDB taxonomy): domain Bacteria; phylum Desulfobacterota; class Desulfovibrionia; order Desulfovibrionales; family Desulfovibrionaceae; genus Desulfovibrio. Next base: position 10,953 of record APFI01000024.1, read on the forward strand.
TCCAAACTCTGCCGTCAGGTAATCACCGCTACCGGTGACGGCGCAACGGCTGCGCAAGCGGCTTTTGTTTTTTTGGAACAGCTCCATGCATAAAAAACTGCTTCGCTGCCTTGCGCTTGCCTTCAGTTTGTTTGCCGTCTCCGGTTGCGGCATCATCGACATGATTTACCTGCCGCCGGCTGAAGATACGGCCCAGGAAATCTTCGAAGCCGCTAACGACGCCATGAGTGAAAAGAACTATGTGCGCGCCGTGGAGCTGTACAACAAATTACGCGACGCCTATCCATTCAGTCCCTACACCATTGACGCTGAACTTTCGCTGGGCGACGCCTATTTTCTGGATGAAGAATACGATCTGGCCGCTGAAACCTACAAGGACTTCGAGTCGCTCCACCCCCGTCATGAAGCCATTCCCTATGTGTTGTACCAGACAGGCATGTCGCTCATGAAGCAGTTCCGCTCCATTGACCGGGCCACCACGGAACTGCAGGAAGCCTACGATTACTTTAACCGTCTCCGCCAGATGTACCCTGATTCTTCCTATGCCAAGGGCGCGGAAGAGCATATGCAGACCTGCCGCAAACTCATGGCTGAGCACGAGCTGTATATCGCCGACGTGTTCTGGCACATGAAGAAGTACGGCCCGGCTTGGCGGCGGTATGAATTCATCATGGAAAACTTCAAGGATGTGGCGGAAGTGGCAGAACACGCCAAGGAAAAGGGACTGGCCGCCTACCACAGCTACCGCGAGGAACATGCCAGAGAGACGCGCGAAAAGCGTCAGGGATCTTGGCGGCAGTGGTTCACTTGGTTGTAATTGCGGCAAAGCAGCAAAAGAGCCCCTTCGGGGGCTTTTTTTATAGGGAGTATTCATGAAAAATCTCCGGCACGAAGACGGCGCCGCCGAAAAGAATCGCGCCGCGCTGATTTCGCTGGTCGCGGCCCTTGCCCTGACAGCCCTGAAACTCACGGTGGGTCTGTATACCAGTAGTCTGGGTATTCTTTCCGAAGCGCTGCACAGCGGCCTCGACTTGCTGGCGGCGGCCATGACCCTGGCGGCGGTACGCATTTCTGCCCGCCCGGCCGACATCCGCCATCCCTACGGGCACGGCAGGATCGAGAACCTTTCCGCCTTGGCGGAGACTCTGCTGCTGTTCCTGACCTGCCTCTGGGTGGTTTATGAAGGCATACAGCGGCTGTTGGACGGCGTCAGCCCCGTTACCCCATCGCTCTGGGGTGTGGCCGTTATGGCCGTTTCCATGAGCATTGACGTCAATCGGGTGCGCATTTTGCGAAAGGTGGCCCGGCGGTACAAGAGCCAAGCCCTGGAGGCCGACGCCCTGCATTTCTCCACAGACGTTCTTTCCTCGGCGGTGGTGCTGGTCGGCGTGCTGGCCGTGTGGGGGGCCGCCGCCCTGAATCTGCCGGAGCCGCTCTACCGGGTGCTGGCCCAGGCCGACACGGTGGCGGCCCTGGTAGTGGCCTTGCTCATCTTTCGCGCCAGCCTGCGCATGGCTGCGGAATCCATCAACACCTTGATGGATTCCGGGTCCACCAAGGAGCGGAAGGCTGTCGCCAAAGCCGTTCGAAAAGTGCCGGGCATCACGGCCGTGCGGCGGGTGCGCCTGCGCAACAGCGGCCCGCAGGCCTTTGTGGATTTGACTGTGGGCGTGGATCCGGGCATTCGTGTCCGTGACGGACACAGGCTGGCCCATGAAGCGGAGCAGGCTGTGGCTGCCATTTTGCCGGGCGCGGACGTATGCGTGCATGTGGAACCAATGAGCGCCCGCGCCGGGAAAGACGACAATCCCTTTTCCCTGGTGCAGCGCATGGCCTCGGAACACGGCTTCGCGGTGCATAATGTGCATGTGCTGCACACCGGAGGATTGTTCCATATGGAACTGCATGTGGAACTGCCCGGCGACCTGCCGTATGCCGAAGCCTACGCACGGGTGTATCCCTTTGAGGATGACCTGCGTCAGGCGCTGCCCGGCGTGGAAGTGGTCAGCCACCTGGAGCCTGAGGGCGCGGCCAGCGCGCTGCACGCCGGAGCCGCTATATCCGTGCCTCTGGCCGAGCTGGCCTGGCGGGAAGTGCGGTTGGCGGTGGAAAAAGAACCTTTACTCCGCGATCCGCACAAATTCTCCACCTACGAATTGCCGGAGCAAGGCATCTGCATTTCTTTTCACTGCGGTATCAGTGGCGAACTGAGCGTGGAAGAAGTCCACAACCTCTGCGTGCGCCTGGAAAAACGGTTGCGCGTCGCCGTGCCGGCTCTGGGCAGGATTATTGTTCACGTGGAACCGGACGTCGCCATGTCAGAGCAACAGGCGGACTGAGCCTGTCCGAGCGTCATTCCGCTGTCGCCGGCATACTGCCGCCATCCGTAATGGCGGGGTCGGCTGCCGCCGCGATTAGCGCACGCCAGAGTTCCTTCATGCCCAGACGGCTGCTGGAGGAGGTCAGCACAGGCCTGACAGCCAGCAGAGCCTGCCACTCCTTATGTCGTGAAGCGCGTTCGCGCTGGCTGCATTTGTCGGCTTTTGTCAGTACGGGCAGCAAGGGCAGGCGGCAGATGCGGGCAAAGGAAGCCAGCTCGAGGTCAATCTTCTGCGGGGGTAAACGGCAATCCAGCAGCAAAGCCAGAGTCTTGAGTGTCTTGCAGTCTGTGAGATAGTGCTCCAGCAGTTTCGCCCAGTTGCGTCGCTCCTCGTGGCTGGCCCTAGCGTACCCGTAGCCGGGCAGATCCACCAGATAAAAATTCTGCGGCTCCACTTTGTAAAAATTGACGGAACGCGTTTTCCCCGGCGTGGCGCTGACCTTGGCCAGTTTTTTACGCCCGGCCAAGACGTTGATCAGGGAAGATTTACCTACATTGGAGCGCCCGGCCAGAGCGATCTGCGCCTCAGGCAGGGCCAGAAGCTGATCCAGTGTATAGGCTGTTGTTTCCAGGGTAAGGCTGACAGCCATATAAACCTCATGTAAAACTTGAATTTTCAATCTTGACAAGCGGACATTTTTCCACAAGTATATTCAATTCAGAACAACGAGCGTTTGTGGAAGCCCACGTCCGCCATACGGTAGCCGTTCTCGCGCCGCTTGGCAATTGAGATCGGCGTTATCTTCGTCCATACAGAACATGCTGCGGCATGGCAGGAGGAACGCATGTATTCAACCACCGACTTTCGCAAGGGCCTCAAGATCGAAGTGGAGGGCATTCCTTACGAAATAGTGGATTTTCAGCATTTCAAGCCCGGCAAGGGCGGGGCCATGGTCCGCACCAAGCTGCGTAACATCCTCACCGGACGCATGCAGGACATCACCTTCCGTTCCGGTGAAAAGGTCGGCAAGCCCGACTTGGAAACCCGTGACATGCAGTTCCTCTATCGCCAGGACGACGAGCTGATTTTCATGGATATGACCAACTATGAGCAGTTGCAGATGGCTGCCACTTCCACCGGCGGCAAGGAAGGCTTCCTCAAGGACGGGCAGGAATGCCGCGTGTTGCTCTACAAGGGCAGCCCCCTAGATATCGACATCCCGCTGAGCCTGGTACTGGAAGTTACGGAAACCGAACCCGGCGCCAGGGGCGACACGGTGAGCAACGTCACCAAGGCCGCCAAATTGGAAACCGGCATCACGGTGCAGGTGCCGATTTTCGTGAACACCGGCGACCGGATCAAGATGGACACCCGCACCAAGGAATATTTGGGGCGGGAATGATTTCAGCAGTTCTCTGTCCGGGAGGGTAGCTCTACGGACGCCGTCCATAAATTCTGCCGCGAACTTTTCGGCCTTTTTCTGCTCTTCTGGGCCTTACTGCTCCTGCTCAGTCTGGCCAGCTTCGATTCCAACGACCCCAGCTTTAATCATGTGGTCAGCAGCGCCGGGGAAGTGCAGAACAAGGCCGGATTGTTCGGCGCCTACGCGTCAGGCTTTCTCAACGATGTCTTCGGCGTGGCCGCCTTTCTCTGGCCGCTGGTCTTCGGCGCGCTGGGGGCGGCCTATGTTTCCCCCGCCTATGCTATGCACTGGTGGCGATGGTGCGGCTTTTTCCTGCTGACCGTCTGTCTGCTGGTCACGGGTGCGGCATGGGATCTCTCGTTGGGCGATCTCTGGGGCGGGGGCATGGTGGGCAGCGCCCTGCACAACAACGCCAATCGTTATCTGAGCCCTGGCGGTTCCGCACTGCTGTGGCTTTTTGTCCTGCTGGTGGGGCTGCAACTGGCCTGCAACATTTCCTGGTTCAGTCTGACGGAGCGCTTTGCCCATTGGCTGCGCGGCAAGCTTGAGAAACAGCTCGACGGCAAATCCCAAAACGTCGAAAAAAGCCCTGAAGCCGAAACCCCGCGCCGGGTTTGGAAGCTGTCTTGGCTGCCTCTGCTGCAGTGGACTTTTCTGGCACAGTGGCGGGACAAGCTGGGGGACATTCACCCCACCGCCGATTCCTTGCCTGAAGTTTATGAGGAAAAACGCACTGCCGGGGGCAGAGAAGACAGGGGTGCCCCCGTTGCCGTAAAATCCGTTTCCCATACTCCGCCCGCTGTGGATGAAGACAATGACGATCCCTTTGCAGTGACTGAAGATCTGAGCGGCGCGCCTGGTACCATTGTGACACCGGAAACGGAAGACTCTCGGGAAGAATACGCGCAGGACGCTCCCGTACCCGAGATGGCAGCGGAAAAAACCGAGCCCAAGAAGCATGTTTTGGGCAATCTGATCTCCGCCGCGCTCGGCAAAAAGGCTCCTGTGCCGCTACCCCCTCTGGATCTGCTTGCGCCGCCCCCCAGGACTGTTCATGGCGGCCGCGAGGATCGCGAGGGCAAGGGCAAGGCCTTGATGGTCTGTCTCAAGGATTTCGATATTCAGGGCGAGCTGGTGCGCATCACCCCCGGACCGGTGGTGACCATGTATGAAGTACGCCCGGCCCCCGGCATTAGGGTCAGCCGCATCGCCAATCTCAGCGACGATCTGGCCCTGACGCTCAAAGCCATGGCTGTACGCATTCAGGCGCCCATTCCCGGTTCGGATACTGTGGGCATTGAAATCCCCAATGACAACCGCGAGACCGTCAATTTCCGGGAACTGGCCGCCTCTGATGCCTTCCGCAAGGGCTGTGGACCGCTGACCATGATTCTCGGCAAGGACATTGCGGGCAAGCCTTTTATGGCCGATTTGACTCGCATGCCGCATCTGCTGGTGGCCGGCGCTACAGGTGCGGGCAAGAGCGTCTGCCTCAACGGCATCCTGATCAGCCTGCTGTATCGCACTCAGCCGCAGGACATGCGCCTTTTGCTGGTGGACCCCAAGCGCATTGAAATGGCGGTCTACGCCGATGAACCGCATCTGGTTCATCCCGTGGTCACGGAAATGTCCGAGGCCAAAAACGCCCTGGATTGGGCCGTACATGAAATGGACCTCCGCTACGAGGTCATGGCCCGCATGGGCGTGCGCAACGTGGCGGGCTTCAACCAGAAACTGGCAGCGTTTAAAAACGAACTGCCGCCTGATTTCGCGGACCTGGAGCCTTTGCCCTATCTGGTTATTGTCATTGACGAACTGGCCGATCTGATGATGACCGCCGCTCGCGAGGTGGAAACCAGTATCGTGCGTCTGGCCCAGTTGGCGCGCGCAGCCGGCATTCACATGATTCTGGCCACCCAGCGACCCAGCGTGGATGTGGTTACGGGCCTGATCAAAGCCAACTTTCCCTGCCGGATCTCCTTTCAGGTCACTTCCAAGCATGACTCGCGCACCATCCTGGATCAGGTGGGCGCCGAACATCTGCTGGGCCGTGGCGACATGCTTTTCAAGCCAAGCGGCGGCCGTTTGCAGCGCCTGCACGGGCCGTTTCTGAGTGACGAAGAAGTACAGTCCGTCGTGGCGCATTGGAAGAGGCATCTGAGCCCCTCCTACCAAGTGGATTTCGCCCAGTGGGGCGTGGAAACCGCTTCAAGCCAAGGAGGCGGCGGGGATGCGGCCCAAGATCCTTTATATACCGAGGTGCAGGCATTTGTCAGCGAGCAGGGACGGGCATCCATCTCTCTCGTGCAGCGGCGTTTCAAAATCGGTTTCAACCGCGCCGCCCGTCTGGTGGAACAGTTGGAGATGGATGGCATTATCGGTCCGGCCGACGGCAGCAAGCCCCGGCCTGTGGTCAGATAACGCGCTGATGATTCAGCGGAGGTTCGATATGCGTATATCCGGCATGCTCACCGCAGCGGGCATTGCGCTTTGCGCGCTGTTCTGGCTGTCCCCCGCCATGGCGGATGATTTGGCTTCCGCCATTCAGCAACGCTATGAGACGCTGAAGTCCTTTTCTGCGGATTTTGAACAGGCGCTCACTCACAAGGAAAGCGGTTCTGTGGAACAGCGGCGGGGCAGTCTGCTGTTTCAGAAACCCTTGCTGATCCGCTGGCAGACCGCCAGGCCGCATGAGGAAACCCTAGTGGTCACGGCCAAGGAAATCTGGGATTATCTGCCCGACGAGGAAGTGGCTTATCGCTACCCGCCCAGCCTAGTGCGCGATTCACGCAGCATTATCCAGGTAATTACCGGCCAGGCGGCGCTGACCAAAGATTTTGAAGTGAAGCCCGAAGGCGAGGAGCAGGGCTTGGCCAAGTTGCGCCTGTATCCCAAAGAACCAGCGCCGCAGATGGTGGAAGCCCTGATTTGGGTGGAGCCAAGCAGCGGCTACATTCGCCGGGCCAGTATTGTGGATTTTTACGGCAATACCAATGAGGTGCGCTTTACCTCCTTCAAACCCGACGCGCGTCTCAAGCCCTCGGATTTCAGCTTTACACCACCCAAGGGTATTGAGATGGAGGATCGCATTGACAGGGATGTGCCGGAGCGGGAACTCTTCAAGTAAAGTTGCAATCAGTAAAAATAGCGGTCCGGAGCAAGCATATCTGCCCTAGACCGCTATTTTGGCATTCAAGCAGCGCGGCTTCCCGATCAGCTCATCTGGGTTTGTTCAGGCTTGTTGCCGTATCCCAGCATAGATTGCATGTTCTGCACACCCTTGCTCAGTGAATTCATGGCGTCGTCGAATTCACGCTGCAGGGAATCCATCAGTTCATGCACGGAAATGATCTTGTTCACCCGGAAGACATTGGCTCCGCAGAAGGCGAAACCGCGCTCCAGATTACCGCGCATGGCGCTAATCAGCGCCTGGGCGATGCAATACGGGGTCTCTTCCTGCTGACAGGTGCTGACGCAGTGGAAAATGCACTTAAAGGGTTTTTTCAGCCCCTCACGCGCGGCATTGATAAAATCGTTGGTCAATGCGCGGCCCGGCATGCCCACAGGACTACGGATGATGGTCACGTCTTCCTGCTTGGCCGCAAGATAGCTTTGCTTGAAGCGATCATCCGCGTCGCATTCATGGGTGGCCACAAAGCGCGTTCCCATCTGGACGCCGGCGGCTCCCAGATCCAGAAATTTTTTAATGTCCGCGCCGGTGTATACGCCACCGGCCGCGATAATCGGCACAGCACGACCGAACTTGTCTTCAAAGGGTTCGACCGCTTCCACCACTTCGGGTACCAAGACTTCCAGAGCGTGCGCGGAATCCTGGATTTCCTCGGGCTTGAAGCCCAGATGACCGCCCGCTTTGGGGCCTTCCACCACAAAGGCGTCCGGCAGATAATTGAACCGGGAGAGCCATTTTTTGGCAATAACTGTGGCGGCCCTGCCGGAGGAAACAATGGGAACGAGTTTGGTTTTAAACTCTTCCTTCTTTTCCTCGCAGAGCTGCAGCAGGTGGCGCGGCATGTCCAGCGGCAGTCCCGCGCCGGAAAAAATGATATCCGCCTTGTGCTCAATGGAGGTGCGCACCATCTGGCTGAAGGTGGTCAGAGCCACCATGATGTTGACGCCGATAATGCCGTTGGAAAGTTTGCGGGCCTTGATAATTTCATTGCGCAGGGCGCGCAGATTGGCTTCCAGAGGATTTTTGGCCACATCCGGCTCTTTCATGCCGATCATGGCTCCGGCAATAACGCCGATGCCGCCCTGGTTGGCGACAGCCGACGCAAGACCGGAAAGAGATATTCCCACGCCCATGCCGCCCTGCACGACGGGTATTTTAGCCGTGAGATTGCCGATTTTTAAATAAGGGAAGGGCATTGTGACAAGACCTCCGTCCTGAACCAGTGCGGGACCGCCGTCGGTCCCCGGCCGGCATCTGATGGTTCCCGCATCTCCAACAACTAGCATAGAACGAAAAATCACAAGGCGCAATAAGACGGAACGGATAACTGCAAATTTTTCATACCGAACCGCATTCTGTCCGTCCTGCTTATCATGTCGTTCATTGCAGAATATTAATAACTATACTGGAAAGACTGATTTTTCAGAAGCCATTTTCCCGCAGTATGTTATCATCCTGATCGTTTTTCCTGAATTTTCATATTTATTACGTCTGTACATAACTGAGTCACCATCATATTTCAGCCTATATTTATAAGAACGACAAAGAATTGGTCAAGAATAGTCAATGCGGGTACGGACGGGAGAACGGAAACCAAATACTGTATGCGCCCGTGTTCAGGCCGCACACAATCCGGCATACGGGCACCAAGCGCAATGCCTTTCGGGCCGGGCCGCGAAATGCGGAGCGTTTTCCAGATGACGCAGTGCCAGCGCTAGGCTGAGGTCGCAGTAGCAGAGGGCATCCGCCAGATCTTTATCCGCCAGCCCCCCGAAAAGTGGGATTTCCGCCCCATCTTCTTTAAGTTCCACCAGAGCGGCATCACCGGGATTTCCCATTTTTTTGGCCATGATCATGGACAGGTAACAGGGCAATTGCAGGCTGGGCAGACGCTCGCGCAATTCCTCAAACAATGCTTCCAGAGAAGCGTCCTGCTCCGTGGCACAGGCCAAGGCTACTTTCTGAAAGAAGGGAGCGTCAGTCCAGAGCCCGCCGTCGTGCCGTTTGATGCCGCCGGTCTTGTAGTCCAGCACATGCAGCATGCCGTCGCGCCGATCCAGACGGTCCAAAGTGCAGGTAAAAGTATAACTGCGTCCGTTAAACGCCAGATCCGCAGTCAGCTTTTCTTCCAGAGCCAGGATCAGCGTGCTCGTGGGCTGTCGCTCCAGAAAGCGCTCCAGGCGCAACGGCGCGGCTGTTTCCAGCATCAGGTAACTGTCCGCCGGAAGAAGGCGACGCAGATCCGCCGCTTCCAGAGCCTCGCAGAAGCGAGCCCGCACGGTATCCATGGAAATGTCGCCCCGCCGCACTTCCTTATGTAGATAGGGTTCGTACAGCGCGCGCAACGTATTGTGAATGCATATGCCCACGGCCGCCGGATCGTCGCCTTCGCTGATTTCCCGCTGGGGTGCGAGGCGGCAGAGGTATTGCCAAGCGAAGCGCAAGGGGCATTGCAGATAAACATCAAGGCGAGTGGCGGAAAGCGGTTCGCGCAGGAGCTTTTGCACAGCCGCGTCCAGGCCCGTCCGGCGCTCCAAGCTTTTGGGCCGGGTTTGTGTGGCGCGCACCGTGCAGCGCGCCACAGCTAGCGGTGCTTCACCGGGTGTGAGCAGCGCGCCCCGACGCTGTTCCTCCTCCCAGATCAACTGCTCCACAAAGCGACTGCGGCTTTTTTTGCCGTCAAAGAGCGCGGAGCGGCTGATACCTTCCTGCCAGAAGAAATGCACTTCATCGGCCCCGGCGCACAAACGGTAGAACGTATGCGCCGCCGTGCGCTCGCGGCGGCGGGCATCGGGCAGGCCCAGAACTTGGCGCAGGGAATCCGGCAGCAACGGGTCCTGAGCCGGATTGCCGGGCAGTTTGTCGTCCGTGGCATCCACGATCAGCACGCGCTCAAAGTGCAGCATGCGGGTTTCCAGCATCCCGAGCACCTGCAGACCCGTGAGCGGCTCAGCCTCGAAGGGCACGCGCTCCTGTTCCAGCACTTGGCGGGTGATGCCGTGCAGCACGGTCGGCGGAAAGGGCGTTTGCGCCAAGCAGGTTTCACGCAGAATGGGTTCGGCGTGGCGCATCAGACGGTACATAACTTCCGCGTCCAGAGGAAAATGCCGCCACATCTCGCCGCCGTGGGCCAGCAGGCAATCACAGATGCCGCGCAGGCATTTGGCCATGTCCGCTGTGGTACGTGCGGCGGACACGGCGTCCACCATGACTGACAGGCAGCGGGAAAACAGCGCGGCCAGAGGCTCGGGCAAGGTGGTGCGGCATTCGTCGGCCAAGGTTGGCAGATCCACAAAACGGCTGCCTGTGCGAACCAGATTCTCCATCCGGCGCAGGGCGTCGCGCAACGGCAGGCTGCGGCCGTTCGCATCATCCACCTTGAGCATGTTCAGATAGGGATGCCGCAGACATTGCAGCAGATCACGCCAGTAATAACGCCCGTCCTCGGAACACCCGGCCTGCAGGCGCAACAGGGCGTCCAGCAGGCGGTTGAGGGGCGAGCGGGGCAGGGGATACCCCATGGACACGTTGACGTCTTTATCCGGCAGATGATGCAGCACGGGCATGAGCAAGGCGCTGTCCGTCAGCACCACAGCGGTGGAAGGCATAACGGCATCCGGGCTGCCAGCCAGGGTCTCGCGCAGGGCCTGGAGTTGCGAATGGCAGTCATACCCGGCAAAGAAAGACAAACGCGGCTTATGCGCCGCTTCCTGAGGATCGAGTTCCACAGCCAGGCGTGCGCGGGCCTGCCAGCGGCGTAGCCAGGCTGCGTGTTCGGCGCAGGCCCAGTGCGCGGGCGCATTTCCGGCCAGAGCCGGATCACTGTGCAGGCAAACGTGCGCTCCCGCCCGCCAGAGAGCGCGCAGAAGCCTGTCCTCCGTGCCGGTCAGCACGGAAAAGCCGGCCATCAGCACCGGCCTGTCCGGGGCGGGGACTAGCAGCGGCGGAATTTGCGCCGTCTGGCGGCTGGCCATGTACTGATCCAGGCCCGGCGTGGTCCATTGGCGCTCGTCCAAGGCTTTCAGATAGGCGCGGCCGATCCGCCCCAGCGCTCCCAGCAGGGCCGCCGCAGGCGCGGCCACTTCATTTTCCACGTAGGCCAAGTCAGCGGCTTCCAGTCCCTGACCAAGCATTTCCTCCAGCAGGGCGACCAGACGCAGCCCCCAAGGCAAAAAAAGCGCCATGTCCATGCGCGTGAAACGGGCGGAAAGGGCTGCGTCCTCCCTGGTCAGAGACTGGACGCAGCCGTGGAGCAGAACCACGCGGTCCAGCAGGTTGGCCGTATGCAGCGGCGCATCGCTGGCGCCGCTCCGCCAGATCTTCACTATCTCGGACAGCGTGAGAACTTTGGGCAGCAGGCGCGGTCCGCCTTCTTGGGCATAGAGCTGCAGAAGATAGCGCCAGGGACGATTGTGCGGCACGATCAGCAGGGCCGAGCCGGGCCGTCCGTCGCTACATTCTTCCAGCATTGCTTTAAGATCGGGCAAAAAGGCTCGCTGCCAGGGAAAAATCGAAAAGGGCGTCGTGCTCATGCTCTGCCTCCGGCTGTCGGCAGAAGCGCACCGCATGTTTCACTGAGCGCTGAAACCTTGTCCGCCTCCACCAGTTGGAAGCGCCGCTGGTCCAGGTAGACTAACAGGCCGCGCGCCGTTCCGTCACAATCGCCGCAATGCTCCAGACAGGCCAGATAGCGGCGCACCTGAAGAATATGTTCCTGTTCGGGACGGCCGCTTTTATAGTCAATGACCAGCGGGCCCCAAGCTTTGCGCACCAGCAAGTCCATACGCAGTACATACCCTTGCCCGTCCATGAGCGACTGTTCGGGCCAGCCGCACGCAAGCCAGCACGCGGCCTCGGGCTGGGCCGCGAACCAGGCCAGAGCTCCGGCCAACGACTCGCGCAGGGCCGCGTCGTCGGGCACGGGCAGGGGGAAATGGCGCAGGCCGAAGAGCAGAGCGGACCTGGCGTCCTTTTCCGCATGACCGGTGATGCGCAGATGTTCCAGGCAGAAATGGAGCAGACTGCCTCTATCCTCGCCCTTGAACGCAAAGCCGCCCAGCGGGTTACGGAAAATTTTCAAACGCGGCAGCCACTGCATGGGCCGCCAGCCCTGTCCCGCCGCAGCTGTATCGGCACAGAATTCGGAGGACGGTTCCAGGCTGGCCCCATCGTCCGGGAAGGCTGCTGGCAAATCCTCCGGCGGCGCGCCCTGACTGTAGGGCAAGGCCAGACCGGCTTCCTGCCAGAGAATGTCCAGAGCCGCGCAGAGCGAGCCGGATTTGTCCTGACTTGACGTGCCGGTGCGGAAAATATGCAGCTCGTCTCTAGCTCTGGTAAAAGCCACGTAAAGCAGATCCAGATTTTCGCAGGCCTGCCGCGCCAGATCCGCATAGTAGATTTCACCCAGCACCTTGCGGTTGGGTACGACCATGCGCAGGCCGTCGCGCTCCAGCAGGACGGGACGACCTGCCGGACGCACGCTAAAACCGGTCCAGGGCAGGATCACAACCGGAGCTTCCAGCCCCTTGGATTTATGGATGGTCATCACGCGCACGGCGTTCATGTTTTCGGGCATGGGCACCATTTCTTCGCCGCTTTTATCCCGCCAGTGCTCCAGAAAAGTGGATAATGTGGCCAAGCCTTTTTCTTCCGCGCTGTGCAGCACTTCCATGAAACGGCGCAAAAAGGTACGCTCTTCCGGGAAGCGCTTCTCCACTTCCAGATGCGCGAACCATTCCAGCACCGTGTCATAGGGCGTCATCAGGCCGGACTGTCCGTGGAAGGGCTCCAGCAGATCCTGCCATATCTGCGGCCAGCGGCGCTTGAAACGCAGGTAAAGAGGGCCGTGTCCGGCTTCGGCGCACCATCCGTGCAGCGTCTCCCAGTCAAGTTCCGCCGCCTGAGGGTGCTCCAGCACGATGGAACCTGTGAGCAGGGTCCAGAAAGCGATGTCGTCTTCGGGATTGTCCAGAAAAGCCAGCAGGGCCACGGTCTGGACAATAAGAGGATGCTCGGCCAGCAGCAGGTTATTCTCCGTAATGACCGGAATGCCCTCGCGCACCATGCCTTCGGTCGTCACTCGGGCGGTTTCGTTGCCCCGCACCAGCACCAGTACGTCGGACCAAGCGCGGCGCGGGCCGATTTCGTGCCGCAGCAGTTTGCAGAGGCGTTCCAGCACGAGTTCACGCAAATCGTCCTGCGACACCCCCTGTATTTCCTCCGCCCGCACCAGTCCGCCATTTTGGGCTTCGGGCGGACATTGCTGCTCCGTGGCCGCGAAGGCCTTATTCAGGCGTTGCGTCGCGGCGGTCAAGACGTCCGGCGGCGTATCGGCGGGCAACAGGGCGGCAAGAACGCGCTGCGCCGTGGCCACGTTTTCCAGCGGCGCGAAAATCCGATTGTTGTGCTCCACCACTTCACGTCGGCTGCGCCAGTTGCGGGGCAGATTGCGGCGCTCCCCGCCGGGGGCCAGCCGGGTCAGGCCCTGATCCTCAAATACCGCGTCGAACAGTTCCGGTTCGCCGTCGCGCCAGCCGTAGATGGACTGTTTGACGTCCCCCACCCAAGTCAGGGATCCGCCGCGTGACAAGGCTTCCTTCACCAAAGGACGCAAGGCCTGCCACTGTTCGCGGCTGGTGTCCTGAAATTCGTCCACCAGAAAGTGGGTCAGGCGCGTCCCCAGACGGCAGAGCGTTTCCGGCACGCCGCGCTCGCCTTCAAGCACCTCCTGTGCCAAGCTTGGCACCAGCAGACCGGGCAGGGTGCCTTCCTGTTCTTGGTTTTGCACAAAAGCGCTTACCAGCGTCCGGGCCAGCCGTATAAGGGGGGCGATGCGCAAAGCCTGCACAATCAGCTCGCCGTCCACAGCACGGCGGCGGGCATTGGCCGCATAGGCGGCAAAAGCCCGCGCTGCCTCCTGCGGCACCACCGCGCCTTTGAGAAACAATTCGTCGGGTGTCTTCTTGAAGGCAAAAGCGGAAAAACATTTGTCCATCCGACCTTGGGCCAGCTGTTCCACCGCGCCTAGGGCCGGTTTTTTCCAGCGCAGGCCCGCAGCCTGAGTGACAGCCAGAAGTTCCCGCGCGGCGCGTGTGGCGACCGCCTCCATTTTTTGAAGTTTTTCTTTAAGAATCGAATCCGGCGTCAAATTCTCAAAGCGGCCCCGCAGCACATCGTCCAGCAAATTCCGCAACTGGCGGAGCAGTTTTTCTCCGGCCAGAAAGCCCTTGCTCCTGCCGTGCACCACCAAGGCACGGCAGGCCTCGCGCAAAAGATCGCGCATGGCCGCATCGTCCCGCCAAGCCCGTTCCAGAAAAAGTTCCAGATAGGGATTCAGCGCTTCTTCAGTGGCGAACACCGGATGGAAGTCAGGATGAAGATTCAGCTCCAGAGCGGCGGCGCGCACGATGAGGTGCAAGAGGCTATCAATGGTACGAATGTTCAGCGCGCTCAGGTCGCGCATGATCACATCCGCCCAGCGGCGGGCTTCGTCGGCGTCAAGGGGAAGGTCGTCGGAACGCGCGCCCAGAGCGGCGTTTTTCAGTCGGCGGATGACGCGCTCGCGCATCTCGTCTGCGGCGGCATTGGTGAAGGTGACGGCCAGAATGTCGCCCCAGCCGCACTGCCGGCCCCCAGAAGCCAGCGCGCAGGCTGGGGAAGCCGCCACACCATCCGTGTGTCCGCATTCCATCAGGCGCAGCAGAAAACAGCGGGTCAACTCATAGGTCTTACCGGAACCGGCCGAGGCCTTGACCTGACAAAGACGCGCCATGGGGAAAAGCGCTCTCTATTCGGGCGGCAGCATGCCCTTGAGCATGCCCTGCCCTGTGGATTCCAGCACCGCGCGCCAGAGATCGGAATAAATATTCAGCTTGCGGCGCGTGCGGGTGACCAGTTCCAGCGGCAGATGCACGTAGCGGTCCTGAAGTTTGGCCACCACCATATCAGTGCGCCCAGCCATGGCCGCATGCACGGCGTACTGCCCCAAAAAGCCGCAGTATACTTTGTCGTTGGCGTTGGCGGACACGGAACGGATGATGTAGCTGGGATCGATGTATTTGATGGAATGCTCTATCTGGCGGTCATTGAGATAGCGGCGAATTTCCTTGCGCAGCAGATCGGCTATCTCACCCAGCACGGGGTTGCCCGAGGCGTCCGTACCGGCGTTGTGCTCCAGCAGATGCTGTCCCGCGCCTTCAGCTGTCACGATGACCGCGTGCCCTCTGTCCCGCAGGCGCTCTTCCAGAGCGGGCAGCAGGCCGCCTTCGCCTTCCAGTGTGAAGGGCGCTTCCGGAATCAGCACGAAATTCACCTCCTTGAGGGCCAGTGTGGCCCGCGCGGCGATAAAGCCCGACTCCCGGCCCATGAGCCTGACCAGGCCGATGCCGTTGGGCGTGCCGCAGGCCTCGGTATGGGCGCACTCAATAGCCTCGGTGGCTTTGAACACGGCGGTTTCAAAGCCGAACGACTGGGGGATGAAGTTGATGTCGTTGTCAATGGTTTTGGGAATGCCGATCACCGTGATTTTCAGGCCCCGATTCTGTATTTCCCGGCTGATGGACAGGGCGGCCTTCATGGTGCCGTCGCCGCCGATGACGAAGAGAGCATTGGCGTTACAGCGCTCCAGCGTGTCCACGATTTCCTCGGACGATTGAGGACCGCGCGACGAGCCCAGAATGGTGCCGCCGAAACGGTGGATGTTGGCCACCACTTCCGGCGTCAGCTCCCGCAGACTGTGCCGGTATTTGGGGATAAAGCCCTCCAGCCCGTAGGGAATGCCCACAATGGAAGGCACCTTATAGGCGTGGTAGGCCTCCATGACAATGGCGCGGATCACGTCGTTGATGCCGGGGCACAGGCCGCCGCAGGTGACGATGGCGCACTTGGCGCGGGAGGAATCGAAATAGAGCTTTTTACGCGGCCCGGCCGCCTCAAAGGAGACGACGCAGGCATCTCCCTTATGTTCGCTCAATTCCTCATCCACAAAAATCTGAATGCTTTTGTCATCTGCCCATGTGCGGTAGGGCAGGTGTGACTCCAGCTTGCAGGGTCCAAGGGTGCGTATGCTCGTATCCAGCGCATATTCTTCCATGATCTGCCTCATAAAAAAGGTAAAACGCTTATTGGCTCAGGCCCAGTCCGGCGGCCCTGGCGTGCATGGCCTCAATGGTCAGGGTCAGAGCCGGAAGTTCGTCCAGTTCCAGCCCTACGTCGGCGCACTGGCGAATATCGTCGCAGTTCACGCTGGCGGCAAAGACTTTGTTCTGCATCTTTTTTTGGGGGGGGCTGTCCTAGCTAATGTTATGTTTAGCCGCATTAACCACAATAAATTAGCTGGGATAGAAGTTCTCGATGATTGCCACCACGGATCCACTTTCGTGTTTTCCTTTTCGCACCCCACTCAAGGCAAGGCGTCGCGGGCGCATGAAATACTAGGTCGCCGTATTGCGGCGTACGCCTGCAATTTCTCCCGCCGCGCGAGCCGTTGATTCCGCCACAAAAAAGCGAATCAGTTCAAATTGCCGGCGAGCGCTCTGCCTGCTCCGTCGTTCGTACATGTGCCATCCTGACAAATTTTCTTAGCCAGGACAGCTTCTTGGGGGTCGGGCGGCGAGGCGGGCAAGCCTGCTTTTTGCGGTCAACAGGAACCTGACGCGGAACAAAACGCGACGATTACAGAAAATCCGGATCAGCCGCCGCCTTGCCCCCGGCCAACATGATCCGCACATAGTGCAGACCGTGTTCGTCCACCGGAATAATGGGAAAGGAGAAATCGCAGCTGTCGCAGGAAACCATCCGGGGTTCCGTGGGGCTGACCAAGGGGACATGCCTACCGCACTGCGGGCATTGGTAGAAAAAAAGGATTTCCATGCCGTCCGGCGGCACGGGCGACAGCGGCCGTTTTTTCTTCTCAGCCATGCCGCGCCTCCCCGGCGGCCAGATGCCGGCCTGACATGGGCGCGGAGGGTTCCAGCCCCCAGAGTCCGAGCAGGGTAGGGGCCACATCGGCCAGTCGTCCGTCGGACAGGGCCGGGACAGCGCCGCCGGGCTCCAGCAGAATGCAGGGCACGGAATTGGTGGTGTGGGCCGTATGCGGCCGCCCTTCAGGGGTCAGCATGACCTCGCAGTTGCCGTGGTCCGCGATGATCAGCATGCGGCCGCCGCGTTCTTCCACAGTCCGAGCCATGCGCCCCACGCACTCGTCCACCACCGCGCATGCCTCCACGGCGGCCTTGAGCACGCCGGTGTGCCCCACCATGTCGCCGTTGGCCAAGTTGCAGACCACCAGATCGTAGATGCCCTTGTTCCAAGCTTCCACAAACTTGTCCGTGATCTGGCGGGCGCTCATGGCCGGTTTGAGGTCATAGGTGGGCACGTCGCGCGGCGAGGGAACCAAGATGCGGTCCTCGCCGGGAAAGGGTTCTTCCACCCCGCCGTTGAAGAAGTAAGTCACATGAGCGTATTTTTCCGTTTCCGCCAGGCGGAGCTGGCGCAGACCGGCCCGTGAAACCATTTCGCCCAAGCCCATGGTCACGGCTTCCTTGGGAAAGGCCACGGGAATGCCGAAGCTTGCCTCATAGGAGGTCATGGAAGCGATGCCCGCCAGTTTGGGCAGCGCGCCCCGCTCAAAAGCCTTGAAGTCCGGATCGATAAGGGCTTGGGTCAGCTCGCGCATGCGGTCGGCCCGGAAATTGAAAAGAAAGAGCGCATCACCGTTGGCCATGCCCGCGGGTTCGTCCGCCTCGGCCGGCCCCCGTCCCTTTTCGCAACGCACAGGCTTGACGAATTCGTCGGTGATGCCCTCGGCGTAGGAAACTTCTAGGGCCGTCACAGCGTCCGGAGCCATGCGACCCTCGTCGCTCTGCCCGTGTGCCAGCAAATCCCAAGCCGCCTTGACCCTGTCCCAGCGCTTGTCGCGGTCCATGGCGTAAAAACGGCCCACCAGACCGGCGATGTGCGTCCGGGGCTGATCCTTGATGTGTTCTTCCAGCGCGCGCGCAAAGCTCACGCCGCTTTTGGGGTCCGTATCACGGCCATCCATAATGCAGTGGATACGCACGGGCACGTCCGCGTGAGCGGCCATGTCGCAGAGAGCTTTCAGATGGCGGATGTGACTGTGCACGCCGCCGTCCGAGAGCAGGCCCGCCAGATGCAGCCTGCCGCCGCTTTTTTTGACCGCCGCCAGCAGGTTGCCCAGCACCGGATTGGCGGCAAAGGTACCGTCCTCCAGGGTCACGTCGATGCGGGTCATGTCCTGATAGACCACGCGCCCGGCCCCAATATTCAGATGGCCCACCTCGGAATTGCCCATATAGCCCTCGGGCAGGCCCACGGCCCGGCCCGAGGCCGTCAACCGGGCATGCGGGCAGCGGGCGTTGAGGTCGTCCAGATTGGGCGTAGGCGCGAGAGAAGGCGCATTACCCGGACCGGGAGCTGCTAGGCCCCATCCGTCGAGAATCAGCAACAAGGTGGGGGTCATGCCGGGCTCTCCCCGTCGGAGTCCGTGACGGGAACCGCCGGAACCGCTTCCCCGGCGGCGCGGGCCGGAGACTGGCCCCAGAGGGACTCCAGCCTGAACAGTTCCCGCACCGGCTCCAGAAAAATATTGATGACAATGTCGTTCAGGTCCACAAGAATCCACTGTCCGGCCTCATAGCCTTCAACACGCAGGTATTCGTAGTTGCGTTCGTGGCAGAGGGCGGCCACGCCGTCGGCCAGACTCTGGGCGTGACGCATGGAGCTGGCGGTGAGCGCCAACAGAACGTCGGTAAAGCCGCCCTGCTCCGTAAGGTTGAGGCTGACGATGCGCTCCGCCTTGTGTTCCTCGAGCCAGACGGTGATGCCCGCCAGCTTTTCAGCCAAGGGAACGTCCGCATAACGCTTGCGGCCCGGGTGCGCGGCTTGGGCCTCGGTGGTTTCGGTAGAAGAAATGTGTCCCATACCGAACACATATCCCAAAGCCGGGCCGAGGGCAATGGCGGAGCGGACCGTATTGACCCGGTCCCCACATTGCGGCATACCGAAGGAGCGTCACGCGCCGCGCGCGTTTCCGTCCCTTTTCTGTTCCGCCATAAAGTAAGGAGTGGCCCGTGCTTTTCAATATCAAACAGGAAACTCTGCCCCGCGAGGAACTGGAAGCGCTGCAACTGCGCCGTCTGCGCGATCTCTGCAACCGCGTGTACGCCAATGTGCCCTTTTACCGCAAACGCTTCGACGAAATCGGGATCACCCCTGCGGACATCAGGACGCTGGCGGATCTACGACTTCTGCCGTTCACTGAAAAGCAGGATCTGCGCAACCATTACCCTTACGGCCTCTTTGCCGTACCCAGGGAGAACATCGTGCGCCTGCACGCATCCAGCGGTACCACGGGCAAGGCCGTGGTGGTGGGCTACACGGCCCGCGATCTGGAAAACTGGGCCGAGCTGAACGCTCGCAGCCTCTCGGCAGCCGGGGTGAACCGCACGGACATTGTGCATGTGGCCTACGGCTACGGCCTGTTCACCGGCGGTCTGGGCGCGCACGCCGGCGCGGAATATCTGGGGGCCACGGTGGTGCCCGCCTCGGGCGGAGCCACGCGGCGGCAGGCTTATCTGCTGCGCGATTTCGCGGCCACGGTGCTCTGCTGCACACCCTCCTACGCCCTGCACCTCTGGGAGGCCGGGCAAGAGGCGGGCATCAGCTTCCGCGACCTGCCGCTACGCATCGGCGTGTTCGGGGCTGAACCCTGGACCGAGGCCATGCGCCGGGACATGGAACAGAAAATGGGCATCGACGCCCTGAACATCTATGGCCTTTCCGAGATCATGGGACCGGGCGTGGCCATGGAGTGCGTGGAGTCCAAGTGCGGCATGCACCTCTGGGAGGACCACATCCTGCCGGAGATCATCGACCCGGTCAACGGCGAACAGTTGCCGGCCGGCGAGGTGGGCGAACTGGTACTGACCACCCTGACCAAAGAAGGCATTCCCCTGCTGCGCTACCGCACCCGCGATCTCACCAGCCTGGACTACACGCCCTGCCGGTGCGGACGCACTCACGTGCGCATTGCGCGCCTGCACGGCCGCAGCGACGATATGCTGATCATTCGCGGGGTCAATGTCTTCCCGCAGCAGATCGAAGGCATCCTCATGGAGAGCGAAGGTCTCACGCCCAACTACCAGATCATCGTGGACCGCGCCAACAATCTGGACACCATCGAAGTGCGCGTGGAAGTGAGCGACTCGCTCTTTGCCGACGAAATCCGCAAGCTCCAGATGCTGGAAGGCCGCCTGCAGAAAAATATCAAGGAATTCCTCGGCATCACGGCCAGGGTGCGCCTGATGGAGCCGCACTCAATCCGGCGTTCCGAAGGTAAGGCTCAGCGTATTGTGGACAACCGCCTTAAGGATTGACGGTCGCACCCAGACGGCAGGGGAAGATGCGCGAAAAAAATCAATCCGGCCCTTGACAGTCCGGAAAGTAGCGCGTAAAAGTTTTTTTGTTGAGCGGGAGTAACTCAGTGGTAGAGTGCAACCTTGCCAAGGTTGAAGTCGCGGGTTCAAATCCCGTCTCCCGCTCCAATTTTTTTATCGGCGGCATAGCCAAGTGGTAAGGCAGAGGTCTGCAAAACCTCCATCTCCAGTTCAAATCTGGATGCCGCCTCCAGAGTATCTTTACGCCTCGATGCCGTTGATATGAACCGGTTTTTCCGCAAGGTGTTTGGATTTGCTGATGCGAAAATGCTTGTCGTACCCAACGTCCACCAAGCCATCGCAGCCCTTCCAGCCTTCGGAATGGACAATGCTCCCGGGAGAAACCCCGCCCCTTATGATGGCCTGAAGCGTCCTAGCCGGGCAGTCCCCGTAACCGGTTCGGCATAAATCGCACCGTCACGCTCATAGATGCCGAAAGAAACTTTCATCAACTTCAACCACACAAAACAAAATATTTGTTCTTTTCCAGATGCCTGATGGAGATAACTTAGCTCCTGAAGTTGAACAGAAAAACCGTGGACAGGTATTTTCTGGTTTTCAGGCGTTTAATCCATCTCCATCAACTGTCTCAAAAAGAACGGATATTTTGTGTGGTTGAAGTTGATGAAAGTTTTTGGCTCTTGACTAGAAGTCATTTCATAATTCTAGTACAATAATAGCATAACGTACAAGAAGGAGAATCACAGAAATGACACTATGGTCGGGATACTGACCATAGATCCGGGCGACCACTAATTTTTGAGGAGGAAGGCTGTGGGGAAATTGAGGGGAGGGATCCCCTCAAGAAGAAAAAAAGGCTTACAAGCGTTTTTTTCTGTAAGCCATTGAATTTCTTGGAGCGGGAAACGGGATTCGAACCCGCAACCTTCAGCTTGGGAAGCTGATACTCTACCATTGAGTTATTCCCGCAGAAAGGGCGGATGGAGCGGGATTCGAACCCGCGACTTCAACCTTGGCAAGATTGCACTCTACCACTGAGTTACTCCCGCATACGAAACGGCGAGGCGTAAAGATACTCTGGAGGCGGCATCCAGATTTGAACTGGAGATGGAGGTTTTGCAG
>APFI01000025.1 GCA_000403945.1 Desulfovibrio sp. Dsv1
AAAGGGGACTATCCAAACTGGCTGGGGGCGCTGTCAATTTCACATCAAACGACGAAGAACCAGAATTTTTTACCAGGATGGTGATAGCTATGGGCGTCCGGATGTCGGAACCAAAGATTTTTTCGTCTTCCCGACGCGACGTTTCCCCGCTGGTACGCTGATTGCCGCGCAAGTTGAAGACATAAATGCCGGTGAACTCTCTTCCAGACATTTACGGAAGCCGTCCATTGTGTTGCCGTCCAGCCAGTACCCGTTGGAAACAAAAGCAATGATGTCGCTTTGATGCTTGGACAGTCTGTCTGAGGCCCAACGAAAGGCCTTGATGTAGAAATCGTACAGGGAGTTTTTATTGTTGGCATTTGACCACACGACATAGGTCGTTTCAATCCGTCGTTCCAGTTTTGGGTAGGACTGGTTTTCCGCGTTATATGGAATCACTCTAAAAATGGCGGACGGTCCGCGTCGCTGCCGGGCAAGCGCGGACAGTTCATCTACCAAGGAGGTCACTGTGAAAGAGAACAAGATTAAAGCTGTGGTCGTGCGCTCGGGCTGTCCGTTGTACGCAGTGGGCGATGCCGTGTATTTTGACGGCCCCTTGTTGGACAAGGAGAAAAGCGGCAATTTGTGCATGATGGCTCTGAACGCCATTTTCCCCTTTGTCTATGCCGCGCGCAAGGGCGTTATCAAGGATACGCCCGTGCAGTGTCCGGACTGCGAGGAACACGTGGAATTCATGATCCGGCGTGTGGTGCCCGAACTGGAACCTCGCAACTGAGAAGTTTTTGTGCCCCCAGCCGTGCCCGGAAAGTTTTTGTCAGCGGCCCGGGCGGGCGTGTCCCGCAGGGTGTTTGCCCACAATAGCCGCGCAGACCGAATCCGGTGTCATCGGGAAGGGCATGCGGCCCAAGGTGTCGTTGGGAGCGCAGCCCGGTTCCGTCACCCGCAGCAGGCGGTCGCGCGAAGTATCCATGACTCCCAGATCCGCCAATATCGTGGGCGAGCCTACGATCCGTCAGAAATCCAGCGCTGCCGTGATTTCCGCGTTATTGGTGTTTTCCAGCACCAGTTGGGTCAGGGTACCGAAGGCCACTTTTTCGCTGGGTAACGGCTTGGAGGCTATGGATCTCCGGCAGTTCCCGTGCCGCCAGAGCGGCTTGGACGCCGTCGACCAGCGGGGTGCCATAGCGAAACGGGGCCAGACCCTGAACCATAGGGCCGGTTTTGCCATCCACGCAATTGGTGCCACAGGAGCGGGCGCAGGCGCGCGCCTCGAAATAGGTGGCCAGGGCGTCGCCCATGCCGGCGATGAGCAGACGGGCGGGAGCCCGTCTGACAATGCCGGTGTCCACCAATACCACATCGGGGTTTGCTGGCAGGAAAAGATGTTCCTCAAACACGCCGCTCTCACTGTAAATGACGGAAAGCGCGCTGCACGGCGCGTTTGTGAAAACCATAGTGGGCACGACGACCACAAGACAGTGAGGCTACTGTCTTGGCCATATCACGGATCTTACCGTCGCCGACTCCCACCGCCAGATCGCAGCCGTTCTGCTCATAGACCGCGCGGATACACTGGATTTCCTGTTTAGAAGTCATTTCATAATTCCCTGATGACTCTTCTGAGTAAAATCATGGAAAATGCCAAATG
>APFI01000026.1 GCA_000403945.1 Desulfovibrio sp. Dsv1
TTTTCATGACTTTTTCTGGAATTATGAAATGACTTCTAGTCTTTCCGGCGCGGTGCGGGGGGACCCCCTTGCAAGAAAACGGCATGATTTCATAATAATACGCTGTTATTCATGTAATGAGTTGATTATTGTAAATAATCATTGTACAATAGAATATTGTACGAAATATTGCATGAATGTGCTTGATCTTTCCTGTCGTCGGAAAAGCTGAAATTGAATCAATAGCTTTTGCCTCTGATGGAGAAATTATGCTGAAAAATATCAGTGTCCGCGCCAAGCTTTTTGTGTTGCTCGTTTTGCCTCTGGCTGCGCTTCTGGCTCTGGCCGCCGGCAACGTGCTGGAAAAATACCGGATCATGCGCGCTATGGATATGGCGCAAAACGTGGCGAATCTCTCTTCGGTCGGCAGCGCCCTGATCCATGAACTTCAGACAGAGCGCGGTCTGTCCGCCGGTTGCGTGGCTCAGCGGGGAGCCTATGCCGAGGAATTGCCGGGCCAGCGCAAAGTCTCAGATGCCGCCCGCCAGACCTTGGCGGAAAAGATGGACGCCTTCAGCGCGGCCAATCCCAGGGCCGAAGTCAACGCACTGTTCGTTCCGCTGACCGGGAAGCTCAGGGCTCTGGAAAATCTGCGCCCGCGCATCGACAATTATAATATCGCCCCGTCTGAAGCCATTGCCGTGTATTCGGAGCTCATTGCCCGGCTGGAAGACATTCTCCGGGGCGTTCTGGATCAGTGCTTGGATGCGGGACTGTATGCGCGGGCGGTGAACTTTCTCAATCTCATTTATGCCAAGGAATTTGCCGGGCAGGAGCGGGCTGTGTTGAACGCGGCGCTTGCCTCACGGCGTTTCAGCAAGCCGCTGTACCGTAACTGGGTCGAGCGCGTGGCCTTGCAGCGGGTCTATCTTCAGAACTTTCTGGAAGGAGCTGGCGCGGCGGCGGACGTGTACAGGCAAAAGGTGCCGGATCTGCTGGAAAATGTGGAGGTTTTCCGTCAGGCGGCCGTCGAAAGCCAGGGCGAGCCGAGGCTTAACGGCGACGCTAGGGCTTGGTTCGCGGCTTCCACAGCCTATACTGACGCCCTGTATGAGGTGGAGATGGTCGCCGCGCGCGAACTGGAACAAACGGCGGACGCCTTGGCCAGATCCGCCCGGCAGACCCTGTACTTTTCGCTGGGCGTGATCCTGGCGATCGTCCTGTGCACCATGCTGTTGGCCCGTGCCATTGTGGGCAGTATCACCCGACCCTTGCGCCGATCCTTGGCCTTTGCCCAGAATGTGGCCGCGGGTGAGCTGAACGCCGAATTGCAGATGGTCCGCAAGGATGAATTCGGCGTGCTGGGCCGGGCCTTGCAGACCATGCTCGTCTCCCTGCGGGAAACGCTGGGCAAGGCCGACGAGGCGGCGGCGTTCGCGCAACGCGAGGCCGGACGAGCTCAGACCGCCATGACCGCCGCCGAGGAAGCCCGTGTCTTGGCTGAAAACCGCGAGAGCGACATGGTCGCGGCGGCGGAGCGCATCGCGGCGGCGGTGGATGCCATGTCCGCCGCCACCCGGAGCATTTCAGACCGGATTGAGCAGTCCGACCGGGGCGCCAAAGAACAGTCCGCCCGTCTGGAGGAAGTGGTCGCGGCCATGGAAGAAATGAGCGCCACGGTGCGCAATGTGGCCCGGAACAGTTCCGATGCCGCCGCCACGGCGGAAGTGGCGGGTAGGCAGGCGCAAGCTGGATCAGACGGCGTGGCTGAAGTGGCCGAAAACATCATCGGCGTGCTGCGGCACACGGAAGAACTCAAGGAATCCATGACCCGTCTGGGCCTGCGCGTGCGGGACATCGACAAGGTGCTCAACGTCATTACAGACATTGCGGACCAGACCAACCTGCTGGCCCTCAATGCGGCCATCGAAGCGGCCCGAGCCGGTGATGCAGGGCGCGGCTTCGCCGTGGTGGCCGACGAGGTGCGCAAGCTGGCCGAAAAAACCATGGCCGCCACCGGGGAAGTTGGCGAGGTGCTCTCCGGCATCCAGCGTGACGCGGCGCAAAATATCACTACTGTGGACCAGACCGTGGAGGGCATGAGCCGGACCACGGAACTGACCCGCCGGTCCGACGCGGCCCTGCGCGAGATTGTGAACTTGTCGGGTCGGACCAGCGAACAGATCAGGGCCATTGCCGTCGCCTCGGAGCGGCAGGCCGCAGGCAGTGAAACCATCAGCAGGAGCGTGGAAGGGGTCAACCGCATCGCCGAGGAAAACGTGGTCTGCATGGATCAGTCCGCCGAGGCCGTTAGGGCCCTGCTGGAGCAGACGCGGCTGCTGGAGAATCTGGTGCGGGAACTGCAACGAGACGGAGAGAGTTAGACAGTGTAGTCACAAGATTATCCGGAATTTTATTTCCCGGCATGATTCGCTTGTCTTCAACCGCATGCGAGGAGCACATGTCCATAATGGGCTGCTGGCGGCACGATATTTCTGATTCAATTCGGGAAAAACCCGAGCCCCGTTTGCCCGGCCGTGAAGGAAGCCG
>APFI01000027.1 GCA_000403945.1 Desulfovibrio sp. Dsv1
GTTATGCGCGCAGGCGCTCCGGGCGGGATCCCCCCCGCCCCTGGCGGCTGGAGCGACATCCGCCGACGCTTCATCCGTTGACGCGATAATGGCGTGCGGGAGCGGCCGCCTGAAATTTCGATTGATGATCCGGACCCCGCATGGTTGATGATCGATGCCGGCCATTGCGGGGTTCACCCACATGCGGCGGGCGCGAGAGGAGGCAACCGGGACATGGGCCGCGCAAAGGGGGGCTCAACACAAAATCGCATCCGGCCGCGGATGCGCATGGCATGCCGGTCAGGGCTCTTGTCACACGGGGCGCGACAGCGGATCGCGCTCGGGCAATCGCTCCGATTGACGGATTTGCAGCGGAAAAACTTTTGGCGGGCAAGGGCTACGACACGGACGAGATTCTCGCCCAGGCCGAAAGGCGGGGAATGGAAGCGGTCATTCCTCCGAGGAAAAACCGCAGGGAGCGGCGTGATTGCGACAAGGAGTCTTGCAGGGCCCGATATCCGATAGAGAGCGCGTTCCTTCATTTTGAAGCGAGGGCGCGGCATTGCGACCCGGCACGCGAAAAATGCGGCGTCATTCCTGGCCGCTATCCAGATTGGATGCATCTTTTTGTGGATTTCAATTTTGTGACTACACTATCTAGAGCGGCTTTACATGGAAAATGCGGACTGTTCCCTCATCCGCCGGTCGCCGTATCCTTGATCCGTAAGGGAAAACGCGCATGCACCCTTTTCCATGCTGTTTGGCCGTTGCCGTTTGCGCGGCGCGTGCCGGAAAATGACAGCTTGCCAAGAGGGCCGGAGCTGCTTAGATAACTTCCCATGAAAACGGAGAACAAGTCCTGCATCCATGTTGAAAAGGCCCGGCAGCACAATCTCAAAAACATCAGCCTGGACATCCCCCGCGACGAACTGGTGGTGATCTGCGGGCCGTCCGGTTCGGGCAAATCCACTCTGGCCTTCGACATTGTCTATGCCGAAGGCCAGCGCCGTTATGTGGAATCCCTTTCGGCCTACGCCCGGCAGTTCCTGCCCCAGATGGACAAGCCGGACGTGGAAAAGATCGAGGGCCTTTCTCCGGCCATCTCCCTGGAGCAGCAGAGCGTTTCGCGCAATCCGCGTTCCACCGTGGGCACGGTGACGGAAATCCACGACTTTCTGCGCGTCTTTTTCGCGCGCCTGGGGCGCATGTACTGCCCCCAGTGCGGCCGCCCCATTGAGGCCCGCGCGGCGGACGAGATCATCGGCGACATTCTGGCCCTGCCGCAGGGGACCAAGTTCATGGTCCTGGCCCCGCTGGTGGAATTGCAGAAGGGCACTCACCAGGACAAATTCAAGAAGCTCAAGGCCGAGGGTTTCGCCAGGGTGCGCGTGGATGGCGCTTTTCACACCCTGGACGACGTGCCCGCCCTGGACAAGAACAAGAAGCACAGCATAGATCTGGTGGTAGACCGTCTGGTGAACAAAGAGGGTATCCGGGGCCGTCTGGCGGACTCCGTGGAACTGGCCCTGCGCTACGGCGAAGGCCGCTTGCTGTTGCACGAGCCGGACAAGGCCGAGGCCGAGCGCGACACCATTCATTCCACCACTTCGGTCTGCCCGCACTGCCATATTTCCCTGCCCGCGCCCAATCCGCAGCTTTTTTCCTTCAACGGCCCGCAGGGGGCCTGCCCGCGTTGCGTGGGCTTGGGCAGCGTGGATTATTTCGAACCGCGCCTCATCGCGCCCAACCGGGGACTTTCGCTGAACACCGGCGCGCTGTTGCCCTGGGCCACGGACAAAATGTTCAGCCGCTACGAAAGCGCGCTCAAGGCTCTGGGCAAGCGCTTCAAGTTCACTCTCTCCACGCCGCTGGAGCAGTTTTCCGACGCGGCCCTGGGAGCTCTGTTCTACGGCGAGGACGAGCACGGCAATCCCGCCGCCGGTTCTCTGGGCCTGCGCCGCAACTGGATGGGCGGCAATGTGGCCTTGGGCGCGTCCGGCGACTACCAGAGCGAGCATTTCGCCGAGGCTCAGCGGACTCAGGGCGCCCTGAGCGTGAGCGACAAGCGCTGGCCCGGCGTCATCCCTTTGTTGGAAAAAGGCATGCAGTACGGCGATGTCTGGCGGGAAGTGCTGGCCCGCTTCCGCCAGTCCATGGACTGCCCGGACTGCAAGGGCGCGCGTCTCAATGCCGACGCCTTGGCCGTGCGGGTAGACGACCTGAACATCGCCCAGTTCTGCGCGTTGTCCGTGGAGCGCAGCCTGGAATGGCTGCACAAGCGCACGTTCACGGGCCGCCACGCCCTTATCGCGGAACCCCTGCTCAAGGAACTGACCTTCCGCCTCTCCTTTATGCGCAACGTGGGGCTGGAATATCTTTCGCTGGGCCGCTCAATGAGCACCCTGTCCGGCGGCGAGGCCCAGCGCATTCGTCTGGCCTCGCAACTGGGCTCGGGCCTAGTGGGCGTGACCTATGTGCTGGACGAGCCTTCTATCGGCCTGCACCCGCGCGACAATGAGCGCCTGCTGGGCACGCTGCGTTCCCTTCAGGCGCGCGGCAATACCGTGCTGGTGGTGGAACACGACGAGGCCACCATCTGCGCGGCGGACACGGTTATAGAGCTGGGGCCCGGTTCGGGTTCGCGGGGCGGGGAACTTATGTTCCAAGGCCCGGTGGACGATCTGCTGGGCACGGCGGACACTCTCACGGCCCGCTACCTGCGCGGGGACGAATCCATTCCCCTGCCCGACGCCCGGCGCGAGGCCCAAGGCGAACTGCTGCTGCACAACGTGACCACCAACAATCTGCGCGGCATCGACTGCCGCATTCCCTTGGGCGTGCTGACCTGCGTGACCGGCGTATCCGGCTCGGGCAAAAGCTCGCTGGTGGTGGACACGCTCTACAAGCATCTGGCCCTGAATCTGGGCCTGCGCGTGGACCAGCCCGGCACCATCGGCGGCCTGCGCTATGAGAAGGGCGGCGCGCCCGTGGAGCGCATCGTGGCCATCGACCAGACGCCCATCGGCCGCACGCCGCGCTCCAATCCGGCCACCTACACCAAGATTTTCGACGAGATCCGCAGTATCTTTTCCATGACCCCGGACGCGCGTAAGCGCGGCTACAAACCGGGGCGCTTCAGCTTCAACGTGCGCGGCGGCCGTTGCGAGGCCTGCGGCGGCGACGGCCAGATCAGGGTGGAAATGCACTTTCTGCCCGACGTCTACGTGACCTGTGATGTCTGCAAGGGCAGGCGCTACAATCACGAAACCCTGGAAGTGCGCTACAAGGGCCTGAACATTGCGGAAGTGCTGGACCTCACCGTGCATCAGGCCCGGCAGCTTTTTGAGAATTACCCCGGTCTGGAACGGCGGCTGGCTGTGCTGGAAAAAGTGGGCCTGGAATACCTGCGCCTAGGCCAGCCCGCCACCACGCTTTCCGGCGGCGAAGCCCAGCGCATCAAGATTTCGCGCGAACTGGGCAAACGCTCCCTGCCCGGCACCATGTATATTCTGGACGAGCCCACCACCGGCCTGCACATGCACGAGGTGGGCAAGCTCATCAAGGTGCTGCACGCTCTGGTGGACAAGGGGGCCAGCGTGGTGGTCATTGAGCACAATACGGACATGATCCTGGCCGCGGACCACGTGCTGGACATGGGCCCCGGCGGCGGGGAGAACGGCGGCCTGATCGTCTCGGCGGGCACGCCCGAGGCCATTGTGGCCGATCCCAATTCCGTGACTGGGCGCTTTCTGATGCAGGAACGCACGGACCGGCTAAAGCGCCGGAAAGGCTGAACACGCCTCCCTCCCGCGAAGGCGTGCGTTTTGTCTTCCTCCATCCACGGCAAAACAGACGTATACGTATCCGATAACATGTATGCAATTATATCATCGTTGAGTTAATGTTCATTGCAAAAAAGAATATGACAGGATTTGCGGAGAGTGAGATAAGAAGTCATCTTATAATCAACCGAAGCAAGATCATAATGCAGCCCAGTTGTGCCATCGCCAGAAAGTTTTCCGC
>APFI01000028.1 GCA_000403945.1 Desulfovibrio sp. Dsv1
TTTGGCATTTTCCATGATTTTACTCGGAAGAGTCATCAGGGAATCATGAAATGACTTCTAATGAACGGAGTTACCCGCTCCCTTATTGCCAGAGACTTCAAAAGGGCCAGAGGGCAAGGCGGACCCGCAAGCAATGAACCACGGGCCATTTTAAATGGATTTTTGTGGATTTTGCGCATCGGAGTTCCCTGGAAAAATATGTCGGAACGATATCCGCCATATCAAACATGCCATAGATGTGGTTCCAACGCCGGCGTACGGAACAGAACGCAAGGTTGAACGCTTGTTTGCTTGGCTGCACAATTTTCGCCGTTTGGTCGTAAGGTACGAATTTCATGTCGAAAGCTTCCTGTCCATGTCGCAACTGGGCTGCATCGTGATTTTGCTCAGGTTAATTATGTGAACTAGTTTTGACTTGATCTGCCAGTAACCCTTGAAAAGGAAAGGGAACTCCGTTTTGATGGAAGCGCAAACAACCCATCAACAGGGCGCCATGCCCAAGGAGTTCTCCATGTAAAATTTTAACCAGAGCGTCATCAAGCGCAAGACCAGACTTCTCAATCTGGCCGTCGAGTTGGGCAATATCTCAACGGCCCGCTGCGTCATGGGCTTTTCCAGGGATACCCTTTACCGCTATCAGGCCACCCGTGACGCGGGTGGGGTAGAAGCTCTGCTTGCGGTCGGTCGCGGAAAACCGAATCTGAAAAATCGCGCGGACAGTCAAACTGTATGCCACCAGGACGCCCATCACCGGGGCTGACCTTTTGAACGACCGGATCTTGCCATTCTTTGCCTCACAGCACATGGGGGTTATCCGTATCCTGACCGACAGAGGGACGGAATACTGCGGCAAACTGGAAACACACGATTAGCAGCCTTGCCTTGGCGTGAACGGCATCGATCATACCCGAACCAGGGCGCGCCCGCAGACCAACGGCATCCGCAAACACTTCCACAAGACCATTCTGCATGAGTTTTACCAGATTGTGTTCCGGCGCAGGTACAAAACAAGAGTTTTTCAAAGTTCAAAAAAATCCGCAACGCCTTGAACAAAGTGAGCTTTCTTTATTCCTGGGGTCGTCCATATTCACTAAAGTACGTTGGCAACCACGAAAAATGGGGGCAAAAGTGCAGAGAGCAACAATTATCCTCTGCCGGAGTTGCCCCATGCCCTTCAAATTGACTGATGCCGCCATACGCGCGGCGAAACCCAGGGAAAACGCTACAAGCTAACGGATGGCGAAGGTCTGTATGTCGAGGTTGCCCCCAGTGGGGGCAAGTGGTGGCGTATCAAGTACCGTTTTGCCGGAAAAGAAAAGCGACTTTCCCTTGGCGTGTATTCCGCCGTGGGCCTGAAGGAAGCGCGTAACCGAACGGCGGAGGTCAAGGACATGCTGCGGCAGGGGCTTGACCCCGGAGAGGAACGCAAGGCCGCCAGGGGGCAGACCTTCGATACTGTGGCGCGGGAATGGTGCGGCAAAAAATGCCCTGCGTGGAGTTCCGGGCACCAGAAACATATCCTGCATCGCCTGGAAA
>APFI01000029.1 GCA_000403945.1 Desulfovibrio sp. Dsv1
TCAGCTATTCCCCTATCTGGGCAAAGCGCCGCTTGCGGACCTGAAGGCGGCGGACTTCCTCGCGGCAATCCGGAAAGCCGAAGCGCGGGGGACTATTGAGACGGTGCACAGACTGGCGCAACTCTGCGACCAGGTGACACGCTACGCCCGCATTTCCGGCATTGTGAAGCAGGATGCGGCGGCGGGGCTGACAGAAACTCTTGCGCTCGTCCAGACGCGGCACCATGCCGCAATTACCGATCCCGCCGCCATTGGCGTCTCTGGATATTGACGCCTATCGGGACGAACCGACCATCTGCCATGCCCCTGCGCATTCTGTCGTATGTTTTCGTGCGTAGCGGAGAACTGCGGGGCGCGTCCTAGGCTGAAATTGACCTTGACGGCGCGACATGGACCATTCCCGCCGGACGCATGAAGATGCGCCGCCCGCATACTGTGCCCCTTGCCCCCCCAGATGGTGAAGCTGTTCCGCTCCATGCGTGAGTATTCCGGCCCCGGCGGGCCGTTGGGGGCAAGCTGGCGATCTGCCCTGCGCATGAGGGCAAGCCCACAGACTTCAACGACCTGCATTGCATGCGTTCCCTTGATGCCGTCCGGGCCGTGGTGGTGGAGGAATCACTGGTGGTCGATGATTCCGACAATGCCCCGGATGAGGATCATGCGGAAAGCCGCCTTCTCCCACCGCCGCCGGTTCCCCTGGAGGCATTCCCGCCTTCCGTAGCCGCCATGCTGGAAGAGGCCGGGGAAGCGTTCACCGTCCCCCTGCAGATTCCCGCCACCTGCCTTCTGGCAATGCTTTCTTGCCTGGTGGGCGGTACGAGGATGATCAGCCTGCGGCCCTCGTGGAAGGAACCGGGGAACATCTGGATTGCCACCGTGGCAGCCTCCGGTATCGGCAAGACCCCGTGCGCCGCCGCCTTCTTCGCGCACGTGAAGAGGCTTGAATATGATGTCTTCCGGCAATGGCAGGACGAATACGCCGACTATGAACGGAAAGCCGACCTTGTCAGTAAGGAGCGGGCCAAAGCCAAGAGAGGGGACCCCATACCGGACAAGCCAATTCAACCGCGACGGCGTCAGGCATATGTTGATGATGCCACCGTGGAGGCACTGGGGGCAGTCCTGAATGAGAACCCGCGCGGCATCATGTGGCGTCGGGACGAACTTGCGGGCCTGATAGCCGACCTTGACAAGTATTCCTCCGGCAACAACTGCGGGGGGACACGTGCCCGTCTTCTCTCCAGTTACGATGGTCAGGAGTGGAAAACCAACCGGGTCAGCAATCCAATGCGTAACTTTTACATCCAGCACGCCTATGTGGGGATATTCGGCGGCATCCAGCCCGCAATGCTCCCGAAGGTCTTTGAGGCGGGGAACGCCGGTGTTGACGAGGCATCCGGTTTCCTCCAGCGATTCATGCTTGTCAGGGCCGAGAGGGAGAAGCCGGGCTACTGGACGGAGCGTTCTTTTTCGCGGAGGTCAAGAGAGTTGCTGATATCCATCGCGGATGCGTTCTGGGCCTGGGACATTGAATACGACAAAGAAAAAGGTCGACCAGTGGAGAAGGTTGTCCCTGTGTCCGGTCGGGCCAAGGCGGCATTCGTCAAATGGTTCAATGCCCTGGCGCAAGAAGAGTTTCCTTCACGGAATGCCGCGCTGCTCTCCAAGCTCAAGGGGCAGGCCCAGCGGCTTTGCCTGCTGTTGCACTGCCTTGATGCCACACTGGCCGGGGAGGACGGCATGGGTCTCGTCAGCGAGGATTGCATGTGCCGGGCGCTCCTGCTGGCCAACTGGGTGAAGGAGCATCAGGAACAGTGCTGGAGATTCTTCCAGCCCGAGAAGAAAGTGAAACAGACAGACCCCATAGAACGGGCACTCATGCAGGTGGTGGTTGAGAATGCCGCCAGAATTGAGGCGGACGGCTGGCGGATGAAAAGCTCTGAGCTATACGATCTGGTCTCCGCCAGACTGAACATGCCGGGCATATCGCAAAAGACTGTGTGGGCTGCCGCCTCCTCCCTGGGGTTGGGCACCTGCTTCATGAGCAGGGAGCGGGCACGGACGATTCCGCCGGAAAAAATATCCTCCTTCAAATCAACCGTAGTATCCGTAGTATGCCCTACAGCCCCAACGGTTTGTGAGGCTACACCAACCGTAGTACCCGTAGTATCAACCGTAGTAGGGGGGGATCCGCCAGTTAATTCTGACATGAATTCTTTCCCCGACTTTGACGACCCCGACTTCCCCGATGAGGTCAGTGTTTAGTCCCTTTGAGTACTGGTATACGTTATAGCCAACTCAGGAGGGAAGATTTATGGGCCATATGCTCCATGCTCGCGCCAGAACGACTCCGGAAGTGCGTCGAGAGATACAAAATAGTCAAGAAAGCCTGATGACTCTTGCCCAACGCTATGGCGTGAACATCAAAACCATTGCGAAATGGCGGAAAAGGGATTTTGTCCATGATGCTCCCATGGGACCAAAATTCGTTCACTCAAAAAGTCTGACTGAGATCGAGGAGGCTGTTGTTGTGGCTTTCAGGGTATTTACACAACTGCCTCTGGATGATTGTCTGTATGCATTGCAGACAGAAATACCTCATTTAAGCCGTTCTTCATTGCATCGTTGCTTGCAAAGACATGGCCTATCGCAACTACCTAAGGAAAAACAGCTCACTGGGAAGAAAAAATTCAAACCCTATCCCATTGGATACTTCCATGTTGATATAGCGGAAGTACAAACAGGGGAAGGCAAGCTCTATTTGCTCGTGGGCATTGATAGAACCTCAAAGTTTGCTTATGCAGAATTACAGACGGAAGCGACAAGAGCCACGGCAAAGGAATTCCTCGAACACTTGATCGGGTCAGTCCCTTATAAAATTCATACCATTTTAACAGATAACGGCATTCAGTTCGTGAATCGTAAAAAAGATACGATGGCCTTTATGACGCCGTTTGACCGCATCTGTATTCAGCATGACATTGAGCACCGACTGACCAAGGTAAACCATCCCTGGACAAACGGGCAAGTCGAACGAATGAACCGGACACGTAAAGAGGCTACTGTCGGCCGCTATCACTATTCCTGCCATGAGGAGTTGAAGAAGCATTTGCATGCCTTTCTTATGGCGTATAACTTTGCGGGAAGATTGAAAACACTTAAAGGAAAATCTCCCTATGAATTTGTGAGAGCAGTATGGGCTATCGAGCCCGAAAGATTCCATGTCGATCCAAACTATTTCACTGTGGGACTAAACACCTAGGGACTGGAAAAATACCCATCGCCGGTTTTGCCGTTGGCGTGACCGGGGTGTTTGGGAAAAACTTCTTGAGGCGCTCATGGTTGAGCCTGACCATGAGTGGCTGATGATTGACGCGAGCCATTGCAAGGCGCATCCCCATGCTGCTGGAGCGGTTGGCGGCAACCAGGCGATGAGCCGCGCAAAAGGGGGCTCAACACAAAATCGCATCCGGCTGCGGATGCGCATGGCATGCCGGTCAGGGCTTTTGTCACACGGGGCGCGACAGCGGATTGCGCTCGGGCAATCGCTCCGATTGACGGATTTGCGGCGGAAAGACTTTTGGCGGACAGGGGCCGCGACACGGACAAGATTCTCGCCCGGGCTGAAAAACAGGGTATGGAAGCGGTCATTCCCTCGAAGAAAAACCGCAGGGAGCAGCGCAATTGCGACAGGGAACCTTGCAGGGCCCGGGGCACCCGATAGAGAACGCGTTCCTTCATTTGAAGGGTCGCTTCATGAGGCGACGCGCTTGCCACGTGAAGGGCGGGAGGAAAACCGACGGCGTCTGCCGCAGCCATAATTTTGGCGCCCTTGCCGCGCCTTGTTTTATCAACGACACAGCCGCCGGATACGCTTTTTTTCGCCAGCGCTGGAACCATCCGCAGCAGCTCTGACAGGGTGGATATCGTTCCGGCAAATCCTTCCGCAGCGCACCCGTACGCGGAATCCAAAGAAGCTCATTGAGCACCGGCCCGCCTTGTCCTCCCGGCCCTCTAGGACTGTCCGGAAGAAGGGGCGCGAGTCGTTCCCATTGCTCATTGGTGATGCCCATTCCCACCTCGTGCGGGAAATGGGTTAAAAAATCTAGGTTCAGGACTGATTAATTCAAGAAGTAAAAAATTTGGCCAGTTGCGCTCATGGAGGATGCAATGAGCCGGTTTTTCTATCTTTTCGCCGAACAGCCTGAACGTGTCAGGCCATTCTTTCCGCTTTCACATGGCCTTTCACGCGCCGGTGACCTGGGAGCGCCCGGCGGAATCATTTATGTTATGGCGTCAGGCATGGCCCGCAATGGAAGGAGACTCCCTGTGGGCATGGCCCTTATAAAACCCTGTATAACCGCATTCTTCGCTGGAGTCGCATGGATGTATTCAAAGCATCCTTAATGATGCGTCTCAAAGCCCGGCGAACCGCCGCGAGTCCGCTCAAAAAAGGATTTTTTCCCGCCGCACCGGACGCGCAAAGGGAGGATTGAATTCAAAACCCCGTGCGCTCCGCAACGACGGCGGAAAGCTCCTGCCCCCTAACGCTCACGGAAGGCCGGTCGGGCGATTATAAAGGAGCGACCATGCCCTTGGACCCTGAAACCAGAGGACTCTTGGAGGATCGTGGTTGCGGCGCGGCCCGGTTTCGTGACGCTTTGCCTGACAGGGGCATCACTCCGTGCATTCCGTCAAAAAAGAACCGGAAGCGGCCCGTATGTTATGATCAAAACTTTTACAGGCAGAGACACAAAATCGGAACTGTGTCCGGCCAGCTCAGGGACCGGCGCGGAATTGCCATGTGTTACGGCTGGCACGCTCATCCCTTCTTCGGCAATATGCCTGCCCGCGCCGCTATCTTCTATCTTGATTCATGAGTCCTGAACCTAATTGTTGCAAATTACGTGGGGCACTATTCGAAATCAGTTAGTATCAAAAGGGCGCTCTGCGGCGCGTCCGAAACGGGTCGCCAAGGCTATGTGCGCTGAGTGGCGTCTGCGCAGACATAAGAGCAGCTTTGCGCTCTTGCCGTCGGACACGGAAGGGCACAGGCTGAAGCCGCCACAGACACACAGGGATATCCCGCGTCCAGCGGACGCTTGCGCCACTCTTCAACACGTTCGGAAATATTTTGATTCAAGCCGGTTATGGCGCCCAGGTTCGCACGCCTGCCCCATAGCGCCCCGGTGATGTTCTCCACCCGGCGCACGGAAACGCCCGCCCGGCACATCTCTTGCCGGGGATTCTTCCACAGGGATTTCCCGGCGGCGGCATCGCTCAGTTATCGCGGTCTCAAACGGCATATGCCGCAGCCCGGAGGGGACCCTGGGCTGAACCGTTCCCGCCCTGGTCCGCAAGTTCCGCCCGCAATGCCCGGCGCGCTGAACGTTACGCCCATGGCGCTTTGCCTGGCGCAAGGCCCGGCATCCGCTTCCGGCAAGCCGTCGGACGTTTCTTCCACGCCTTGCAGGACCACCCCGGAAACATGCGTCGGCAATTCCTGTCCATCAACCGCGATAACGGGAACTTTCCTTTTTGCGCGTTCCTTGATGGCGATCCATCCGCAGCTCTCCCCTGCCGGGTCTGGATGGCTGTCTGGCGATGACCAGGCCTGACCGGCCTGGCGGGCTGCTTCCATTTTGTGATGTGCGAAACTTTCTGTACGTTATCGGCACCATTCGTAAAAGGTATCTCTGGAAAAGCCCATGATGCGACAGGCTTTGGAGACGTTGCCGAGTTCGACGGCGAGGTTGAGAAGTCCGGCCTTGTGTTTGATGACGTTTTGATTGAAACTTTTCATGGGGAAACTCCGTGGGCATCGTGGCCGGTTGATGGATTGTGTGTACTTCCATCAAAACGGAGTTTCCTTTTCAAGGGACTACTGTCAGATCAAGTCGAAACTAGGGCAGTTAATGTTTAGCCGCGTTAACCCAATGAATTAGCTGTGTTAGAAGTTCTCGATGATTGCCG
>APFI01000030.1 GCA_000403945.1 Desulfovibrio sp. Dsv1
GCCGCATGAGGGTGAACCCCGCAATCGGAATTTCAGGCGGTCGTTCCCACACGCCATTATCGCGCCAACGGGTGAAGCGTCGGCGGGTGTCGCTCCAGCCGCCAGGGGCGAGGGACGGATCCCGCCACGGGGCGCCCGCGCGCATAACCCAAAAGACCGCATTGACAAAACGCCGGTTGTCGCGAGCTCCGCCGCCCCAGCTTCCTTAAGCCGAATCAGAAATATCGCGCCGCCCGCGGGCCATTATGGACATGTGTCCCTCGCTTGAGGTTGGAGACAAGCGAATTATGCCACAAAATAAGATTCCGGACAATCTTGTGACTATACTGTCTAGGCAGTGTAGTCACAAGTCTTATGTTACAAGAGGACATCATATGGCGAAAGTGGTCTCATGAAAAACACACAGCGACGGCACAATATATCCGACGCCGCATGGGCGTTTTCAGATCCTTATCCGTTTGGGCAAACCGGGCAAGGGCGGGGCGGCAAAAGATAATAACCTGGTTATCAACGCCGTTTTCCGGATATTGCGGACAGGAACGCCGCGGCGTGATTTGCCTCCTGAATGAAAATGAGGAACAGCACGCTGGCGCTTCATTAGCCGGCGAGATAAACGGATATGGGAAAAGCCGCTTGAAATATTGTTCGGTGAACCGGATTTTGAATGGCTGATGATGAATGCCGGTCACCGCAAGGTCCACCCGCGCGCGGGGGAACCAGAGGGGAAAATCAGGGAATGGGGCGCGCAAAAGGGTACCCGGCAGTAAAATACACCTGCGGATGCGCATGGCATGCCGGTCCGGCTTATTGTGGCGGCGGGCGCCGCGGCGGATTACGCGCAGGTGCCAGCCTCGACTGACGTCATCGCCGCCCGGTATTTGTCGGCGGATTGTGGCTGAGGCACAGGCGGCATCATTGACAATGAGGCAGAATCCGGCTGTAAGATTGTTATTCCGTCCAAAAAGAACTGACAACGCGGATATGATAAAAACATCAGCCGTGTCCGCCTCTTGGTGGAAAACGCCTTTTTACACCTCAGGCAATGACGCTGGATTGCGATCAGAGACGCGAAAGCGCTTGCAGCCTTCGCGTATGTTCAAATCAGGCGCATTGCCCTGTGGTTGAAAGCGTTAGTATGAACTTGTGTAGAGACTGCCTAGAATTGCATCCTGGAAATTTCCTTATACGCCTCCAGCACCTTGCCGCGCACGGCGCTGGTCAGTTTCATGGCCAGACTGGACTTCTGCATGGTGATCATCAGCTCATGCACGTTCTGCGTACGGCCGGAGGCGAAATCGTCAATAGCTTGAGCTTTGGCGCTTTGCAGCTCATTGACCTTGTTCAGGGAGCTTTTGATCGTATTGGCAAAGCTGTTGTCAGGCGTAACCGGGATATGCTGTTGGTCCGGATAGCGGATGAAGTCAGCCTGTGCGCCGAAGGTTTTTCCCTTGTCCACACTGTCGCGCAGCAGGCTCTGGTCCAAGGTGCGGGAAAACAGGGTCTGTTTTCCCACAGGCATGCCCTGCTTGAGTGAACCGTCCATTTTGTTGAAATGCTGCAACGCATCGCTGTAAGCCCGCAAGCCCAATGCCTGAACGCTCATAATTTGCTCCTTGCTGCTTGTAACAGCCTATGACTTGCCGATTTCAAGGGCCTTGTTGTACATGCCCTTGATGGCTTCCACTGTGGTGACATTAGCCTCGTAGTTGCGTTGGGCGCTCATCAGGTTGGCCATTTCCTCCACCACATTGATGTCCGGATATGAAACATAACCTTCGGCATTGGCGTCGGGATGGCCCGGTTCATAAACCTGCTTGAGCGGGCGTTTGTCCATGGTCACGGCCATGACACGCACGCCCTTGAGCTCGCGGTCCAAGGCCGAACGCATGTGCACGGAAAAGGGATCGTCCACGTCTGTGGCCACTTGGACCACAGTGCGCCGCCGGTAGGGACCACCCTGGGGCGTGCGTGTTGTCTTGGCGTTGGCCAAGTTCATGGCGATGGTATTGATACGGGTGCGGTCCGCCGTGAGCCCGGATGCCCCGATATCGAGCGCGGTCAGAAAATCCATGGTGATCTCCCGTCTAAGCCTGCTTACTGTCCGCAATAATGGTGGATATGCCTTCGAACGTCTTGCTCATAACCTGAGTCAGGGCCGTGTACTGCAACTGGTTTTTGGCGTGCTTGGCCATCTCCTTGTCCAGACTGACGCGGTCCTCGCCGTGAATCTGGCGCGGTTTGAATTGCTTGGACCATTCGGGACCAAAATTGTCCGGATTGAAGGCTGCGGGCATGTGCCCCGCGCTGGTGGCGCTCATACGGCCCCTCATGTCGAGACCCAGAGCGCTCTGCAGCTCTTTTTCAAAAGCCAGCTCGCGCGGCTTGTAATTGGGGGTTTCCACGTTGGCCAAGTTGCCAGTGATCACGTTCTGCCGCTGAAGCTGCATGTCCATGACCCGGCTGACAAGACCAATCTGGCTGTTGAACAAACTTTTCATAAAGCCTCCCGCATTCTCAAAAGGAATGCCTAGCCCGGACAAGCAAAGATTGTTCCAGAAATTATTTCAATAATAAATCAAGTATATTATATGATAAAATTGAGGCAGCGCCAAATCCTTGGCACCGCCCGGATCCCTCGCAAAGGAGAAGAAAGCGAAAATGGCGTTAGGGCATCGACGGGGACATGGCGAACGGATCGACCGGGTGGCGAAATAACGACGAATCAGAATGGACCGGCGGAATTCAACCAACGGAAGGGAGAGAGTCCTTGGCGATTCCGGGCAGGCTTTCCCGCCTCAGAGGCGCATCTGGGCGTCCCTGACGCCCAGGGCGCGCAGACGCAGGTAGACTTGGGCGCAGGCCTGCGCGTCAGACGCGGCATTGTGGTGGTTCAGGGCGATGCCGAAATGCTCGCAGACCAGATTGAGCTTCTTGGAGGGCAGGGGCAGGCTACGCCGCGCGCCCTTCAGGGTGCAGAGAAAGGGCGTGTCCGGCGCGGTCTGACCGGCGGCCCGGCAACAGGCCAGCAACACGCGACGGTCAAAAGAGGCATTGTGCGCCAGCAGGAAGCGCGCGCCGCGCAGAAAGGCGGCCGCTTCCGGCCAGGCTTGGGCGAAACTGGGCGCGTCCTTGAGCATGGGCCAAGTCAGGCCGTGGATTTCCGTAAACATCACCCGCGCGGAGGGCGGACGCAGCAGACTGTAAAAACAGTCCGTAACGCGACCGCCCTCAAGACGCGCAAGTCCCACCGCACAGGCACTGTGGGACGCATAGCCGGACGTCTCAAAATCTATGGCCACGCAACAGGACGCGGCCGGGATACCCGCGCAATTCACGCGGCGGCGTTTTTGGCGGCTTCAGCCATCCGTGCGGCGATATAGTCGCGCATGGCCGCGTCGTCCTCGTCCAGGTTGAAGCAGCAGGCGTCCTCACCCATCAGTCCTTCCGGCACATAGTCACCCAGCTCGTCCGGGTCCGTAATCATGTCGGCATAAAAACAGACGGACAGCCAGCGGCTTTCCGGCTCGTCGTCCACCACATCCACAAGAACAAAAAGTTCGCGCTGTTGCTGCGCCTCATGCCGGGCGCGCAGGGAATAGCTGACGCCCGGGCGGGCCTTGAAATCCAGGCTCACGCCGGGCAGATTCGCGAGAAAATCCCTGTAGGCCGTGAAGGCCCGCCGGACGTTCAGTGGGTCGGTTTGCCATTTGTCCAGAAACTCCCGCACTTCCCGCAGACACGCAGCGCTCATACCCGTTCCTTTATTTTTTCCGCCCGCCGCTCTCACCGGCCCCACTGCCAAGGCGGCGTGCTCATATTCAGGCCCCACAGGCCGCGCCGGTTCACAACGGCCTGATGCTCCTGAATGTACCAGCGGCGGCAGAATATGGCCTTGCACGTTGAACGGCTCACCCAAGCCAATCCTTCAACCAAAAGCTGGTAGTTGACGGAGGCTCCGGCCACTTGGACCAGCGCGCTCACAGCGCCTTGGTCGTCCTCGTCCACGCTGTCCACGCTCACCTTGGTGCCCTTCGGCATCAGTCGGAGCAGAAAGTCCCGCGCCTCGCAGCCGAAAGGCTGGCGTTGGGAGGGAGCGTCAATGCCGTAAAAACGAAGAAGAACAGCGGGCTGGTCCCCGCCCGGCCGTTCGCTGACCGAAATGGTGTTGCCGTCTTCCACCCGCACCACATAGGCGTCCCAGGCGCGCGCGCCGGGACAGAAACAGAGAAAAACGAGCAAAACCAGCAGATAGATTCCGGTCCGAGTACCCATGCGCCCTCCTCCCCGCCCGGACCAGCCGGAAACAACGCGTTATCCCAGCCACGCCGTCGGACCGGCGACGGACCAAGCTGTGATGTGACAAAATAGTACCCGCACCGCACAACCCTTGTCAAGGCATGCGGTGCGGGCCGTCAACACGGCTGCGCTCCAAAAGTCATGGGGCGCGGCGTTTCATGTTCTTACCCCCAAACTGTACGGCCGACTTGATAGACGGCCACGGCCACGGCATAGGCCAGCACCGTATTGAACAGGATACTGAAGGCCACCCAGCCCCAGCTTCCGGCCTCCTGCCGTATGACCACCAAGGCCACGAAGCAGGGCGAATAAAGCAGCACAAAGAGCATCAGCGACAGGGCTGTGGCCTTGGACCAAGAAGGATCGCTCTTGAGGCGCTCGGCTAGGGGCGCGGCATCTTCGGGATCCTGATCGCCCAGAGCCCAAGCGGTGCCCATGGTGGCCACCACAGCCTCCTTGGCGGCAATGCCCGCCAGCAGGGCAATGTCCGTGCGCCAGTCAAAACCGGCGGGTTCGGTCACGGGCTGCACCAAGCGGCCCAGCCGCCCAGCCACGGAATAGGCCAGCCTTTCCTCACCCAGATTATTCTGGGTTTGGGCCAGTTCCTCCTCAAGGAGAGCGCGTTCCTCCGCGCTTTCGGGCAGGGCGTCAACTTGGCCCTGGATCTGTTCGATTTTCTGTTCAAAAGGCGCGGCCATTTCTTCCGGCAGGGAGGGGAAGGTCATACCAGCCCAAATCACGATGGAAATGGCGACCAGCACTGTACCGGCTTTTTTCAGGTACATCCAGGCCCGTTCCCAGCAGTGCAGCAGCAGGCTGAAGAGGGTGGGCAGACGATACGGCGGCAGTTCCATGACAAAAGGCGTAGCCTCTCCCTTGATGATGGAGGAGCGCAGCAGCCGGGCCACCACCAGAGCCATCACCCAGCCGACGATCATTACCAGAAACATGACCGTGGCGGCACTCTCCGGGAAGAACGCGCCGGCCAACAGCAGAAAAACCGGCAGCTTGGCCCCGCAGGTCATGTACGGCAGGGTCAGCAGAGTAGCCAGTTTCTCCTTGGGGCTGCGCAGGGTGCGCGTGGCCATGACGCCAGGGATGGCGCAGCCGCCCGCAATGCCGCCGGAAATGATGTAGGGCATCACTGATGCCCCATGCAGACCGAAAAAGCGGAAGATGCGGTCCATCATATAAGCCACGCGCGCCATGTAGCCGCTGTCTTCCATAAAAGCAATGAGTGCGAACATGATCAGGATCAGGGGTACAAAACTGACCACGCCGCCCACACCGGCGATGATGCCGTCCACAACCAAGGATTGAGCTAGGCCTTCGGGCAGCACGCCGGTGAAGAACTCGCCCAGCCAGGCAAAGCCGTCCTCCACCCAGCCCTGGGGATACGCGCCAAGGGCAAAAGTGATCTGGAAGACCAAATAGAGCACGCCGATCATGATCAACGGGCCAAAAAAAGCATTGGTGAGCACCTTATCCAGCTTGTCGGAAAGCGCCAGTCGATCCTTGCCGGGATCCTGCCGGATGATGCCGTCGCGGAGCAGGCTGCGGATATAACCGTAACGGTAGTCCGTGATGACGGATTCCATGCTGGCGTTGAGCGTGCCGCGCACGTGGGACGTGGTTTTTTTGCAGAGCTCTTCCAGTTCAGCGGTCAGGGAGGCATTGGCCGCCGCCGCTTCCGCGCGGATTTCCTCGTCGCCTTCCACCAGCTTGAGAGCCATCCAGTGCGGATGATACTGTCGGGCCAGCAGTCCGCCTTCGCTTATTTTCTTTTCCAACGTAATGATCAGGTCATCCAGATCCGGGCCGTAGGAAAGCCGCAACGGCTCCCGCCTGCCTTCACGAGCCAGACCGAGCGCCGTTTCCAGTGTTTTTTTCAGCCCCTCACCCGTGCGGGCCACCATGGGCAGTACCGGAATGCCAAGC
The DNA here is from genome assembly GCA_000403945.1 of Desulfovibrio sp. Dsv1. Lineage (GTDB taxonomy): Bacteria > Desulfobacterota > Desulfovibrionia > Desulfovibrionales > Desulfovibrionaceae > Desulfovibrio. The sequence goes on from APFI01000030.1 coordinate 6,235, forward strand.
AGCTGGCCCAGCCGCTCCATATCAATGTGGATACCCGCGGCGCGAGCTTCGTCCATCATATTGCATGCCAGCACCACAGGCATGCCCATTTCCAGCATCTGCACGGTCAGCAGCAGGTTCCGCTCCAGAGCGGAGGAATCCACCACGTCGATGACGGCCCGCACATTGTTACCCGCAAGCTCACGCCGGGCCACCAGTTCCTCTTGGGAATAGGCAGTCAGGCTGTAGGCACCGGGCAGATCCACTAGGGTCACGGACTCGCCGTTGAAAACAAAACGCCCCTCTTTTCTGTCTACCGTGACACCGGGATAGTTGCCCACATGCTGGCGGGCCCCGGTATAGCCGTTGAAGACTGTGGTCTTGCCGCAGTTGGGATTGCCCGCCAGCGCAATGCGCATCGCTTCGGGCAATCCGCCCTGCATTTCCTCCACCGATTTGAATTGCTTCACCGCACTCATGCCCAGACCTCTCCTCCGGCGTGTCCGGCGTCAAATCCTTTCCGCCGCCCACAATCCGTCTTCCTGATCGCTCTCATTACCGGGATTACATAAAAATGAAATTCATTTCCTGAGCAGGCTAGCCACTCGTCCACAAAATGTCAAGCGATCACGACGAACGCAGACACTCCCGCAAGGACGACACCCCGCAGGAATGAACCATGTGAATGGGAATATTGCGCGAGCGCGCCAGTTGCATGGCTTTGCGCTTGGCCTCGTGGGAAATCTTGTTGGTGAATACGATCATTGCGTCCGGATTGCCGATTTTTTCCACAAAATTACGCTCATTGCGACTGATACACTTGAGGCTGTGTCCGCCTTCTTTGGCCACCGCCATATACTCGGGCTTCAGTCTGTCCATGCCGCCGATCAAGGTAACACACATAGTTTTTCTCCATGTCTATGGCCTTCCCGCTGCCCCCCCCC
>APFI01000031.1 GCA_000403945.1 Desulfovibrio sp. Dsv1
ATGAATTTCAAAGTCAAGAAGTTTTTTTGCAATTGCTCTCCCACGGGATATGGCTATCAGCCGCAGCAACACCCGGGAGACCCTTCTTGCCTGCGACATTAAACTTACTCCTACCGCATGTTTTTACTGATATTTCTAGGCTCAAGATTCATTAACCGAAATTATGTCCGGCCGACTCAAGGACCGGCGCGGGATTGCCATGCATTACGACCAGCGCGCTGATACCTTCTTTTCGCCAATATGCCTCGTGCGCGCCGTTTTCTTGCAAGGACGAACGGTTATTGCAGAAAGGGCAGGCCGAGCACCGCGCCCGTGGAGACCGCCACCTGCATAAGCACTTGGGAAATATCCTTGACGGCCTGCATGTTCTTGGATTCCACCTTGGGCAGCACCAGAATCTGGTCGCCCGCCCTGATGGTGTCACCGTTCTGGGATACCGAGCCGTTCTGGTGCATGATCAGCACATGGTCCCGGTCGGCCCTATTGCTGTAGCCGCCCGCGCCCTTGACGTAATCCCCGAGATCCTTGTTTTCGCTCCAGAGCATGGCCTGGGGCACCATGACCTCGCCGCTGACCAGCACCACGTCGCTCTTGTCGGGAATCACGATGACGTCGCCGTCCTCCAGCGCCAGCTTGCCGCTGGCCGCGTCGTTGTCCAGCACCACCACGCCTTCGGGTTCCGCGCTTTTGGCCCGCTCCACGAATTTGGCGATCATCTCCGCTTCCTTGGCCCGGATCTGCGATTCCTCGGAACTGGACGACGATGCCGTGAGCGCGGTTTCCTCCAGGCGGCGCAGGGAGTCGGCAATGGCTTTTTTCTGCCGGGCGGCGACGCTCTTGCGCTTGATGTACATAGCCTTGAGATTGGCCCGTCCCGGCTCCACGGCGATGAAGTTCTGCACGTCCTCCAGGCGCGCGTCTCGATGCACCGGAAAGCGCGAGGTGCCGCGCACCGCACCCTGCACCTCAATCATTATGGTAGTGCCTGTGGCGTCAGCCATGAACTGCACGCGGTCGCCGTCCTCAAGGGTAAGGTGGCGCAGTTCCTTGAGCGGCAGATAGGTGGCGTAGGGCGCGCCGTTGCGCGTACCGCTGAGGAATATGTGCGAGGCCCGGCGTTCGGGTTCGGCCAGTTCCATGAGCGCCGCGCCCGTGGCCTGACCCTTGAGAAATTCAAAACGCGCGGCGTTGCGCACTGCGCCTGTGGCCGTGACAGTGGGACACTTTTCGCCCACCACCAGTGTGTCGCCTTCCAGCAGGCGCACGGCGGGCATTTCGCCCCGTCGCACAAAGGGATAGAGATCCAGGCTGCTGACCACGTTGCCGTCGCGCATCAGACGCACGACCCGGTAACTGCCGCGTGCCGGATCAATGCCGCCAGCCTTGTCCAGAAAGCTGAGCACCGGATCATTGGGCGAGCCAGTGTAGCGGCCCGGTTTGGCCACGCCGCCGGTCACAAAGACGGACACAGGCCGGGCGTCCAGCGGTGCCACGTAGACCTGGGTGCCGCCATGGCCGATGGTCGCCAGCTTGCTGCGCAGATTGTCCACCAGCTTGTCGTGGGCCAGACCGGCCACGAACAGGGAACCCACTTCCGGCAGGTTGATACGGCCCTGCGCATCCACAGTGAAGGTGTCATCCACATTGAGGGCATCGCCCCAGAAGCGCAACACCACACGGTCGCCGGGGGCCACCACGCCGCCATCCTGGCCTTTGGCAAAATTGCCTTGGAAAAGATTGGCCCCGTAGGGCTGCACATTGTCGGCGGACTGGGCGTTCCCGCAGACAAGGCCGACAAGAAGAAACGCAAGAAAAACGCGGAATGAGCAGAGCATAGTATCTGTGTGTGCGCCATTTGTGAAAATACTGCCGTGCGGCGCTGCGAGCAGTATTGCAGAGCGATGATCAGGTGTATTGGAACTGAGCGGGGTCATTTGAGATTTTTTGTCTCTTGGCAGGCAACAGGCGGTCCAGAGAACAAAAGACGCCTTTGGGGGGCAGCCCCTAAAATGTGTCCCGCATGCTGTAAAGCCTGCCCGGCTTCTGTTGCGCCAGCCAGGCGGCGGCGCGCAGGGTGCCCTGGGCGAAATTTTCGCGCGAGTGGGCATGATGGCTCACTTCGATGCGTTCTCCGGGTCCCATGAGGTACACGGTATGCACACCCACCACATCGCCGCCCCGGACGGCCTGAATGCCGATCTGGACCTTGGGCCGCTCACCGATGATGCCGTCGCGGGACGAGCAGCGCACGTTCGGGAGCTTCCAGCCGCGGGCCTCGGCCAGGCATTCGCCCAAAGTCAGGGCCGTACCGCTGGGGGAGTCCTTTTTGCGGTTGTGGTGCAGTTCCACCATTTCAATATCGTAGCTGTCGCCCAAGGCCTTGGTCAGCTCCGGCAGGATTTTCAGCAGCACGTTAACGCCGATGCTCATATTTGAGGACCAGAAGATGGGCGTTTTGGCGGCCAGAGCGCGCAGCTCATCCTTTTGTTCCTCGGTGAAGCCCGTGGTGCCTACAACCAGGGCGTGTCCGCTTTGGGCCGCCACGCGCGCCGAATGCAGGCTGACCGCCGGGGCCGTGAAATCGATGATCACCGCGCCCGGAGCCTGCGGCAGCAGAGCTTCCAGATCATTGGTCACCGGGCAATCCGTTCCGGCCAGGGCGTCCAGATGCTCTTTGATGTCCACCAAACCGGCCAACCTGTATTTCGGGTCAACGGCCACAAGACCGCTGATGGTTCTGCCCATGCGCCCGTTGGCGCCCACAACGACAATGCCTGTGCTCATTATGGTTTCACTCGCTTGCATCCAAGGTTATTCCCGAGGCGGCGAGCAATGCGCGAAAGCCCGCCTCGTCCAGCACGGCGACGCCCAAGGCCTGCGCCTTGTCCAGTTTGCCGCCCGGTTTGTCGCCCACCACCAGATAATCCAATTCCTTGTTCACGCTGCCCGCCAGAACGGCTCCGGCGGCTTCGGCCAGACGCTGCGCCCCGCCGCGCGGCAGGGACAGCGAACCGGTGAACAGTACATTTTTGCCCTGTAACGGCCCGTCCCGCGTCGCATCCAGGCCGTTCTCCGTCCCGCCGGACGGGACAAGCGGGACAGGAGGGCTTTTGGGCCAAAGCCCCAATTCGCGAAAACGAGCCAGTTGCGCCCGGTTGGCCGGGCTTTCAAAAAAGTTGCGGATGGAGGCCGCCACCTCCGGCCCCACGTCCGGCAGGGCCTGCAAGGTTTCCCTATCGGCCCGGCCCAGTTCGTCCAGGTCGCGGAACTGCCCGGCCAGCAGGCGCGCGGTCTGTTCGCCCACATGCCGGATGCCCAGGGCGCTGATCAGGCGCGGCAAGGTGGCGGTGCGCCGGGCCTCGTCCAGAGCGTCCACAAACTTTTGGGCCAGCACCTCGCCCATGCGCTCAAAACCCAGTAGTTCTTCCGCCTTCAGTGTAAACAGATCCGCGAGAGATTGCACCCGGCCCGCGTTCACCAGTTGCGCGATCCATTTCCGGCCCACGCCCTGGATATCCAGACCGGCCTTGGAGACAAAATGACTGATGGCGCACAGGCGCACCGCCGGACAGGAGAGGTTGTCGCAACGCCAGGCCGCCTCACCGGGTTCGCGGTGCACGGTTTCTCCGCAGGCCGGGCAGGTGTGCGGAAAAACGAATTCCACGGCCTTGGGCGGGCGTTTGGCCAGCACCGGCCCCGCCACCTCAGGAATCACGTCCCCGGCGCGCTGTACCATGACCGTATCGCCCACGCGCACGTCACGGGCGCGGATTTCATCCTCATTGTGCAGGGTGGCCCGCGACACCATGACCCCGCCCACAGGCACCGGCTCCAGCACGGCCACGGGCGTGAGCACGCCGGTGCGCCCCACCTGTATGTCAATGCCCTTCAGCAGGGTTTCGGCCTGCATGGCCGGAAACTTGAAGGCCACAGCGAAGCGCGGCGCGCGGGCCGTGAAGCCCAGAGCCTCCTGCGCCTCCAGATTGTCCTGTTTGGCCACGGCCCCGTCGATTTCCATGGAGAAATCCCGGCGGTGCTCACGCACCCGGGCCGCATAGGCCTCCACTTCGTCTGGACCAGCGCAGAGCCTGCCTTCGGGCGGGGTCAGGAAACCATAGGCTGTCAGGCGCTCCATGAGTTCATGCTGGGACGAACAGGGCTCCGCCGGAGCCCAGTCCGTCTCGCCCAGGCTGTAGGCCAGAAAGCGCAACGGACGAGATTCGGCAATGGAAATGTCCAGCTGACGCAACGTGCCTGCGGCGGCGTTGCGCGGATTGGCGAAGACTTTCCGGCCCAAAGCCTGCTGCTGCTTGTTGAGATCCGCGAAATCCTTTTTGAACATGACCACTTCGCCGCGCACTTCCAGGCGGGACGGAAAAGGCCCCTCCCCGCGCAGACGCAGGGGCACGGTGCGAATGGTGCGCACGGCCTCGGTGACCACCTCGCCCGTTTCGCCGTCACCACGGGTCAGGGCTTCGCGCAGCACGCCGTCCACATAGATGATTTCCAGCGCCAAGCCGTCCAGCTTGGGATCGCACCAGAAGTCCAGCGGCAGGGGGCCGTTAAGCTCCGCATCCCAGGCGCGCCGCATGCGCTCTACAAAGTCGTGCCAGTCTTCGTCGGAAAAGACGTTGTCCAGGCCGTACATCCGGCGTCTGTGCCCTTTCTTGGCCAGACCGTCCAGCAAGCCGCCGCCCACGCGCAAGGTGGGTGAATGCGGACTGCGCAGGCCTGGCCAGCGCTCTTCCAGGTCTGTCAGCTCCCGGAACAGGGCATCGTACTGCTCGTCGCTGATCTCCGGCGCGTCCAGCGTGTGATACAGATAATTATGGCGCTCCAGTTCGGCGCTGAGCCAGCGGGCCCGTTCCCGCTCCTCCGCCGAAGGCTGCGGTGCGAAAAAGGAATGCTGTTCATTCTTCGAAGAAGTATTCCGGCGGGGCATAAGAGAAGCCTTTGGGATGCGCGATGTTCGCGGCGGGCCGAAAGCCCGTCCACTCGCGCGGCCTTTATTCGGGCAGAGCTATGAGCCGGGCGCGCAAGGCGCGGATGCGGTCACGCAGTTCCGCAGCCTGTTCAAATTCCAGATCACGCGCGGCCCGGCGCATTTCCTTTTCCAGCTTGAGCACCAGGGCCGCCGTATCCTCGGCGGTGAGCGGCGCGGCATCGGCAGTGGCCCTGTCTTTGCCGCGCCCCCGGCCCCGGCCCCTGACCGCATCGTCATCCACATACAGAATATCCAGCGGAGATTCAAGGCTTTTTGTGGTGCTGCGGGGCGTGATGCAGTGCTCTTCGTTGTAGGACGTCTGCTTGGCGTGGCGGCGGGCCGTCTCGTCCATGGCCGCCTTCATGGAGGCCGTCACCCTGTCGGCGTAAAGGATCACCCGGCCCCGGGCGTTACGCGCGGCGCGGCCGAAAGTTTGGATCAACGAACCGGTGGAACGCAGAAAACCCTCCTTGTCCGCATCCAGAATGCAGACCAGGGAGACTTCCGGGATGTCCAGGCCCTCGCGCAACAGATTGATGCCAACCAGCACGTCGAATTCGCCCGTGCGCAAGGCCCGGATGATCTGCAGGCGCTCCAGGGTTTCGATATCCGAATGCAGGTAGCGCGCCTTGACACCCATATTGCAGCAGTATTCGGTGAGGTCTTCGGCCATGCGCTTGGTCAGGGTGGTCACCAGCACGCGCTCGCCGCGCGTGCCCATAGCCCGGCACTCGCTCAGCAGATCCTCCATTTGCCCCTTGACCGGGCGGATTTCCACTTCCGGGTCCACCAGGCCGGTGGGACGGATGATCTGTTCGGCCACAAGGCCTTGGGCCTGGTCCAGCTCATAGCGGCCCGGCGTGGCCGAAACGTACACCACCTGATTGAGCAGAGAGGTGAACTCGTCAAACTGCAAAGGCCGGTTGTCCAGGGCCGAGGGCAGGCGGAAGCCATAGTCCACCAGGGTTTGCTTGCGCGAACGGTCGCCCTTGTACATGCCGCCCACCTGGGGCACGGTGATGTGCGATTCATCAATGAACAGCAGGAAATCGCGCGGAAAGTAATTGAGCAGACAGGATGGCGGCTCGCCGGGCTTGCGGCCGTCCAGATGGCGGGTATAGTTTTCGATGCCGTTGCAGTAGCCCAGCTCTTCAATCATCTCCAGATCCAGCTGGGTGCGCTGTTCCAGGCGCTGGGCTTCCACCAGCTTGCCGTGTTCCTTGAAGGACGTGAGGCGCGCGGCCAGCTCGTCGCGGATGTCGCTGGCGGCGCGCTTCAGATTATCCTGGGCCGAAACAAAGTGGCTGGCCGGATAGAGCACGGTTTTCCCCACCTCGGCCAGCACTTCGCCGGTGAGTGGGTCAATTTCGCGCATGGCGTCGATGTCGTCGCCAAAAAATTCCAGACGCAGCGCCCGTTCATGATGATAGGCCGGAATGATTTCCAAGGCGTCGCCGCGCACCCGGAAAGTGCCGCGGTGGAAATCGTAATCGTTGCGCTCGTAATGCACTTCCACCAAACGGCCGATCAGGTCGTCCATGGGCAGGCGTTGCCCCACTTCCACGGGAATAACCATCTTGGCGTAGTATTCCGGCGAACCCAGACCATAGATGCAGGACACCGAAGCCACAATGACCACGTCGCGCCGGGTCAGCAGGGCATGGGTGGCCGCGTGGCGCAGCTTGTCGATATTGTCGTTGATGGAGGAATCTTTCTCGATATAGGTGTCCGAAGCCGGCACATAGGCTTCGGGCTGGTAGTAGTCGTAATAGCTCACGAAATATTCCACGGCGTTACGCGGAAAAAGTTCGCGGAATTCATTGTAGAGCTGGGCCGCCAGAGTTTTGTTGGGTGCGAGGACCAGGGCCGGGCGGTTGCAGCGGGCGATCACGTTGGCCATGGTGAAGGTCTTGCCCGAGCCGGTCACGCCCAGCAGCACTTGGGCCGGTACGCCGGACAGGATATTCTCGGTCAGCGCGGCAATGGCCTCTGGCTGATCGCCCATGGGCATGTAGTCGGTCTGCAAACTGAAGGGAATGATTGCTTTATCTTCCATAGGGATCAATTTTGGGATAAAAGGAATAATGTTAGAGCACGCCATACAAAACAAACAGGAACCATTATGGAAAAACAGAGTATCGTCGCGCCGGACAATGCCCCTCTGGACAGGATTTACATCGTAGCCGCCACGCTCAACGCCTTCAAGGGACGCCGCCATGTGGAAGTGCACATCTTCCGCCACGGGGCCACAGACGAGGAACTGGCGGCCCTTGAGGGCAAAAAACTGGTGGGTCCGCCCGACCCGGCGGTGCCGCCCCAGGTTCTGCAAGGCGCCACCGAGGAGGCCGCCCTGCGTTGCGTGCTGGAGGCCTTCACCGCCGAGGAAAGCCAGGCCCTGATGGCCTACCTTGAACAGCGCTATGCCGAGCACATCGAAAAAATCACGGTCTGCCCCATGGATCTGCCGGTACCGCTGGGCGTGGCTCCGTTGAGCGGCATCCCCGAAGGCAAGAGCACGGGTTTCATCAGCTTCGACGCCGTGCCCGATTATCCCCTTCCCTTTGTGGCGCGCGGCTTTTACGATCTGGCCGTCCACGAGCCGCTGATGGCGGAATAGGCGTAGCCCGTTTTCCAGGGAGCCCAAGGGACGTTTTCCATCCGCCGACCGACCGGTTCTCCTGTCTCATCGGCGGCCAGAGCCCGCGCCAGTCGATCCAGAAAAGACGCTCTCGGCAACATGACCCCGCCCATCCGCATGATGTGCGGGGTCTGTTGCTGGCAATCCAGCAGCTCCGCTCCGCGCAACCGCAACAACGCCACCAGCCCGGCCAGAGCCGCGCGGGATGCCTCGGACGCGCGGTGAAACATGGATTCGCCGAAAAAGGCCCGGCCCAAGGCCACACCATATAGTCCCCCGGCCAGAGATCCGTCCCGCCAGGCCTCCACGGAATGGGCATAGCCCAGAGCGTGCAGACGCTCATAGGCCGCGATCATCTCCGGCGTGAGCCAGGTACCGTTTCCAGCCGTGCGCGGTCCGGCACAAGCCCGGATGACCAGCCCGAAGGCCGCGTCCAGAGTAAGGTCAAAGGAGTGACGGCGCAACGCTCGGGCGCTGCGGGACGGCAGACGGAAAGACTCCAGGGGCAGCACGCAACGAGGGTCCGGCGACCACCACAGGATGGGCAGCCCCTCTTCATACCAGGGAAAGATACCCCGGCTGTAGGCCGCCAACAGGCGTTCGGGCCGCAGATCGCCGCCCGCGCAGAGCAGTCCGTCCGCGCGGGCGGCTTTCGGGGGCGGGAATTGCGCGGCCAGCTCCGCGAACACGCCGCGCATGCCGTACTCAGGCCTCCACGCTCTGCCGTGCGGCTTTGGCGCGGGGCAAGGCGGTCGGCATCAAGGCCAAGGCGTCATTCTTGAGCGTCAGGCGGACGCTGCCGCCCCTTTTCAACGAACCGAACAGGAGCTCATGAGCCAGCCGGTCTTCCAGCTCATTGCGCAGCAGACGGCGCAGGGGCCGCGCGCCCATGGCCGGATCAAAGCCCTTGCGCGCCAACCACTGCCGGGCCTTGTCCGTCACGCTCAACGTAACATTGCGCCGGGCCAGTGTGACGCGAATCTCGGCCAGGAACTTGTCCACGATACGCAGCATCATTTCCTGAGACAGACTGCGGAAGGGCACCATGACGTCCAGACGGTTGCGGAACTCGGGCGTAAACAGATTTTCCACGGCCTTGAGGCCCTTGCGGGCCGCGTCTTCGGGCGCGACCTGGCCAAAGCCGATGGACGAGCGCGACATCTCGAAGGCCCCGGCATTGGAGGTCATGATCAGGATGACGTTCGAGAAATCGGTTTTGCGGCCCGTGTTGTCCGTAAGAGTCGCATAATCCATAACCTGAAGTAATACATTAAATATATCCGGGTGGGCCTTTTCCACCTCGTCCAGCAGAACCACGGAATACGGAGCCTTGCGCACCGCTTCGGTAAGCAGGCCGCCCTGATCAAAGCCCACGTATCCCGGAGGCGAACCGATCAGGCGGGACACGGAATGCTTTTCCATGTACTCGCTCATGTCATAGCGCAGGAACTCCACGCCCATGAGTTTGGCCAGGCTGCGGGCCACCTCGGTTTTGCCCACGCCTGTGGGCCCGTAGAACAGAAAGGTCCCTGCCGGGCGCTGCTCCTGCCCGAGTCCGGCGCGGGCGCGCAAAATGGCCCGCACTGTAAGTTCAATGGCTTTCTCCTGACCGAAGACCAGAGACTTCAAGTCTCGCTCAAGACTGGCCAGACGCGCGCGTTCCCGCCCGGAGACCGTGCGGATGGGGATGCCCGCCATACGGGCCACCACCCGCTCCACGTCGGCCATACTCACAGCCGGTCGCGCCTCCCTGCCCGACGCGGATGGGATGGCGCTGGACGGGACGCTCTGCCGCAGGCGCACGGCGGCCCCGGTTTCATCCATGATGTCAATGGCCTTGTCCGGCAACAACCGGTCCCGCACATGCCGTGCGGAAAGTTCAACCATCGCCTTAAGAACAGTGGGGCTGTAGCGCACCCGGTGATACTCGGCATAACGCCCTTCCAGCCCCTGAAGAATGGCCAGGCAGTCCGTAACATCAGGCTCGCGCAGGTCAATGCGCTGGAAGCGCCGGGCCAGGGCGCGGTCCTTTTCCAGATGATTGCGGAACTCCTCATAGGTGGTGGATCCGATACAGCGGATTTCGCCGCCGGCCAGAGCCGGTTTGAGCAGATTGGAGGCGTCCATGGAACCGCCGGACGTGGAACCGGCCCCCACTATCGTGTGGATTTCGTCAATGAACAGGATGGCCTCGGGCATGGCCTTGAGGGCCTGCACAATGGCCTTGAGCCGTCCCTCGAAGTCGCCGCGGTAACGGGTACCGGCCAGCACCAGGCCCATATCCAGGGCGAACAGTTTGGTGTCGGCGAACATTTCCGGCACCCGGCCCTCGGCGATGCGCAGAGCCAGCCCCTCGGCAAGGGCGGTTTTGCCCACGCCCGGATCGCCCACAAAGAGCGGATTGTTTTTGCGGCGGCGGCAGAGCACCTCAATGGCACGGTCCAGTTCCTGCTCACGGCCCACAAGGGGATCTATCTTGCCTTCTCTGGCGCGGGCCGTAAGATCCACAGTATACTGGACCAGAGGGTCGCCCTTGGCCGCGCGGGCTCCGCCTGACGCGCCGTCGTCCGCCTCTCCGGTTCCGCTTTCCCCCACGCCACGTGAACCGCCGCCCTCGCCCAAGCCGTGGGAGATGAAGGTCAGCACGTCCAGACGCTCCACGCCCTGCCTGCGCAGAAAGAAGAGCGCGTAGCTTTCCTCCTCGTCCATGATGGCGATGAGCAGATCGCCCAGTTCCACAACGTCGCGGCCCGCCGAGCGGATGTGCTTGAGCGCGCGCTCCAGCACGCGCTGCACGCCGTCGGTCTGGGTGACTTCATATTTGCCAGGCTGGTCCACCACTTCCAGTTCCGTACGGAAAAAACCTTCCAGCTGCTCACGCAGTACGGCCACACTGGCCCCGCTGCCTTCCAGCATGCCCCGGCCTTTCATGCTGTTGGTCAGGGCGTAGAGCACATGTTCTACCGTCAGCAGATCATGCCTGCGCCGTTGCACTTCCATAAGGGCGTCCCGCAGGACGCTTTGCACGCTTTTACTCAGCATATTTTCTCCAAACTCCCGCTACGGCCGAAGCGGCCGCGGGGAGCTGTTCCGAGGGCGTGGCCGCATGCCGCGCCTCTACTGCGGCGCTTTGATGCGCCGTGGCGGCAGCCTTTACACGGCTGATTGCGCTCAATGAGTTTTTTCCATGGTGCATTTGAGGGGAAAGCCCGCAACGCGCGCCTCCCGGTGGACGCGGCTGACCTTGGCTTCGGCCACTTCGCGGGTATAAATGCCGCACTGCCCCACGCCGCGCTGGTGTACGGCCAGCATAATGGCCGTGGCTTCTTCCAGCGGTTTGTGAAACACGTCGCAAAGGATGTTCACCACAAAATCCATGCTGGTGTAATCGTCGTTATGCAGCAGAACACGGTAGCGGTCCGGCTCCTTGAGCTTCCTGACCACAATGGTCCTGCTTTCTCCGTCGGTTTCATCCTGATGAGACAACGGCATGGCACAATCTCCCGCAAGCGCCTCAGGCCTTGGCAGCCGTTCCGGGCTTGCCGTCCCGCGGATCCGTATCCGCAAGGCCCAGTTCCCGCCGGCAGCGGCACCGTTGCTCCGCGTCGAACACGAAAGAAAGATCCGGGGGCAGGTTGTGCAGGCGGCGCCATTCCTGATGCAGCTGATGATAACTTTTGGTGCTTATTTCGGCCTTGTCAAGCCCCAGACGCGCGGCGACCCGGTCAATATGCCCGGCTTCGCCTTCCAGTTCCACCACATTGGCGAAGGGCAGCGCGTCCAGTTCCACTTCCACATCCTCAAAAAACCACGGCTCGCGCACCTTCTCGTAACGCGCGCCTACCGCGTAGCCCAGGCCCTTCAGCAGGGCGAGCGTGGCCGCTCCGTCGGCCACTTCCAGTTCGCGTTCCTCGCGCACCTTGAACCGCCCGCTCTGCGGCGCGGGCAGTTTGAGGGTCAGCACATGGCGCGTGACGTCCGGCCATTCCTGCAGACGCAGGCGCAGCAGTCGCCCGCTGGCGAACAACTGCGCGTCGGGCGTATCAAAAACCCAGTTGCTTTCAAGATGCGCGCCCAGATTACGCGCGCCCAGATTGTGCAGCTCCCGGCGTAACGTTGCGAAATCCACGTTCAGATATTTGCGTTCCACTTCCAGGGGCATGTTTCGCTTCCTCCGGCAAAAAATCACTGGCGGCGGAACAAACGCTGCTGCAGGGCCGCGATAGTGACAACGCCGCCTCCCACCTTGCCGTTGCCCGCTCCGCCATCAGGATAGACAATAGGCTCGAAACCCAGCCGCCGGGCCTGTGAAAGGCGCAGCTCCTGCGCGGCCACAGGCCGCACCTGACCGTTGAGATCCACCTCGCCCCAGAGCACGCACTTTTCCGGCAGGGGCACGTCATAATAGGAGGACAGCACGGCGGCCACCAAGGCCAGGTCCAGGCCGGGCTCCTGCAGGCGCATGCCGCCGCCCACCTTGGCGTAAATGTCCACCTGACCGAAGTTGAGCTTGAGCCGCTTTTCCAGCACGGCCAGAAGCAGATGCAGGCGGTTGGCGTCAAAGCCCAGCGCGGCGCGGCGCGGGATGCTCAGGAAGGTCCGCGCCACCAGGGCCTGAATCTCCACGGCCAGCGGGCGCTGCCCGTCCACGGCCATGACAACGGCGGTGCCGGACAACGAGGCGTCGCGCGCGCCCAGAAAAAAAGTGGAGGGATCGTCCACCACCTGCATGCCGCGCTCTCCCATGCGGAAGACCAGCAATTCCTCATTGGGGCCGAAACGGTTCTTGAACACGCGCAGCAGACGGAACATCTGACGGCGGTCCCCCTCCAGGGAGATGACCGTGTCCACCATATGCTCCAGCAGACGCGGCCCGGCCAGAACGCCGTCCTTGGTCACATGGCCCACCAGAATCAGGGTGCAGCCTGAACGACGGCAGCCCTCCAGCAGGGCCGTGGCCACGGCGCGCACCTGGCTGACGTTGCCGGGCAGGCCGTCGGCCTCCAGACTGGTCAGGGTCTGCACCGAGTCCACGACCACCAGGGCGGGCGTCGAGGCTCCGCCATTGAGGGCGTCCAGCACGTCTTCCACCCTGGAGGTGGCCAGCGCCAGAAGGTTGGGGTCCAGCATATTGAGCCGCTCGCCCCTGGACTTGATCTGCGGCAGGGATTCTTCGCCGCTGGCGTAGAGTACCGGCTTGCCCTGGGCCGCCACCAGCCCGGCCACCTGCAACAGCAGGGTGGATTTGCCGATGCCCGGTTCGCCGCCCACCAGGATGGCCGCACCCGGCACCAGCCCCTTGCCCAGCACGCGGTCCAGAGCCTTGAGCCCGCTGCCGTAGGGGGTGTGCCCGGCGTCGGCCACGTCGCGCAGGGGCACGGGACGGTCGACCCCGCCGGGACCGGAAGACGTGGCGGTCCGGCGGCCAGCCGTCGGGCGGGGCTGGGCCGAGGCCTCAAGGGTATTCCATTCGCGGCAGTTGGGGCACTGGCCGCGCCATTGCAGGGTCTGGGCTCCGCATACTGAACAGAGATAGATTTCGCGCGTTTTGGCCATGGCTGAAACCTACGGAAAAAGGACGCTCGGCGCAAGGAGAACGGTATCCTTAACCTTCCAAAAGAGAGAGTCACATGTAGTAGTTCAGACTTGATCAGACAGTTCTCTCCGTTTTGAGGTTTTGCCTGTCCGCCTAG